>NZ_BAAAZH010000012.1:19986-431475 GCF_039536805.1 Nocardioides fonticola | reverse complement strand
GCTGGCCGAGCTACTGGCAAACCCGCCAGCAGCATGACCGTTGCTACGACCACGTGACTCCGCCTCCCTGAGAAGTGCAGGAGTCACCGGTGCACCGGTGATTCCGACAGCCGACCCGCGTCAGCCGACGCTGACCTCCGGCGAGGCGCCGTCGACGGCCTCCATGCCCTCGGCGATGCGCATGGCCTCCTCGATGAGGGTCTCGACGATCTGCGACTCCGGCACGGTCTTGACGACCTCGCCCTTGACGAAGATCTGGCCCTTGCCGTTGCCGGAGGCGACGCCGAGGTCGGCCTCGCGGGCCTCGCCCGGACCGTTGACGACGCACCCCATGACGGCGACGCGCAGCGGCACCTCGAGACCGTCGAGGCCGGCGGTGACCTCCTCGGCGAGCTTGTAGACGTCGACCTGGGCGCGCCCGCAGGAGGGGCAGGAGACGATCTCGAGCTTGCGGGGCCGCAGGTTGAGCGACTGGAGGATCTGGATGCCGACCTTGACCTCCTCGACCGGAGGCGCGGAGAGCGAGACGCGGATGGTGTCGCCGATGCCCTTCGAGAGCAGGGCGCCGAACGCGGTGGCCGACTTGATCGTGCCCTGGAAGGCCGGGCCGGCCTCGGTGACGCCGAGGTGCAGCGGCCAGTCGCCCTTCTCGGCGAGCAGCTCGTAGGCGCGCACCATGACGACGGGGTCGTTGTGCTTGACCGAGATCTTGAAGTCGCGGAAGCCGTGCTCCTCGAACAGGCTCGCCTCCCAGACCGCGGACTCCACCAGGGCCTCGGGGGTGGCCTTGCCGTACTTCTCGAGCAGGCGCTTGTCGAGGCTGCCGGCGTTGACGCCGATGCGGATGCTCGTGCCGTGGTCCTGCGCGGCGCGGGCGATCTCCTTGATCTGGTCGTCGAACTTCTTGATGTTGCCGGGGTTGACCCGCACCGCCGCGCACCCGGCCTCGATGGCCGCGAAGACGTACTTCGGCTGGAAGTGGATGTCGGCGATCACCGGGATCTGGCTGTGCTGGGCGATCTGCGGCAGCGCGTCGGCGTCGTCCTGGCTGGGGCAGGCGACCCGGACGATGTCGCAGCCGGCCGCGGTGAGCTCGGCGATCTGCTGGAGCGTGCTGTTGACGTCGGCGGTCAGCGTCGTGGTCATCGACTGGACCGAGATCGGCGACTCGCTGCCGACCCCCACCTTGCCCACCTTGATCTGGCGGGTCGGACGACGGGGAGCGAGCACCGGAGGCGGAGCCTCCGGCATGCCGAGGCTGATGCTGGTCATGCTCCGAGCGTACTGCGCCGCCGAGGCCGCGCCGGGGTCGGCGTCAGGCGCCGGTGGAGACCGGCACCACGAGGTCGGCGACGATGAGGACGACGCCCATGATCAGCAGGAAGCTGCCCACCACATAGGCCACCGGCAGCAGCCGGGCGGCGTCGACGTAGCCGGGGTCGGGACGCCGGGTGAGGCGGGCGAGCCCGCGGCGGATCCACTCCCACAGGGCGCTGGCGATGTGCCCGCCGTCGAGCGGCAGGAGGGGGACGAAGTTGAACAGGCCGATGAAGAGGTTGAACCCGCCGACCAGCATGGCGAGGTAGGCGACCTTCTCCCCCGCACCGAAGTCGGTGTCGGAGACGGTCTCGCCGGCGATCCGACCGCCGCCGACGATGGAGATCGGGCTGTCGACCGAGCGCTCCTCCAGGCCGACGATGGCCTTCGCGACACCCCACACCCGCACCGGCAGGTGGAGGAGCGCCGAGAGGCTCTCCTTGGTCATCGTGCCCATCTGGTCGAGGGTGTAGATCGGTCCGCCGTGCTCGGTGACGACCGTGGTGCGGGGGCTCACCCCGAGGAACCCGACCTGGCGCAGGGTCTGATCGGTGGCCGAGGTGGGCCGGGCCTCCACGGTCGTGCTCGTGCGCCCGGTGAGCTGCTGGCCGTCGCGGTCGTAGCCGATGACGGCGGTGCCGTCGGCGTTGCCGCGGATCAGCGTGCGCAGCTGCTCCCAGTCGGTGACCTTCGTGCCGTTGAAGGAGGTGATGACGTCGCCGGGGCGCAACCCGGCGGCCGCTGCCGGAGCGGCGGGGTCGGACGGCGTGCAGGCCCGGCCCTCCTCGGTGTAGGGCAGCACGCACTGGGAGACCTCGGCCACGACCGGGGCGCCCGGCGCGACGTCGAGGGTCTTGACGCCGTAGGTGGCGAAGACGATCCAGAAGACGACGAACGCGATGAGCAGGTTGACGGTGGGACCGCCGGCCATCACGACGATCTTCTTCCACGACGCCATCTTGTAGAAGAGCCGGTCCGAGTCCTCGGGGCCGACGAGCTCCCACTCGGCGGCGCGGGCGTCGGAGATGAGCTGGGTGAACATGCCGGTGTTCGACTTGCGCACCCGCGTGACCTGGTTGCCCTGCGCGTCGTAGCTCACCTGGCCGAGCTGCTCGGCGCCAGGCGGCAGCATGCCGACGATCTTCACGTAGCCGCCGAGCGGGATGGCCTTGAGGCCGTACTCGGTCTCGCCGACCTGCTTGCTCCACACCGTGGGCCCGAAGCCGATGAAGTACTGGGTGACCTTCCCGCCGAACCGCTTGGCCGGGATCATGTGGCCCAGCTCGTGCAGCCCGATGGAGGCGAGGATCGCGACGGCGAACGCGAGCACGCCGAGGGTGTAGAGCAGGACGGTCATCGGTTTCCTACGGTGCGGTGCCCCGGAAGGCGGCGGAGATGTGGCGGTCGGCCTCGGCCCGAGCCCACGCGTCGGCCGCGAGGACGTCGTCGAGCGTGAGCTCCCCCGACGAGGGTACGTCGTGCGCGGTCAGCGCACCGAGGACGGCGCCGACGACGTCGACGATCCCCGGGAAGGGCAGGCGTCCGGCGTGGAAGGCGGCGACGCAGACCTCGTTGGCCGCGTTGTAGACCGCCGGGGCGGTGCCGCCGCGGGTGCCGGCCTCGCGGGCGAGGCGGATCGCGGGGAAGGCGTCGTCGTCGACCGGTTCGAAGCGCCAGTCCGACGCGCGGCTCCAGTCGATGGGGGTCTCGGCGTCGGGCACCCGGTCGGGCCAGGCCATACCCATGGCGATCGGCACGAGCATGGTGGGCAGCCCCAGCTGGGCCACGACCGCACCGTCGACGAACTCCACCATCGAGTGGATGAACTGCTGGGGGTGCACGACGACGTCGATGCGCTCGAAGGGGACGTCGAAGAGCAGGTGCGCCTCGATGACCTCCAGCCCCTTGTTGACCAGCGTCGCGGAGTTGGTGGTGATGACCGTGCCCATCGCGAAGTTGGGGTGCGCCAGCGCCTCGGCGGGCGTGACCCGCTCGAGGTCGGCGCGGGTGCGGCCGCGGAACGGGCCGCCGGAGGCGGTGAGCACGAGCCGGCGGACCTCCTCGGCGCGTCCGGCGCGCAGGCTCTGGGCGATGGCGCTGTGCTCGCTGTCGACCGGGACGATCTGACCCGGCGCGGCCACCCGCTTGACCAGCGGGCCGCCGATGATGAGCGACTCCTTGTTCGCCAGGGCCAAGGTGCGGCCGGCCTCCAGAGCCGCCAGCGTCGGGCGCAGACCGACCGCGCCGGTGATGCCGTTGAGGACGACGTCGCACGGGTGCGCGGCCGCCTCGACGGACGCCTCCTCGCCCAGCCCGTGCACCGCCGGGGCGAACTCGGCCACCTGGGCCTCGAAGAGCTCGCGCTGAGAGCCGCCCGCGGTCAGGCCGACGACCCGGAACCGGTCGGGGTTCGCCCGCACGAGGTCGAGGGCCTGGGTGCCGATGGACCCGGTCGAGCCGAGGATGACGACGTCACGCACCCCGCCATCCTCGCAGCCGGCCCACCGCCCGCCGCATTCGCGGCGCGTCGTGACAACCGATCGCCGCTGCCGCGCCTCACACTGGCGACGGATCCACGGCGCACGGCGCCCGAAGCAGAAACGGACCAGCGGTGAAGCGCCGACTCCTCCTCTCCCCCGTGGCGATCCTCGTCGCGACGATCGCGGTCCTCGCCGCCCTCGCCGGCGCTGCCGACAGCCCCGACGGCGCGCCCGGCTCCTCCAGCCCGTCCGGCACGATCAGTGCCCGTCCGGCCGGGATCCTCGTCCCCGCCCGCGACCCCTTACGGGTGCTGCCCGGAGGCACGATCACCCCGCGCCATCGCGCGCTGGCGCGCCCGTCCGCCGGCCCCGACCGCGCGCCGTCCGCGGGCTGTCGGGCCGGCAACGTCGCGCTGACCTTCGACGACGGTCCGTCGACGTCGGTGACAGCGGCCCTCACCCGGGAACTGCTGAAGTTGCACGTACCCGCCACCTTCTTCATGGTCGGCAGCCGCATCGACGCCGCGCCGGAGGTAGCCCGGCTGGTCGCACGGCGCGGCTTCACGATCGGGAACCACACCTACGCCCACCGCGACCTGACGACGCAGACCGACGACGACATCCGCGCGGGCCTGATCGCCACGAGCAGGGCGCTGCGGCGGGCGGGGGTGCGTGAGCACTCGGCGTTCGTGCGCCCGCCCTATGGTGCGACCGACGCACGGGTCGCCCGGGTGCTGCGCGGCATGGGCCTGACCAGCGTGCTGTGGGACGTCGACTCCCGCGACTGGGCGGGACGGTCCACCACGATGATCGCGCGCAGCGTCATCGCGCAGGTGCGCGCTCGCGGCCGCGCGGGCAGCGTGGTGCTGCAGCACGACGGCGTGACGAACTCGCCGGCCACCCTGGCGGCGGTGCCGCACGAGGTGCACGCACTGCGCCGCCTCGGGTTCTGCTTCGTCGGCTTGGACGCAGCGGGCGAGCCCGCGTCCTGATCAGGCGGTCGCCGCGAAGGCCTCGGCGACGACGTCGAAGGCCTCCTCGAGCAGCTCGTCGGAGATCGAGAGCGGCGGGAGGAAGCGGAAGACGTTGCCCCAGGTGCCGCAGGTGAGCGTGACGACCCCGCGCTGGTGGCAGGCGGCCGAGACGGCGGCCGTGCGGGCGGCGTCGGGCTTGCCGTCGGCGTCGAGCAGTTCGATGGCCATCATGGCGCCGCGGCCGCGGACCTCCGCGATCACCGGGAAGTCGGCGCGCAGCGCCTCGAGCCGGGCGCGCATGCGCTCGCCGATGGCGGCGGCCCGGCCGGCGAGGTCGTGCTCGCGCATCTCCTCGATCGAGCCGAGCGCACCCGCGCAGGCGACCGGGTTGCCGCCGTAGGTGCCGCCCAGACCGCCGACGTGGACGGCGTCCATGAGCTCGGCGCGACCGGTGACCGCGGCCAGCGGCAGACCGCCGGCGATGCCCTTGGCGGTGGTGATGAGGTCGGGGACGACGTCCTCGTGGTCGCAGGCGAACCAGGAGCCCGTGCGGCAGAAGCCGGACTGGATCTCGTCGGCGATGAACACGACGTCGTTGGCCCGGCACCAGGCCGCGATCGCGGGCAGGAAGCCCTCGGCCGGCACGATGAAGCCGCCCTCGCCCTGCACCGGCTCGAGGACGACGCAGGCGAGGTTGGTGGCGCCGACCTGCTTCTCGATGACGTCGATGGCGCGGGCCGCGGCCTCGGCGCCCGAGAGGCCGTCGTGCAGCGGGTAGCTCATCGGAGCGCGGTAGACCTCGGCGGCGAACGGCCCGAAACCGTGCTTGTAGGGCATGTTCTTGGCCGTCATCGCCATCGTGAGGTTGGTGCGGCCGTGGTAGGCGTGGTCGAAGACGACGACGGCGTCCTTGCCGGTGGCCACGCGGGCGATCTTGACGGCGTTCTCGACCGCCTCCGCGCCGGAGTTGAACAGGGCGCTCTTCTTGGCGTGCTCGCCGGGGGTGAGCTCGGCCAGCGCCTGACAGACCTCCACGTAGCCCTCGTAGGGGGTGACCATGAAGCAGGTGTGGGTGAAGGCCTGGAGCTGGGCGGTGGCGCGCTCGACGACGCGGGGCGCGGCGTTGCCGACGTTGGTGACCGCGATGCCGGCGCCGAGGTCGATGAGGCTGTTGCCGTCGACGTCGAGCAGGACGCCGCCGCCCGCGGCGACGACGAACACCGGCAGGGTCGTGCCGACACCGTCGGCGACGAAGGACTTCTTGCGATCGAGCAGTTCGAGCGAACGAGGTCCGGGGATGGCGGTGTTGAGCTGGCGCTTCTGCGGGATCGAGGGTCCACCGATGGTCATGGGATCAGCCTAGTTCCGGTCGTGGTCGGGCGGTACGGGGTCAGCGGTAGGCGGCCAGACCGGTGAGGGTCTGACCGAGCACGAGGGTGTGCATCTCGACGGTGCCCTCGTAGGTGAGCACCGACTCGAGGTTGTTCATGTGGCGGATGACGGGGTACTCCAGCGA
The DNA here is from genome assembly GCF_039536805.1 of Nocardioides fonticola. Classification (NCBI taxonomy): domain Bacteria; kingdom Bacillati; phylum Actinomycetota; class Actinomycetes; order Propionibacteriales; family Nocardioidaceae; genus Nocardioides; species Nocardioides fonticola. Next base: position 425,188 of record NZ_BAAAZH010000012.1, on the reverse strand, counting down.
GATGCCGTTGGCGCCGAGGATGGTGCGCGACGTGCGGCAGATCTCCAGCGCCTCGCGGACGTTGTTGAGCTTGCCGAAGCTGACCTGGTCGGGGCGCAGCGTGCCGGCGTCCTTCATGCGGCCGAGGTGCAGCGCGAGCAGATGGCCCTTGCCGAGCTCGACGGCCATGTCGGCGAGCTTGGCCTGGGTGAGCTGGAAGCCGCCGATCGGCTTGCCGAACTGCTCGCGCTCGCGGCTGTAGGAGACGGCGGCGGCGAAGGCCGAGCGGGCCGCGCCGAGCGAGCCCCAGATGATGCCGTAGCGCGCCTCGGAGAGGCAGGACAGCGGACCCTTGAGACCGTGCACGTCGGGCAGGACGGCGTCAGCCGGCAGGCGGACGCCGTCGAGCACGATCTCGCCGGTCAGCGAGGCGCGCAGCGACATCTTGTGCTTGATCTCCGGGGCACTGAAGCCCGGGAGGTCGGTCGGGACGACGAAACCGCGGATGCCCTCGTCGGTCTGCGCCCACACGACCGCGACGTCGGCGATCGGGGCGTTGGTGATCCACATCTTGCGACCGTCGAGCACCCAGTCGGTGCCGTCGCGGCGGGCGCGGGTGCGCATCGAGCCGGGGTCGGAGCCGTGGTCGGGCTCGGTGAGACCGAAGCAGCCGATGGCGTCGCCGGCGGCCATGCGCGGCAGCCAGGTCGTCTTCTGCTCCTCGCTGCCGAAGCGCCAGATCGCGAACATCGCCAGCGAGCCCTGCACCGAGACCAGCGAGCGGACGCCGGAGTCGCACGCCTCGAGCTCGAGGCAGGCGATGCCGTAGTCGACCGCCGACATGCCGGCGCAGCCGTAGCCCTCCAGGTGCATGCCGAGCAGACCGAGCTCGCCCAGGCGCTTGGCCAGGCCGCGGGCGTCGGGCAGCTCGCCGGCCTCGAACCACTCCGCGATGTGGGGGTCGGTGTGCTCCTCGCAGAAGCGGCGCACCGTGTCGCGCACCGCCCGCTCCTCGGGGCTGAGCAGCGCATCGAGGTCGAGCAGGTCGAGCGGGTCGGGGGTGCGGGGCGTTCCGGTCGCGGCGCTCATGGTGTGGTCTCCTCCCCCGCCGCCAGCCAGCGACGGATCTGCTCGTCGTGCTCGCCCAGCCGCGGCGGGGCCGTCGGGGCCGCCACCGTGCTGCGCGTGTACTTCACAGGGTGCCGCACCTGCGGTGGCCGGTCTCCCCCGACCTCGACGACCGGGTCGAGACCGAGCCGCTCGGCCAGCGCGAAGGCGTCGGCGATCGAGCCCACCGCACCGGCGGGCACCCCGGCGTCCTGGAGCAGCGCGACGGCGTCCTGGGAGCCGTGATCGGCCAGCGCCTCCTCCAGGAGCGCGACCATCGCGGGCCGGTGCTCGACCCGGGCGGGGTTGGTGGCGAAGCGCGGGTCGGCGGCCCACGCGGGGTGGCCGAGGGCCGCGACGAGTCGGGCGAACTGCCCGTCGTTGCCGCACGCCACCGCCAGGACGCCGTCGCGGCAACGCAGGGTCTCGTAGGGCGCGATCGAGGGGTGGGCGTTGCCCATCGGGGCCGGCGCGACGCCGGTGGCGAGGTAGGACGACGCCTGGTTGACCAGGCTGCCCAGGAGGCTGGAGAGCAGGTCGACCTCCACGTGCTCGCCGCGCCCCTCGGGATCGCGGGCGCGCCGGGTGAGCGCGGCGAGGATGCCGAGGGCGGCGTCCTTGCCGGCCAGCACGTCGACCAGCGCGACGCCGACCTTGGTGGGGTGCTCGGCGTCGGGGCCGGTGATGCTCATCAGCCCGCCGACGGCCTGGACGACGAAGTCGTAGCCGGGCAGGTCGGCGCCCCCGGCCGAGCCGAAGCCGGTGATCGAGCAGTAGACGACCCCGGGATTCGCGGCCGACACCTGCTCGTAGCCCAGCCCGAGCCGGCCCATCGCGCCGGAGCGCAGGTTCTCCACGACGACGTCGGCGCGCCGCGCGAGCTCCTGCGCCAGCGCGCGATCGCCGGCGTCGGCGAGGTCGAGGACGACGCTGCGCTTGCCGCGGTTGACCGACTCGAAGTAGGTGCTGCCGCCCGACGGCGTCCACGGCGGCCCCCACGCGCGGGTGTCGTCGCCGACGCCGGGCCGCTCGACCTTGATCACCTCGGCGCCCAGGTCGGCGAGCAGCATCGTGGCGCTCGGACCGGCCAGCACCCGGCTGAAGTCGGCGACGAGGACGCCGTCCAGCGGCGCCGTCATGACGCGGTCATCGCTCGGTCATCGCTCGGTCATCGCTGGTCATCGCTGGTCATCGCTGGTCATCGCTGGGTCATCGCGCGCCTGCGGTGTCGGAGGACAGCCGCTGGGCGAGGTAGATCGGGATCGCGGAGAGGATCACGAGAACCGCGGCGACCACGTTGACGATGGGCGCCTGGTTGGGGCGGAAGAGGTTCTCGAAGATCCAGATCGGCAGCGTGCGGTGGTCGGCGTCCGCGGTGAACTGGGTGACCACGATCTCGTCGAAGGAGAGCCCGAAGGAGAGCAGTCCACCGGCGAGGAGGGCCGAGCCCATCATCGGGAAGGTGATGAGGCGGAAGGTGGTCCACCGGCCCGCGCCGAGGTCCATCGAGGCCTGCTCGAAGTTCGTGCCGAGCCGCTGGAAACGGGCCTGCACGTTGTTGAACACCGTCACGATGCAGAAGGTGGCGTGGGCGATCACGATGGTCCAGAAGCTCAGCTCGACGCCGAGGATGGTCGTGAACTCGTTCTTGAACGCCAGACCCGTGACGATGCCGGGCAGCGCGATCGGCAGGATGATGAGCAGCGAGACGGTGTTGCGCCCGAAGAACGCCGTGCGTCGCAGTGCGAGGCCGGCCAGCGACCCGAGCACCAGCGCGACCACCGTGGCTACCGCTGCCACCCGCAGCGAGACCCACAGCGCCTCGCGGGCGCCGGTGCTCTGCCGCGCGAGGTCCCACCAGTGCAGGGTGAATCCCGGCGGCGGCCAGCCGAAGGTGTTGTCGGTGTTGAAGGAGTTGAGCAGCACCAGCGCGAGCGGCACGTAGATCACCACCAGCACCAGGCCGGTGAAGACGCGCAGGGTGGTGCGCAGACCGCGCGAGGCCTGCATGGATCCGGCCATCAGAGGTTCTCCAGGGCGCCGGTGCGTCGCACCGCCGCGAGGTAGGCGAGCATGACGACGATCGGCACGGTGGCCACCGCCGCGGCGAACGGGAGGTTGTTGGCCGCGCCCTGGTTGTCGTAGACGACGTTGCCGAGCATCTGGGTGGTGCCGCCGACGATCTTGACGGCGATGTAGTCGCCCATCGTCAGCGAGAAGGTGAAGATCGAGCCCGCGACGAAGGCCGGGAAGACCATCGGGACGACGATGCGCCGCAGGGTGTGCCCGGCGCCGGCGCCGAGGTCGGCGGAGGCCTCGAACAGCGAGTCGGGCACCCGCTCGAGGCCGGCGTAGACCGGCAGGATCATGTAGGGCAGCCACAGGTAGGCCAGCGTGACCGTGGTGGCCGCGAGGCCGTAGCCGGGGGTGTCGAGGCCGAAGGGCCGGGCGATCCACGCGATCGGGCCGTCGGCGGAGAACATGCCGCGCCAGGCGTAGGCCTTGACCAGGTAGGAGGCCCACAGCGGCATGAGGACGGCGATCACCAGCAGCCGCTGGGCGCGCGGCGAGGCGAACTTCGCCATGTAGAGCGCGATCGGGAACGCGAGCACGGCGTCGATCACCGTGACGAGCACCGCGATCCCGATCGTGCGCAGCGTGATGGTGCGATAGACCTCGACCGTGAACAGGGTGCGGAAGTTGTCCAGCGTCCAGACCCGCTCGATGAGCCCGGTGAAGTCGTTCTGGGTCCACAGCGAGGTGATGAGGAGGCTCGCCAGGGCCCCCAGGTAGGCCACTCCCAGCCACAGCATCGGCGGCGTGAGGAGCAGGCCCACCCGGAGGCCCGGGCGACGGTCGAGGATCGACAAGATCAGCCCTTGATCTCGGTCCAGGCGGTGGTCCAGTCGCCGTAGTCGGTGCACGTGACGTCGGTGCGACCGTCGAGGCACTGGCTGATCGGCGTCGTCCAGTAGTGGATCTGGTCGGCGTAGGCGGCGTCGGTGACGTGGTAGGTGTCGCAGAACGTCTTGTCGCTGGTGTAGTCGCACGCCTTGCCGTTGGCCGGCGCCTCACCGAAGTACTCCGCGACCTGGGCCTGCACCTCTGGACCGGTGATCCAGTTCATCCACTCGTAGGCGCAGTTCGGGTGGGCGGCCTTCGCGCCGACCATCCAGGTGTCGGACCAGCCGGTCGAGCCCTCCTCGGGGAGGATGGCGGCGACCTTCGCGCCCTCGCCCTCGGCGACCGAGGCGATGACCTGCCAGGTGGTGCCGATGACCGAGTCGCCGGTCTTGAAGGCCTGCACCTCCTTGAGGTAGTCCGACCAGTACTCCGAGACGTTCTCCTTCTGCTTCTTCAGCAGGTCGACCGCCGCGGCGAGCTGGTCCTGGTCGAGCGCGTAGGGATCCTTGATGCCGAGATCGGGCTCGTGGGTCATCAGGTAGAGCGCGGCGTCGGCGATGTAGATCGGACTGTCGTAGGCCGTCACCTTGCCCGCGTAGGTCGAGGCGTCGTCGAAGACCGCCGACCAGCTCGTCGGCGCCGGCTTCACGACGTCGGTGTTGTACATGAGCAGGTTGGCGCCCCAGCCGTGCGGGACGCCGTACATCTGACCGTCGACGGAGTTGAACTGCTGGCCCTTGAGGAAGTCCTCGATGTCGGCGTAGTTGGTCAGCAGGTCGGTGTTGACCGGCGCCACCTGACCGCCCGCGATGAGGCGCAGCGTCGCGTCGCCCGAGGCCGAGACGACGTCGTACTCGCCGGTCTTCATCAGCTGCACGGCCTCGTCGGAGGTGCCGAAGTACTTCACGTTGGCCTGGCAGCCGGTCTGCTTCTCGAAGGGCGTGACCCAGTCGATGCTCTTGTCGGTGGAGCCGTCCTCGGCGTACCCGGGCCACGCGAGGATGTCGACCTCGCCCTCCCCGTCGCCGATCGACTGCTGCATCGGGATGTCGGGTGCGGTGAAGCCGCCCTGCTGAGCGCCGGCCTTCGCGCCGTCGTCGCTGCCGGAGTCGGTGCCGCAGGCGCTGGCGAGCGCCAGCACTCCGGCACAGGCGACGGCGGCGAGCCGACGCATACCGATCGTGGTCATGTGTGTCCTCCTCAGTGGGCGGCCGGGGTGGCCTGGTGGGGTCGGGGGGAACCGGTGTCCAGCGCGACCAGGTGCTCACGACGCCACGTGAGCACCACCCGGCTGCCGCGACGCTCGAGCGCGTCGTCCAGCGAGGTGTCGGCGTTGGGGTGGGTGGCGGTGAGGCTGCCACCCGCGTCGAGAGCCACCACCGTGCTGGTGGAGGCTCCGAGGTAGACCACCTCGGAGACCGTGCCCTCGGCGACGCACAGGGAGCCGTCGGCGGCGGGCGCCGCGGCCTGGAGCCGCACCTTCTCGGGGCGGATCATGAAGACGCCGTCCTCACCGACGACCGTGCGGGCGACGTCGTCGCGCAGCACGTTGGAGGTGCCGACGAAGCCGGCGACGAACGCGGTGGCCGGGCGCTCGTAGAGCTCGACCGGTGTCGCCAGCTGCTCGATGCGCCCCTCGTTGAAGACCGCGATGCGGTCGCTCATCGTGAGCGCCTCCTCCTGGTCGTGGGTGACGAAGACGAAGGTGATGCCGACCTCGCGCTGGATCTGCTTGAGCTCGACCTGCATCTCGCGGCGCAGCTTGAGGTCGAGGGCGCCGAGCGGCTCGTCGAGCAGCAGCACGGTGGGGCGGTTGACCAGCGCGCGGGCCAGCGCCACCCGCTGGCGCTGGCCGCCGGAGAGCTGGTGGGGACGCCGGTCGCCGTACCCGCCGAGGCGCACCTGCTCCAACGCCTCGGCGGCGCGGGCGCGGCGCTCGGCCTTGGCGACCTTCTTGACCCGCAGGCCGTACTCGACGTTCTCCAGCACCGAGAGGTGGGGGAAGATCGCGTAGTCCTGGAAGACGGTGTTGACGTCGCGGGCGTACGGCGGCAGGCGGGTGACGTCGTCCTCGCCGAGCCGGATGACCCCTGCGGTGGGGTCCTCGAAACCCGCGATGAGGCGCAGGACGGTGGTCTTGCCCGACCCCGAGGGGCCCAGCATCGAGAAGAACTCGCCGTCGGCGATGTCGAGGTCGAGCTCGTCGACGGCGCGGACATCGCCGTAGTGCTTGCTCACGCCGCGCAGGGAGATCGCCGTCGTCATGCGGCTTAAGATATGGAATCAGTTTTTAGATGAACAGACCTTGCGTGTCACGAATGTGTTGCGAGAATCTGGCGCATGACCGCGCTCCGGCACCCCGGCTCCCGCGCCCGGAGCGCGCTCTTCGCGCCGCTCGGGGACGCCGGCCGGGCCGCTCTGGTCGAGCGCCGACTGACCGATGCGATCCGCTCGGGCCTGCTCGCCCCCGGTGATCGACTGCCGAGCGAACCCGAGCTCGCCGGCATGCTCGGCGTCGCGGTCGTCACCGTGCGCGAGGCCCTCATCGGCCTGCGCGCCCGCGGACTCGTGGTCACCACCCGCGGACGCGGCGGCGGCACCGTCGTCGCCGAGGACGCCCGCCTCGACGAGGAGGCGCTCGCCCAGCGCCTGGGCGTGCTCTCCCGCGCCGAGCTGCACGACCTCGCCGACCACTACGTGCTGCTGCTGGCCGGCTGCGCCGAACTCGCGGCCGAACGCGCCGACGCCGAGGAGGTCGAGGCGCTGCGCGACCTGCTCCCCGACCCCGACGAGCCGCACGACGCCGGCCGCGCCCGGCACGCCGACGCCGAGATCTGGCTCTCCATCGCCGCGCTCACCCAGTCGGCCCGGCTGACGCGGGCCGTCGTCCGCTCGGAGGCCGACTTCGGGGTGCTGGCACGGCTCCCCTTCGCCGACCCCGATGTCGCCCGCGCGGCGCACGACCGCCAGGCGGCGCTCCTCGATGCGCTCGCCGCCGGCGATCCGGACGCCGCCCGCCGTTGCGCCCGAGCCCTGCTGCAGGGGACCCTCGACGAGGTGGCCCGCGCTCAGGCCGCCGCCCATGCCCGCACCCGGACCCCCAGGAGCGCCTCGTGACGACCTCGCGTCTCGACCCCGACGGCATCGGCGTCCGCCCCGGCGTGGCCGAGGCCGTCGCCCAGTGCGTGGTCGCGGTCGCGGCCTACTTCGGTGCGGTCTTCGCCTCCATCGAGGGCATCGGCGAGCTCGTACTGCGCACCGTCGGCTCGGACGGACGCCTCGCCGCCGGCGCGCTGGCCGACCTGGTGGAGCCGACGACGACCGCCGCCCTGGCCGCCCACCCCGTCGTCGGCGCCGGCTTCATCGCGGCGCCCGGATGGCTCACCGACCGCGACCTGTTCCTGGCGTGGTGGCAGGGCGAGCGGCGCGAACCCCTGGCCGAGCGCGGCGTGCCGATCGGTCACCACGTCTTCGACTACACCCGCCACGAGTGGTTCCAGACGCCGCTGGCCACCGGGCAGCGGCACGTCGCCGGCCCCTACGTCGACTACGTCTGCACCGACGAGTACGTGCTGACCGCCACCGCGCCGGTGATGCAGGACGGGCGGCTCATCGGGCTCGTCGGCGCCGACACCCTGCTGGCCACCTTCGAGGACCTCATGCGCGACGTCGTCGACGCCGGGGCCGCCGCCGACGTCGTGCTGGTCAACGCCCAGGACCGCTGCGTGGTCGCCGCCGATCCGCTGCTGCGCTCGGGCCAACGCGTCGACGTCGCCCGGTACGGCCTCGTGCGCCCCGTCGACGGGTTGCCGTTCCGGGTGCTCGGCGAGCGCCGGGCCTGAGGGCGTCCGGCTCCGGGACCGGACGGCGTCCGGCTCACCGGGTCTCGCGGCTCGTCGCTGGCGCTCCTCGCACCTCGACCACCGGCCGAGGTACCGGAACGGGTGGTCGTGGTGGTGCGAGTGCAGCGAGCGCTCCCGGTGGTCGAGGTGCGAGCGCAGCGAGCCGCGAGACCCCCGCACCCGAACGCCGACCGGTACCCCACGGCGTCCGGGTGCGCGATCCTCAGAGCTCCTTGATCCCCCACGGGCTGCCGTAGGCGGTGAGCAGGTCGAGGAACGGGACGGCGTCGAAGGCCTCCGGGCCGAGCACGCCGGCGCCGCTCCAGACCCCGGTGGCGAGGAGTTCGAGGGCGACGACCGGGTTGATCGCGGTCTGCCACACGACGCACTGGTGGCCGTACTCGCGCATGGTCCACTCGTTGTCGACCACGTGGTAGAGGTAGGTCGACCGCGGCTCGCCGTCCGTGCCGCGACCGGTCACCCACAGCCCGGCGCAGGTCTTGCCGGTCATCCGGGGGCCGATGGTCGCCGGGTCGGGCAGCACAGCGGCGACGACGTCGCGCGGGGAGACCTCCACGCCCTTGACCCGCACCTTGTCGGTGCGGTCGAGGCCGAGCTGGTGGAGCACCTTGAGGATGGTGATCATCTCCTCGCCCAGCCCGTACTTGAAGGTGGCGCGCTTGCAGTCGATCCACCGGGGCATGAGGAGCACCTCCTCGTGCTCCACGTTGACGCACTCGACCGGCCCGATGCCCTCGGGGAAGTCGAAGACCTCCGGCTCGGAGAAGGGGGCGGTGGTGTGCCAGGCGCCGTCCTGCCAGACCACCGGCGGGTTGAGGCACTCCTCGATGGTGGTCCACATCGAGAAGGACGGCGCGAAGATCTCCGCGCCGCTCTCGTCGCGCACGACGAGGTTGGCGCCGTCGCGGGTGCCGAGCTCGTCGATCTCGCTGAAGAGGTGGTCGGCGGCGTAGCGGGCGAAGACGTCGGAGAGGCCGGGCTCGACGCCGATGCCGAGCAGCGCCAGGCGGCCGGCCGCCTCCCACTCCCCCGCGACCGCGAACTGCTCGTCGCCGAGCTTGACGCCCGGCAGCTCGTAGGGCCGCTCGGGGTGGGGCTTCGAGAGCGACATCGCCATGTCGAGGTAGTCGGCCCCGGCGGCGAAGGCGCCGTCGAAGATCGCCATCGTGAAGACCGGGTCGACGGCGTTCATGACGTGGGTGATGCGGTGCTCGCGACACAGCGCGGCCACCGCCTCGGACGACGAGGCGTCGACGCGGTCGGCGACGTAGCGCGGATCGATGGCGGCCGCCCGCTCGGCCCGCGCGGGGTCGTAGTCGGCGACGACGATCGTCTCGAAGAAGTCGCGGCGGGCGGCGATGGCGGCGAACGCGGCACCGACGCCGCCGGCGCCGATCAACAGGATGCGCATGGATGGAACTCCTCAGGCGACTGGTGGGTGCGGGGCGGCGGCAGCTCTCGGCCGTGATCGACGATTCGGGCCATCGAGCGGAGCGTCGGGAGACCGGTGCCATGCCAAGGCGGAGGCGCGAAGGCGGCCGTGGAGCGGAGCGGGCCGTCGAGCGCCGACAACGCCGGCAGGGCGCTGGTATCGCGGCGCTCAGCCGATGGAACTCATGACGTGCTTGATTCTGGTGTAGTCCTCCAGCCCGTACATGGAGAGGTCCTTGCCGTAGCCGGAGTGCTTGAACCCGCCGTGCGGCATCTCGGAGACGAACGGGATGTGGGTGTTGATCCAGACGACGCCGAAGTCGAGGCGCGCCGACATCCGCATGGCGCGGGCGTGGTCGGCGGTCCAGACGCTCGAGGAGAGCCCGTACTGGACGCCGTTGGCGAACCGGAGCGCCTCGGCCTCGTCGGCGAAGGTCTGCACGGTCATGACGGGGCCGAAGATCTCGGTCTGGATCTGCTCGTCGTCCTGACGCAACCCCGAGAGCACGGTGGGCGCGTAGAAGTAGCCGGCGTCGCCGACCCGGGTGCCGCCGGTGCGCACCTCGGCGTGGTCGGGCAGCCGGTCGACCATGCCGGCGACCCGGGCGAGCTGGTCGGCGTTGTTGAGCGGGCCGTAGTAGGTGTCCTCGTCGTCGGGCATGCCGGTCTTGAGCGCGGCTGCGGCCTCGGCGAGGGCGGCGACGAACTCGTCGTGCACGCCGTCGGCGACCAGCACGCGGGTGGCGGCGGTGCAGTCCTGGCCGGCGTTGAACAGCCCGGCCTCGGCGATCGAGGTGGCGGCGCCGGCGAGGTCGGCGTCGTCGAAGACGATGACCGGCGCCTTGCCGCCGAGCTCGAGGTGCACCCGCTTGAGGTCGGTCGCCGCGGCGCCGGCGACCTCCATGCCGGCGCGCACCGAGCCGGTGATGGCGACCATCTGCGGGGTCGGGTGGGAGACCAGCGCACGGCCGGTGTCGCGGTCGCCGCAGACGACGTTGAGGACGCCGGGCGGCAGGAACTCCTGGGCGATCTCGGCCAGGAGGGTGGAGCTGGCCGGGGTGGTGTCGCTGGGCTTGAGCACCACGGTGTTGCCGGCGGCGATGGCCGGGGCGACCTTCCAGATCATCATGAGCAGCGGGTAGTTCCACGGCGTGACCTGGCCGACGACGCCGATGGGCTCGCGGCGGATGAAGGAGGTCATGTCGGTCATGTACTCGCCGGCCGCACGACCCTCCATCACCCGGCAGGCGCCGGCGAAGAAGCGGAAGTGGTCGGAGGCGTAGGGCATCTCCTCCGACATGGTCAGCGCCAGGGGCTTGCCGGTGTCGCGGCACTCGACGGCGTTGAGCTCCTCGGCGCGCGCGTCGATCGCGTCGGCGAGTCGCAGCAGCGCGGTGGCGCGCTCCTTCGGCGTCGTCCGGCCCCAGGTCTCGAACGCCCGGTCGGCGGCGGCGTAGGCCCGGTCGACGTCCTCCTGCCCCGACATCGGCGCCTGCGCGTAGACCGCGCCGGTGGTCGGGTCGATCACGTCGTAGGTCGCACCGGAGGCCGACGGCACCAGGCGGCCGTCGACGACGTTGGAGAAGGTCTGGTCAGCCATGGCGCGAGCGTAATCAGCAGGACGCACGGCGTCCATGGACGGACCACTGATTTCGCAATGGATTCACATGACTGCAACGAAATCCTTCGTCACGGACTGGACTCGACAGCGGTTCACCGCGCACCATGGAGTCATGGCTCATGACCATCAGCGCCAGCAGACCGCCGCCAAGGACCACCTGTGGATGCACTTCACCCGCCACGGGTCCTACGAGCACGGCGACGTGCCCGTCATCGTGCGCGGCGAGGGCGCCTACATCTGGGACGCCGCCGGCAAGCGCTACCTCGACGGCCTGGCCGGGCTCTTCGTCAACCAGCTCGGCCACGGCCGGGCCGACCTCGCCGAGGCCGGCGCCGCCCAGGCCCGCGAGATGGCGTTCCACCCGCTGTGGTCCTACGCCCACCCCGCGGCCATCGAGCTCGCCGAGACGCTGGCCGACCTCGCGCCCGGCGACCTCAACCGGGTCTTCTTCACCACCGGCGGCGGCGAGGCCGTCGAATCGGCGTGGAAGCTGGCCAAGAACTACTTCAAGCTCACCGGCAAGCCGATGAAGCACAAGGTCATCAGCCGGGCGATCGCCTACCACGGCACCACCCACGGCGCCCTGTCGATCACCGGTCTGCCGGGCCTGAAGGCCCAGTTCGAGCCGCTCGTGCCCTCGACCTTCCGGGTGCCGAACACCAACATCTACCGGGCCCCGATCCACGGCGACGATCCCGAGGCGTTCGGCCGCTGGGCCGCCGACCAGATCGCGGTCGCCATCGAGAACGAGGGCCCCGAGACCGTGGCGGCCGTGTTCCTCGAGCCCGTGCAGAACGCCGGCGGATGCTTCCCGCCGCCCCCGGGCTACTGGCAGCGGGTGCGCGAGATCTGCGACGAGTACGACGTCCTGCTGGTCTCCGACGAGGTGATCTGCGCCTACGGCCGGCTCGGCACGATGTTCGGCGCGGAGCGCTACGACTACCAGCCCGACATCATCACCAGCGCCAAGGGGCTCACCTCGGGCTACAGCCCGCTCGGCGCGATGATCACCACCGACCGGCTCATGGAGCCGTTCCTGCACGGCACCGACTTCTTCGCGCACGGCTACACCTTCGGCGGCCACCCGGTCTCCTGCGCGGTGGCGCTGAAGAACCTGGAGATCTTCCGCACCGAGAAGGTGCTCGAGCACGTGCAGCACCAGGAGCCCGCCTTCCGCGCCACCCTGGAGAAGCTGCTCGACCTGCCGATCGTCGGCGACGTCCGCGGCGCCGGGTACTTCTACGGCATCGAGCTGGTGAAGGACAAGGCGACCAAGGAGTCCTTCAGCGCCGAGGAGTCCGAGCGGATCCTCTACGGATTCGTCTCCAAGGCGCTCTTCGCCGAGGGCCTCTACTGCCGCGCCGACGACCGGGGCGACCCGGTCATCCAGCTGGCGCCGCCGCTCATCTGCGGCCAGGAGCAGTTCGACGAGATGGAGCAGATCATCCGCGTGGTGCTGGAGAAGGCCGCCACGATGTTCTGAGCCGCCGGGGCGGCGACGGAGGCACATGGGGTGCTCCGCCGCCGTCCGGCGGGACGGCTGCGGATCCTCGAGCGATCCTGCGCAGGCGGGTCAGCCCGCGGTGCGCTCGGCGTAGGCCGTGGCGGCGGCGTAGACCTCGTCGACGTAGGCCTGGGAGTGGTTGTAGGAGAAGATCGCCCGGGCCCACCCGTCGCCGGTGCCGAGGTCGTAGCCGTCGGCGCACAGGTAGCGGGCGGTGGTGGCGGCGGCGTCGTCGATGTCCTGCGGGTCGGCCACCCCGTCACCGTCGCCGTCGGTGGCGAAGCGGTCCCAGGAGGAGCGCAGGAACTGCATCGGGCCGACCGCGTGCTCCCACTGGGCGTCGCCATGCCAGGCCTGCGACTCCGGGGTCGAGCGGATGCGGGCGAAGCCGTGGGTGCCGTCGAGCGCGGGCCCGATGATCGGCGGAGTGGGCCGCCCGTCCTCCCCCAGGGTGCGGCCGTCGATCGTGCCGTGGTGGGACTCGACCCAGCCGATGCCGGCCAGCGTCGTCCACCCCACCTCGCAGCCCCCGACGTCGCTCACCTGGGCGGTCGCGTAGGCGCGCATCGCCGGCAGCGGGATGCCCGCACTCGCGGCCGTGCGCTCCAGCCAGGCCTCGTCGACCACCGAGCGGCCCCGGGTCGCGGTGCGCGAGACCTCGCCGCCCCGCGACCCGACCGCCACCGGCGGCGGGGCCGCGACGTAGTCGGCAGCCGGGGTGAGGTCGAGCGCCGGGCGCGGGGCGTAGAGCAGGGAGAGCCCGTAGGCGATCGCCGACACCGTGAGCAGCGCCCCCACGAACACCGTGACGGTACGCGGGCTGAGCCACCCCTGGTAAGGACGGCGGCTGCGGCGTCGACGGCGGGTGGGCGGCACGCTCAGCCGAACCGGCCGTGCACGTAGTCGCTGGTGCGCTGGTCCTGGGGGTTCTCGAACATCGCGCGGGTCTCACCGTGCTCGACGATGACACCCGGCTGACCGTGGGCGGCCAGGAAGAAGGCGCACTCGGAGGACACGCGCGCCGCCTGCTGCATGTTGTGCGTGACGATCACGATGGTCACCTCCTGGGCCAATTCCAGCATGGTCTCCTCGATCACGCGCGTCGAGGTCGGGTCGAGGGCCGAGCACGGCTCGTCCATGAGGAGCACGCGCGGCTTGATCGCCAGCGACCGCGCGATGCACAGACGCTGCTGCTGGCCGCCCGAGAGTCCGCCGCCGGGGGCGTCGAGACGGTCCTTGACCTCGGTCCACAGGCCGCCCTTGCGCAGGCAGGACTCGACGAGCTCGTCCTTGGTGGACCGGTCGGCTTTGGTGCCGGTGAGCTTGAGACCGGCGAGCACGTTCTCGCGGATGGACATCGCGGGGAACGGGTTGGGCTTCTGGAAGACCATGCCGATGCTGCGCCGAGCGTCGATGAGGCGCTTGGCGGGGTCGTAGATGTCCTCGCCGTCGAGCAGCACCTCGCCGGCCAGCTGGGCCGAGGGCACCAGCTCGTGCATGCGGTTGAGGATGCGCAGGAAGGTCGACTTGCCGCAGCCGGACGGACCGATGAGGGCGGTGATGCCGCCGGCGGGCATGGTGAGCGAGACCCGGTCGAGCACCTTGCGGTCGCCGAACCACGCGGTGATGTCGCGCGCCTGGAGCTCGGCGAGACCGGTCGCGCCGGAGCCGGCGGGCACGGGCGGGAGGGTGGTGGTGACGTCGGCGGTCATGCTCGGTCCGTTTCTGCTGGTGGTGCTGCGGGTGGTCTATCGGTGGTGCGGGTGATGCTGTGGTGCGGGTGATGCTGTGGTGCGGGTGATGCTGTGGGGCGGGTGATGCTGTGGGGCGGCCCCGCCCCGGCCGGATCGCGGCCGGGGCGGGGCCCTCCTCAGTGGGGCTGGGTCACTTCTTGGTGACCTTGACGACGACCTTCTTGGTCGCGCCCGCCACCGCGTCGTCACCGGAGTAGGTGATGACGAAGGTGGTCTTCTTGGTGATCTTGCCGAGGCTCAGCTTGACCTTGCCGCCGGCGAGGGTGCCGGTGGCGACGGTCTTGGAGCCGACCTTCACGGTGACCTTGCCGGTCGGGACGGCGTCGGTGTCGACGCCCGCCACGGTGACGGTGCCGGTGACCTTCTTGCCGGCCTTCACCGAGGCCGGGAACGCCGTGGTGAGCTTCGAGCCGGCGACGACGACGCCGGTGACGTCGTCCGAGGAGCTCTGGAACGCCGCGGCGGAGTCCGGGGTGAAGGTGGCGGTGTAGGTGTGCTCGCCGGGGGTCGCCTCGAAGGTCGCGACGGCCTGGCCCGAGGAGAGCGGGACGGCGGCGGCGACGATCGTGCTGCCCTCGGTGAAGGTGACGGTGCCCGACGGCGAGTTGGCCGCGGTGACGGCAGCGGTCAGCGTGACCTCGCCGGCCTTGGTGGAGGCGAAGGACAGGTCGGTGGTGGTGGCCACGGACTGGTTGGTCGTGTAGTTGGTGACCGCCTGCTGGGTGACCTCACCGCACACGCCGCCGCCGGCCGAGGTCGCCATCTGCTCGAGGCCGCCGGCCTTGATCAGGTCCTTGGCGGCGTTGGAGCAGAGGTAGCCGTTCGGGCCGAAGAACGCCTGGACGTCGGCGTTGCCCTGGGTACCGCCGCGGACGACGTTGTAGACGGCGCGCTTGAAGATGAAGGTGCCGTCCTCGTAGCGCAGGGTGGTGCCGAGGAGCTCGCCGCGGCCCTTGGAGAACGGCGCGATCGCGTTCGGGTCGCCCTTGATGAGGGTGTCGTCGTGCTCCTGCGCCTCCTTGACGTTGGCGCCGAGGGTGACCGCGACACCGCCGTTGGCGGCGGTGAGCTGGGAGACGAAGAAGCTGCGGGTGCCCGAACCGGCCTGCGGGATGTAGGGCTGGATGACGCCGTCCTTGCCACCGACCTGCGACCAGTTGGTGACGTCGCCCTTGTAGATCGAGACGACCTGCTCCTTGGTGAGCGAGGTCGGCGCGTTGGAGGCCACGTTGTTCGAGACCGCCATCACCAGGGTGTCGACGGCGAACGGGAACTGCTGGAGACCGGCCGAGATCTCGGTGCTGCTCAGGGTCGAGGAGGACCGGGCGAAGTCGACGTCGGCGTTGTTGCCCGAGCCGTAGAGGAGCGCCTTGCCGGCACCCGAGCCGTTCGGGCGGTTGATCGCGCCGCTCGGCAGGGTGATCTGGCCACCGCCGGTGGCGGCGAACGAGGCGACCTTGAAGCCGGTGGCGGTGGCGTTGTAGCCCTCGGCCGCCTTGTGCATCGAGATCTGGGTGGTGTCGGAGCCGACACCGATCAGGTCGCTGGCGACGGGGGTGAAGGACGGGTCGTCGGCCTCGGCAGCGTGGGCCGGGGCGGCGACGAACGCGAGGGCGGAGCCGGCGAGGGCGGCGGCCGCCACGTGGGCACCCAGCCGGTACCGACGGGTCATGCTGTGGGTCATCTCGAACTTCGCTTCCTAGAGGTGGGTGTGGCGAGGTGCGGCTGGGTTCACATGAGGTTCGGCAGCAGCCGCGCGGCCACGTCGGTCGTGGCCCAGGACAGGGCGATGACCACAGGAAGGGTCACCACCCAGACCAGCGCTGCGGAGTAGCGCTGGCGGGCGGCGACGACGCCGAGCGTCGTCGCCAGGAGCAGGGCCAGGCACAGCGCCAGGAGCGGGAGACCGCTCGTGTCGTGGGCCATGACCTGCTCCGACTCGGGGAGCACCGTGGGCAGTCCCGCCGGCGCCGGGAAGCCCTTGGCGGCTTCGGCGTCGACGTAGACGGCCCGGTCGGGCGTCAGCGACGACAGCGAGCCGGAGCCCTCCGCCGTCACCAGGGTCAGCCGGGCCGCGGTGGCGGCGCGCGGCTGGGGATAGGGGTCGCCGGCACGGCGGATGTCGAGCACCTTGAACTCGACCGTGCCCTGGCCGGTGACCGCCTCGATCGTGTCGCCGGGCTTCAGCGCGGTGATGTCGGCGAACGGCGCGCCGTAGGTGGCAGCCCGGCCCATCACGACCGACGTGCCGACCTGGCCCGGCAGCACCGTGGTGCGCTGGTGGCCGGGGCCGAGCTGGGTGTCGCCGGACGCGGTGCCCTCGACGACGACCTGCTCGAGGCCGATCGCGGGGATGCGCAGCAGCGCGACCGGCGAGTCGACCTCCGAGACCGGCCCAAGGGACGCCGTCCCGCTCGCCACCGCGGTGCGGAACTCCCGGTAGAGGAGATCCTGGGCACGGCTCTGGGAGAGGTCGGAGAAGAACAGCAGCTGCGCGACTGCCCACAGGCAGACCACGGCGATCATCGTGAACGCCGAGGAGAGCACGAACGCGGGCTCCTCCGACGGGCTGACCGGACGCGGCCGCGACGTGAGCCGCTCGAGCACGCGGTCGCGCAGGCGCACGACCGACTGGCCTAAGCGGCCGCTCCCCCGCCGACGCGGCTCGGGAGCCGGCGGCGGCGTGACCTGCGGGTCGAGGGTCGGGGCGCTCACGCGGCGGCTCCCGGCGAGTGCGGACGGGCGGGCTGCATGAAGAACCGGACGCCGCTGGCGACGGCGACGCCGAGCAGACCGATGATGAGCAGGCTCGGCAGCAGGCCGCTGGCCATCCGCGAGCTCACCTCGGTGGTGTCGGGCATCGTCACCGGCGCGGCCGACCCGCTCGGCGAGGACGACGGCGCCGCGCTGGGGTCGGTGCTGGGCGAGTCGCCACCGGGCGTGGTGGGCACACCGCCGCCGGTGCTCACGCCGCCGGTGCTGGTGCCGCCGTTCCCGGAGTCGCCGCCGGAACCGTCCGAGCCGCCGTCGGAGCCGTCACCCTTCTGCGCGAGCACAGCGGCTGCGGCCTTCTGCGCCGTGGCGTAGAGCGCCGCGGTCGGACCGGACGAGCGGATCGGGAGGAAGCCGCCGGGGAGCTCACCGTTCCCGGAGCCCGGGCGCTGGCCCTCGGTGGTGGAGATCTTGATGAACTGCGCGACCTTGGCGGCGTCCTCGGCCTTGGCGCCGGAGGTCTTCGACGCCGTGTAGACGACCATCGTGCCGGGGTAGGCCGAGGAGGACTTCTTGACGTCGGCCTGGTCGAGCACGTAGGGGCTGAGCGAGCCGGACTTCTGCTTCATCAGCTTCACGGCCGAGCCCAGCGAGCTCTCCGACGGCGCGACGTAGTCGCCGTCCTTGGTCTGAAGAGCGGCGGTGCGCAGACCGTAGCGGGCGGCGTCACCGAGGCTGACCACACCCAGCATGAAGCGGGAGCCGAAGTTCTGCCGGTCGATGCGACCCAGCTTGTAGAGCTGGGTGGACTGGTCGAAGTCGCAACGCGTCTGAACGTTCGGCCACCCGTCGAGCAGGGCGGCGGAGACCTTGGCGAGGGTCGTGACGGGAGCGGCGATCTGGTTGAAGTAGACCGCCGGGTTCGCCTCGCGGCAGGTGTTCGACGTGGTCGGGATGTACTCGTCGAGCTGCGGCCAGGACTCCACGGGGAGCGAGATGCCCTTGTACGACGGGTTGACGACCATGCCCCACGGGTCGGGCTTGCCGTCGATGAACGCCATGGCGTCCTTGTCGTGGGCGATGTAGTCGGTGATCTGCTTGATCACGTCGGAGTCGTTGGACAGCGAGAGGACGGTCGCGCCGGCCTCCTGGCTGATCTGGCTCAGGCCCGGGTTGAGCTTGATGAACTCCGGATCGTTCATGATGCCGAGCGGGTTCGACCCGATGCCCGGGTGACCGCGGCCGGGGTCGGAGCCCAGATAGCTCTGGGTGTAGAGCTTGGCGAGCAGGCGGGCGTTGAGCCGCAGCTTGGTGAACTCGCCGGCGTTGTCGGGCTTGTCGATGACGTAGCCCACAGCGAAGCCGGTGACGGCGGTCGGGGCGTAGGCCACCGAGGCACCGACGGCGTCCCGTTCGGAGGAGACCTCGGCCGCCGCACCCTCGCCGGAGAGCATCAGGTTGAAGCCGGCGGCGTCGGACATCTGGTTGAGCTGGAACTTGAAGCGGTCCTTGCGCAGGCAGTACGCCGGCGCCCACTGGAGCCCGGCCTGGGCGAGCAGCTCGGAGCCGTAGAAGCCGGTCGGGGCGCGCGGGTCGAGCACGTCGCAGGTGCTCGGCGGCAGACCGAAGGTGATCGGGATGGTGAAGCGGTTGCGCCAGTTCGACTCCGACCACCACAGCGACGGGCCGACGGCCTGGTCGATGCCGTCACCGGCGAAGTTGCTCGAGCCCGGCGCGAACCGACCGCCCTTGCGGCACGCCTGGTCAGCCACCGTCGGCGGGGACGCCGGCTTGTCACAGCTCAGACCCTGGATCGGGATGACGACCACGGAGCAGGCGACCTTGTCGGAGCAGCCGAGGGACTCGTTCTCGACGTCGCTGCGCACCTCGAACTGCACCGAGCCCGACCCGTCGGTGTCGGTGTAGGCGGCGAGCTCGGCGGGCGGGAAGGCGGCGCCGACCGCCGCCTCGGGCGGCATGTTGGAGGCGTCGCAGGCCGGGTAGGTCTTGGCGTCCGACCCGATGCCGACGAACGGCGTCAGGTGGGTGTTGTAGCCCGCGACGTCGGCGGTCGGGCACGTGTCGGACGACGGGAAGGGGTCGAGACCCGAGAGCCGCTGGCGGTCGGCGTCGTCGGCGTGGAGGTCCTTCTGCCAGATCGCCTCGTTGTCGGAGCGGGCGATCTGCGAGCGCTCGGCGACGGAGGTGGTGAAGCAGGTGGACGGCGAGAGCTGCTTGGCCGCCGGGAGCGATGGGTCGTCGGTGCCGCGGCACTGGAGGATGACGACCGGGTACTCCTGGTTGAGGCCGTTCTCGCCGTAGGGGTTGACCGCGCGGCCTGCGCTCGGGTGTGCACCCGACCAGCTGATCAGGATGCGCTGACGGCCGCGGAGGTTCTCGGTCTGGTCGGCGGTGACCGTGACCTTGTTGCTCGGGAAGGAGTAGGTCGACCCGTCGGCGTTCACGAACTGCCGGGTGAGGGTCTTCGTCTCACTGAACGCGGGCTTGCCCGATCCGGCGCGCCCGGCCTGCGTGCCCGCCTGCGCGGGCGAGACCGCCAGGACGACCCCGGCGAGCAGCAGAGCCGTCAGGCTGACGACGAGCGGGCGCCGGTCGCGTCCGGCCAGGTAGGCGCGCAGCCGCGCCACGAGGTTCGTCATCGTCAGACACCACCCGTCGGACGACGACGCAGGGCAGCGACGTAGAGGCCGGGGATCAGGACGAGGCCGATGAGCAGGAAGCCCGAGAGCCAGCCGAACGCCTTCTTGTCTCCGGGGCGGTCGGCCGAGAGCACGGTGCTCGGATCGGCGTAGACCTCACCACCGCCGGTCGTGCTCGAGACGGGGGTGATCGCCTCGCCGGTGACCGGGTCGATGGCGGCCGGCGCGTTGCCGCTGCCGCCTCCCGTCGTGCCGGTGCCGCCACCTGTGGTCGGATCGCCTGAGCCCGTGCCGCCCGTGCCGCCGGTGCTCCCGTTGCCGCCGGTGCCGCCGCTGCCGCCGTCGGTCGAGGGCGTGTTGGTACCGGTGGCCGTGCCGCACGGGCCGGCGCCCTGCTTGTCGCAGGCGGCGGGCTGGGGCGCGATCTGCGCGAGCTTGTTGTTGTTCGGGTCCTTGCCGTCGAAGGTCGGGTTGTTGCAGCTGCGCACGTCGCGGTCGGTGAGGTCGACCGCGGGATCGGCCTTCTTGAGCAGGGCGATCTGGGAGAAGCCCTCCTTGACGAGGTTCAGCGTCAGCGGCGAGTAGCCGTAGGGTCCGGCCTTCGTCTGGCCCGCACACAGGGAGTAGTAGAGGAAGTCCGCGAGGGTCTGGCGCTTCGCCGTCGTCATGCGCGGGTCGTTCGCCCCGGTCGGGATGATCATGTACGAGTACGACGAGATCGGGTACGCGCGCGGGTCGGGGTTGACGTAGACCTGGCTGAGGTTCTGCGTCTTGTCCTTGTTGAAGGTCGCCTTGGTCAGCGCCACCGCGGTGTTGTACTGCGTCGGCTCGACGTAGTAGCCGGCCTTGTTGAGCACCTTGACGACCGGGTAGTCCTTGTTCACCGGGTAGGAGTACTCGACGTAGCCGATGGTGCCGTTGCCGTAGGACGACGACACGAAGTTCATGACCTGGTCCGAACCGGCCTGACTGACCATGCGGGTGCCGGGCTTCTTCGGGTAGTACGACGTCAGGCCGGCCTTGCCGAAGTACGGCCGCCAGATGCTCGGATACTGGCTGTCCATCCACGTCGTGAGCTGCGCGGTGGTGCCGGAGCCGTCGGAACGGACGACCGGGGTGATCGGCAGACTCGGGAACTTCCGGCCGTTGTTGTCCTTCGAGATCGCCGGGTCGTCCCAGTTGGTGATCTGGTTGGTGAAGATCTTGGCGAGCGTCTCCCCCGACAGGCGCAGGTTGCGCACCAGGTCGTTGCCGACCTTGAGCTGGTAGGTGAAGGCGGTGCCACCGGCGACGATCGGCAGGTAGGCGAAGGCGCGACCGTTGGAGGTGTCGGCGTTGCCCTGCTCGTCGACGCCCTGGTAGGGGATCTCGGAGATCGCGAAGTCGGTGGAGCCCTGGGCGAAGTCCTTGCGGCCCTTCGAGGAGCCGCCGCCGGTGTAGACGACCTTGATGCCGTTGGCGTCGACGTCGGCGATCCACTGCTGGACGATCAGCTCCGACCAGGTGGAGCCGGTGCCCTCGATCTGGGCGTAGGCGACGGCGTTGGCCGCGCCGGGCAGCGAGCCGACGCAGCCCAGGGCGACCAGGATGGCGCTGAGGCAGCGGACGACGACGGAGAGTCTGCGGTTCACCGGGTTTCCTCGGAGTCGGAGCGGGTGTGGCGGTAGGTGGAGTCGTTCTCGTCGGCGGCCTGCACGGGGCCGATCTCGACGAGCGGGTCGCCGCGGCGCAGGTCCCAGCCCCGGGCGGGCACGAGCCGACGCAGCGGGCTCTTGCGGGTCTTGGTCCGCGGCGGACGGGCCAGGAGCCGGGCGATCACGAACAGGAACAGCACGAGCATCAGCAGCACGGTGGCCGCACCGAACGCACGCGTGATGGCCTGGGGCTCGCCCGAGCGGACGGTGGAGTAGATGAACAGCGGCAGCGAGTTCATCGCGCCCGAAACAGGGTCCTTGACCATGAAGCTGGCGGCACCGGAGGTCAGGAGCACGGGGCTGGTCTCGCCGACACCGCGAGCGACACCGAGGATCACGGCGGTCGCCAGCCCCGGACGGGCAGTCGGCAGGACGACGTGCCACACCGTCTTCCAACGGCTCGCACCCAGCGCGAGGCTGGCCTCACGCAGACCACCCGGGACGACGCGCAGCACGACATCGGCCGCGCGGGCGACGATCGGCAGCATCATCACGGTGATCGCCAGGGCGGCGGCGAGACCGGACTTCGGTCCGCCGAGGGCGATGACGAAGACCGTGTAGACGAACAGGCCGGCCACGATCGAGGGCAGTGCGGTCATCGCCTCCACGATGGTGCGCACGATACGGGCGAAGCGCCCACCGACCTCGGTCATGAACACCGCGGTGCCGATACCCAGCGGGAGTGTGACGATCAGAGCCAGACCCAGCTCGATGAGGGAGCCGGTGATCGCGTGCAGAATGCCGCCGCGGTCGAAGGGATCCTTGGGGCCGACACCCGCCATGTCGGAGGTGAAGAAGTTGAGGTGGGTCAACGGCTCGTAGCCGCGGATCACGACGAAGACGATCACGCTGACGAGGGCCGCGCCGACGGTCAGCGCCCCGCCGACGATGACGGAGGCCGCGAGCCGGTCCTTCATCTCGATGACCCCGCCGTTCATCGCGCCGATGAGGGCCGTGGCGAGCAGTCCGCTCAGGAAGTAGACCACCACCACATAGCCCGGGGCTCCCATCGGGAGCAGGCGCTGGGTGATGACCCAGGTCAGACCCACGGCGGCGAACCAGGCGCCGGCCAGCTGGAAGCGCTCCTCCGAGGTGGGCTTGCCGAGGCGGGCACGCGGCACCGGGGGCGGGGCGTCGTCGTCTGTGATCGGCAGGTGGGTCCGCGGCACGACGGCCTCGGCGGGCTCTTCCGCCGCGGAACCGGTGGTCGGGACGACGGGCTCGACGGCGGTCATCAGGCGTCCGTCCCGGCGCCGGAGCGGCTGCGGTTGACGATGATGGCGGCCAACGTGTTGATCACCAGCGTGATGAGGAACAGCACGAAGCCCGCAGCGAGCAGCGCGGAGAGCTGGGAGGTGTTGGCCTCGCCGAAACGGCCTGCGATGAGCGAGCTGACCGTGGAATTGCCGATCTCGAGGAGATTCGGCTTGATCTCGAAGGTCGGCGAGAGGATGAGGACGACGGCGATGGTCTCGCCGAGCGCGCGACCCAGGCCGAGCATGGTGCCGCCGATGATGCCGCCACGACCGAAGGGCAGCACGACGTTGCGGATCATGCCCCAGCGGGTGGCGCCCAGAGCGAGGGCCGCCTCCTTCTCTCCCACCGGAGTCTGGGAGAAGACCTGGCGCATGACGGCGCAGGCCATCGGCAGCACCATCATCGCCACCGCGATGCCGGCGCAGAAGGCGCTCGAGACGTAGCGGCTCTGGTCGATGACGGCGGCGTTCGGGTCGGAGCCGCGCACGTCGAAGAGCGGGATCCAGCCGAAGTGCGCTTGCATCCACACGGCGAAGTCGCCGGCGTGCGGCATCACCAGCAGGTAGCCCCACAGGCCGTAGACGATGGAGGGAACCGCCGCCATCAGGTCGACCATCGCCACCAGTGTCGGCTTGAGCCGTGCCGGCGCGTACTCGCTGATGAACAGAGCGGTGAGCAGGGAGAGCGGGAACGCGAACGTCATCGCGACAAGCGCCACCGAGAACGTGCCGACCAACACGGCGGCGATGCCGACCGTGTTGGTGTCGGGCTGCCAGACCTGGGTGGTGAAGAAGCTCCAGCCGTACGTCTGGAAGGTCGGCTTGGCCTGGTAGCCCAGGAAGAGCCCGACGCCGCCGGTGATCACGAGCATCGAGGCGCCGATGACGCGGGCCGACTGCTCGAACACGGCATCGACGCCCGTCGCCTTGCGGGAGAGCCGGCGAGGGCGCACGGATTCAGCGTCGAGGCGCTGGTCGTCACGCAGAGGGAGGGTGGTCAATCCGGGCCGTTCCGATGTCGCATCCACCAGGTCCGCGGGCGGCACCTGTGCCTCCGGCGGGTGCCGGATGCGCCGTAACTATGGGGAGCGCGCCGGAACGGATCGGTGCGCGGCAGGTGAACGGACGGCGAACGCCTCCGCGTGCTTCGGCGAACTCGGCAGCGACGTGGATCACGCGTAGCCCGAAGGGGCTACGCCGCCTGATCCGACCGGATCCCCGGCATGGCCCGGGGTGGGAACGAATCGCTGAACCCCTGGTGAACACAGGGATTCCGGGCCGATCGCGACCTCGCGGTCGGGCAGGACGATCCGGCCGCGGACGTTGCGGCACCAGCACCGACGCGGAAGGGCCGGAGACCCCCGACAAGCACGGACGCCGACCCCGCACGAGGCGGGATCGGCGTCCGGTGGGGGTCGGCGGCGTCAGCTGCGACGTTGCAGGCGCCGCAGGAGGAACGGCGGCACCAGCACCGTGAGGGCGAGCATGAGTGCCGCGATCCAGGCCGTCGCCTTCATCTGACCCGACCGGCTGCCCGTGACCTCCACGACCTGGCCCGGGGTGCCGGAGGCCAGCGTGGTGCCGTCGGTCGTGGTCGTCGTGCCGCCCGCCCCGGTGAGCGGATCGGCCGCGGCCGGCGCCGTGCCGCCGCCGGTCAGGGCATCGCCCGTGCCGCCGCCGGTCGTCGCGGTGCCGCCGCCGGTGGTGGTGCCACCGGACGTCGTCGTCCCGCCGCTGCCGGTCGAGCCACCGGAGCCGCCACCGGAGTTGGTGGTGGTGCAGTCGGCGCCGAGCTTGTCGCACTTGTTCGGCTGCGGAGCGGACTTGAGGATGTTGAGCGCGGGGTTGTTGCAATCGTCGATCGAGGGCGGGTTGACGTGGCCCGGGATCCGCAGCACCTGCTTGAAGCCGGCCTCGACCAGGTTCTTCGGCAACGGCGAGTAGCCGAGGATGTCGGCCTTCTGCTGTCCGGCGCAGAGGAAGTAGTTGACGAAGGTCGAGAGCGTCTTGCCCTTGTCGGCGTTGAACGGCGGGTCGGTCGTGATCGGCGCGACCATGTAGGAGTAGCTCGACATCGGGTAGGCGCGGGGGTCGGGGTTGTTGTAGACGCCCTTGAGGTTCTGCACGAGCGTCTTCGGGTCGACGGTCGCGCCGGTGAGGGCGACGGCCACGTTGCCGGCGTTGGGCTGGGCGAAGTAGCCGCCCTTGTTGAGCAGCGAGGCGACGGGGAAGTCGATGCGCTTGGCGTAGGCGTACTCGACGTAGCCGATCGCGCCGGCGCCGTAGGAGGCCGAGACGTAGTTCGCGACGCCGTTGGAGCCCACCTGCGCCTTGGAGTTGCCGAAGGCCGGGTAGAACGACACGCTCGGGCAGGAGCTGCCCGAGAGCTTCAGCTTCGAGCGGATGAAGGGGCAGTAGATGTCCGGCGTCTGGTCGATCATGTACTTCGTGAACTGCGCCGAGGCGCCGGCGCCGTCCGAGCGCACGACCGGGATGATCGGGATGTCGGGCAGCTTCTTGCCGTAGTCCTTCTCGATCGCCGGGTCGCTCCACCGCGTGATCTCGCCGGTGAAGATCTTGGCGAGCGTCGGCCCCGACAGGCGCAGGTCGCGCACGCGCTGACCACCGACGGTCAGGTTGTACATGAACGAGGTGCCGCCGGCGACGATCGGGATGTAGGCGTACGGGCGGTCGGGGATCTCCGCCTGCTGCCCGGGCTCGGGCGGGTTCTGGAACGGGATCTCGGTGTTGGCGAAGTCGACCGTGCCCTGGATGTACTGCGAACGGCCGTCGGTGGAGCCCGTACCGGCGAAGTTCACGACGACGCCGCTGGCGCGCACGTCGGCGCGCCAGGCGTCGACCGCCACCTGGCTCCAGGTGGAGCCGGCGCCGGAGATCGGCACGTAGTCGGCGGCGTAGGACGGCGACACGGGCGCGACCCCGAGGGCGACGAGGGCCAGCGCGCTGCCGCCGAGCACGGCGCGGGCCAGACGGGCCCGCCAGGTGCGCTCGCCGGCGGCGGAGGGACGGGGACGGCGGATCATGCTGCGGCTCCTTCGGAGTCGGTACGGGCGGCCTCGGCGAAGCGGGCGTTGAGCCGGCGCTGCTTGCGCGGGCTGGTGCGGCCCAGCGGGCGGCCGCCGATGATGCGGGCCAGGGAGAAGAAGAGGACGACGAGGAACAGCAGCACCACACCGGCGCCGAAGGCCCGCTGCAGCGCCACGTCGAAGGGCAGGCGCATCTGGGTGAAGATGAACAGCGGCAGCGAGAGCTGAGGGCCGTGGAACGGGTCGGCGTTCATCTCGCTGGTGTTGCCGGCCACGAGCAGCACCGGCGAGGTCTCGCCGATGACGCGGGCGACGCCGAGCAGGACGGCGGTCACCAGACCCGGCCGGGCCGTCGGCAGGACGACGCGGCGCACCGTCTGCCACTGCGAGGTGCCCAGCGCCAGCGAGGCCTCGCGCAGACCGTTCGGCACCAGTCGGAGCACGACCTCGGCCGTGGTGCACACGACCGGGATCATGCTCACGCACAGGGCGAGCGAGGCCGCGAAGCCCGAGCGCTCGCCGCCGAGCTGGATGATGAGCAGCGAGTAGATGAACAGGCCGGCGACGATCGTCGGCACCGCGCTCATGGTCTCCACGACGCGGCGGACGACGTTGGCGATGCGCCCGCCCACCTCGGAGAGGTAGACCGCGGTCATGAGGCCCAGCGGCACGCTGATGAGCACCGAGATGAGCACCTGCTGCCCGGTGCCCACCATCGCGGCGAGGATGCCGCCCTGGTCGAGCTGGGCCTCCGGGCCGATGTAGGCGGTGGTCTCGGAGTAGAAGTTCGGGTGGCCCAGGGCGTCCTTGCCCCGCACGAACGTGAAGACCACGATGCCGGCCAGGGTGACGACGAGCAGCAGGCCGCAGGTGGTGACGATCGCGGCGACCACCCGGTCGATCACGCCCTGCCGGTCGAGCGTGGTCGCGCTGACGGCGGCGAGCATCACGAGGAAGACGCCGTACCAGACCAGCCAGAACCCGATCGTGCCGCTGACGGTGATGAGGTTCTCGTAGATGAGCCACGTCAGCGCCAGTGATCCGAGGAGCGAGGTCGCCACGTGGCTGACGACCTCGGGGGTGATGCCGCCGGTGCGCACCCGCGGGCGGGTGTCGGTCGACGGCGGCGGCGCCAGCCGCGGGTCGGTCACCGCACGGGGCGGTGCGACGGAGGACGGTGCGAGTGCCATGACGATCAGATCTCCGTGGCCGCACCCGAGCGCGAGCGTCGCACGACGACGCCGGCCAGGGTGTTGATGATCAGGGTGAAGAAGAACAGCACCAGGCCGGCGCCGAGGAGGCCGGCCAGGCCGATGCCGTTGCTCTCGGAGTACCGCGAGGCGATGTGGGCGGCGATGGTGTTCGTGCCGCTCTGCAACGGGTGCGTGGTGAGGGTGAAGTCGGGGGCGATGATCGAGTAGACGACGATCGTCTCGCCGAGCGCCCGGCCGAGGCCGAGCATGATGCCGCCGACGATGCCGCTGCGACCGAACGGGATGACGACCGTGCGGATCATCCCCCACCGGGTCGCGCCGAGGGCGATGGCGCCCTCCCGCTCCCCCTGCGGTGCCTGCGCGAAGACCTCGCGCATGATCGAGCAGACCGTCGGCACCACGACGACGCCGGTGGCGATGCCCGCGATGAAGGCCGAGGAGGTGTAGCTGGACGGCGAGTCCGGAGTCTTCACCGACAGGAACGGCAGGATCCCGCCGAAGTGGACGGCGATCCACTGCGCGACGCCGAGCAGCTGCTCCTGGAGGAAGATGAAGGCCCACAGCGCGTAGATGATCGCGGGCACCGCGGCCATGAGGTCGACCAGCGTGACGAGCGGCTTCTTGATGGCCGCCGGCGCGTACTCGCTGATGAACAGGGCCGCGCCGAAGCCGATCGGCACCGCCACGACGAGCGCGAAGAGACCGACGAGCACCGTTCCCCACAGCAGCGAGGCGATCCCGAAGGTGCCGGACTCCGGCAGCCAGTCGGTGGTGGTGAGGAAGCCGAAGCCCTGCTGCTCCAGCGCCGGCCACGCGCCGATGAACAGGAAGATGCCGATGAGGGCCATGACCACGAGCGTGGAGATCGCGGCGCCGCGCACGGCGGCCACGAACGTGACGTCCTGACGGGTCGGACGCACGACCAGCGTGCGCCGCGCCCGCTCGGCCCCGACGAGCAGGGCAGGGTCGACGGTGCTCATCCGAAGCGGCCGTTCACGTAGTCGTTGGTGCGCTGGTCCTGGGGCCGCTCGAAGATGTCCTCGGTCGGGCCCTGCTCGACGATGTGGCCGGGGCGGCCCTCGGCGGCGAGGAAGAACGCGCAGTGGTCGGAGACCCGGTGCGCCTGCTGCATGTTGTGGGTGACGATCACGACCGTCACCTCGCCGGCGATCTGCCGGATGGTCTCCTCGACGCGTCGCGTCGAGGTGGGGTCGAGGGCCGAGCAGGGCTCGTCCATCAGCAGGACGTCGGGGTTCACCGCGAGCGCGCGGGCGATGCACAGACGCTGCTGCTGACCACCCGAGAGCGAGGCACCGGGGCTGGCCAGACGCGTCTTGACCTCCTCCCACAGGCCGGCGGAGCGCAGGCTCTGCTCGACCAGGCCGTCGGTCTCGGCGTTGGGACGGCGCGGCTTCTTGCCGGTGAGCGAGAGACCGGCGAGCACGTTGTCGTAGATCGACATCGTCGGGAAGGGGTTGGCCTTCTGGAAGACCATGCCGATCCGGCGTCGGCTCTCGATCGGTCGCAGCGCCGGATCGTAGATGTCCTGGCCCTCGAGCAGCACCTCGCCGGCCAGGCTGGCGCCCGGCACGAGCTCGTGCATGCGGTTGAGGATGCGCAGGAACGTCGACTTGCCGCAGCCCGAGGGGCCGATGAGGGCGGTGACGGCGCCGGGCGCCATCACCAGGTCGACGTCCTCGAGGACCTGGTGGTCGCCGAACCAGGCGCTGATCCGGCGCGCCTCGAGGCCCGCGGGGATGCGGGACGGCGCGACGGGGATCGTGGTGGTCGGGTCGTTCGTCTGGGTGGTCTGGGTCATCGGAGTGCCTCTCACAAGGTGTTGGGCAGCAGGAAGGCGAGGTTGGTGTAGACGTTCCACAGCAGCGCGATCAGCACCGGGACGGCGCCGATCCACAGCGCGCGTCCGGGCACCTTCGTCGCCGCCCACGTCACGGTCAGGGCCACCAGGAGGAGCAGCTGGCTCCACAGCAGCAGGGCCACGAGGTGACCGGAGCTGCCCTCCCCCGGGGCATCGGCGGCCACGGTGGCGGTGCCGGTGGCCTTGGGCTGGGCCTCGCCCTGCAGGACGCCGGAGACCGTCAGCGTGCGGTTGGGCGTGATCGCGGGGTCGGAGGTCACGAGGGTCAGCCGGGAGTCGACCTTGCGGATCTGGGTCGGCGCAGCGTCGCTGGTGCGCACGAGGTCGACGACGTAGGTGAACTCCCCCTGGCCGGTGGTCACCTCGATGCGATCGCCGGGCTCGAGGCGGTCGAGGTCGGCGAAGGGCGCGCCGAAGGTGGCACGACGGCCGACGATCACCGACAGCCCCGCCTGGCCGGGAAGCGAGGAGTCGTGCCGCAGACCCGGGCCGACCGCCGTCTGCTCCGAGGCGCTGCCCTCGAGGAAGACCTGCTCGACGCCGATCTTCGGGATCTCCAGGATGCCCAGCGGGGTGCCGGTCGGGATCGCGCCGCTGACGGGCACCGTCGCCTCGCCGAGGGACTTCGTCAGCTGGCTGTAGAGCACGTCCTGTTCGCGGGAGGCCTTCAGCTTGGAGGCACCGAGCAGGAACCCGCCGAAGGCGAGGATGAGCAGCGTCAGCCCGATCAGGGAGGCCGCGATCAGGTTCGCCATCGTCGGCTCGAAGCGCGGCAGCCGACGGGGCGGCCGCGGCTCGGCGCGCCGACGTGAGGTGCGCCCACCCGAGGCGGGCTCCGGGGCGTCGCCCGGCCCGCCGCGTCGGGTCGGTCGGGAGCTTCCCGACCGCTTGGTCAGCAGGTTCAGCGTCGCAGCCACTGCGGCCCCCGTCCGGTCGAGGAGAACCAGAGCAACAGCGGGCCGACCACGAGCATGAGCAGGGCCAGGACGCCGAGGGCCGGCAGCAGCATCATCCGGCCCGTCGCGGGCGTCGATCCGACCGAGATCATCTCGGGCGCCGCCGTCGCCGGACTGCTCGAAGCCGACGGCGAGGGTGCGTTCGAGGGAGTCCCGGAGTCGGTGGCGGGCTCCGCGGGTGCGAGCGGAGCACCGCCACCGCCGTCGGGGGGTGCGCCCGACGGATCCGGGGTGGCCGAGGTCTCGGCCGTGGGGGTGGCGGACGGCGACGGCGTGGCCGTCGCGCCCTTGAGGACTGCGGTGCGTGCGGCCAGCGTCTGCTTGCGCAGGTTCGCCGGCAGCGGGGCGTAGCCGAGCGGCAGCTGACCGACCTGCTCGCCGTTGACCTGCCCGGCCGAGGCCGCGTAGGAGAGCAGGTTCGCCATCTCCGTGCGCTCCGACTCCTCGGCGGCGGTGGAGAATCCGCCGCTGACCTGGAGCGCGAGGGGGTAGATGTCCTTGCCCTTGGCGGTGGGGTCGACCGACCGGGTGACGCCGTCGGAGTTGACCGTGGAGTTCTCGATACCGGCGAGCAGACCCGCGGTCGTGGGCTTCACGTAGGCACCCGAGGCGTTCTCCAGCGAGGCGGTGTTGAGCAGGAACCGGTGCGCCGAGGCGGAGTCGATGATGCCGATGACCTCACGTCGTCCGGGGTTCTGCCGCGGGGGCTTGGTGACGACCGTGACGCCGCCCTCGACGCTGGTGGTGGCGCCGGGGAACCGCGCGATGGAGAGCTGGCGCGCGACCGCGTCGAGCTCCTGGATCGGCTCGAAGGTCTCCGACATCGCCTGGTCGAGCACCGGGTAGGAGGCGAAGGGCATCGAGACGTTCTTGTAGTTGCTGTTGACGGTCATGCCCCAGGGGTCGGGCTTGCCGGCCAGGAACGCCCGGGCGTCCTTGTCGGCCTCGATCCAGCGGGTGAGCGCCAGGGTGCTGTCGGAGAGGTCGGCCAGCAGCAGCGGGTGGTTGCCCGGGGCGCCGCCCGGCCAGGCCACCCCCGGGTTGAGGGCACGGAACTCGGGGTCGCGGAAGATGTTGACCGGGTTGTTGATGACCGCCGGGTTGCCGCCCGAGCGGTAGGAGGCGGTGATCAGCTTGGCCACCAGCCGCGGATTGAGCTTCATGTCGGTGACCGGCTTGCCGTTGGCGTCGTCGATCTGGAAGGCCACGACGAGACCGGTCACCGCGAGCGGGGCGTAGACGACCGATCGGTCCGCCGCCGCGTCGGCGTCGAGCGGGTCGATGACCAGGCCGACGTCGGTCGTGCCGGAGGTGAGGTCGGAGCGCGTCTGCGGCTCGCCGATCGCGGTGTAGTCGACGCGCACGGCGTCGGAGGCCAGGGTGCAGGTCTTCGCGCGCCAGCTGGCGAGCGCGTCGGCGGCGAACGGGCTGCCCTCCACGCGCAGGCTGTCGCCGGTGAGCGGGCAGGCGTCCTCGACCGGCAGGAAGGAGAGCGGGACGACGGTGCGTCGCGCCCACGCCCACGGCGCGTCCATCTGGTCCTCGGTCGCGCCGTTGCCGGTGCCGGCTCGCCCGTAGTTCGGGACCACGACGACCGAGCAGGGGCTGGTGCTGTTGCAGGCCAGGGCGGCGGACTCGCGCTTGGTGAACAGCTGGATCGTCACCTCGCCGGTGCCGTCCTCGCGGGTGACGTTGTCCTGCCAGTTGGCCGGACCGTCGGGCGTGGCGTCGTAGGCGTCCTGCTGACCCGGGTAGGTGAAGGCGGGCACCGGGTCGACGGCGGGGCTGGTGTCGGTCGCGTCGATGCCGCGGAAGCCCGGCGAGCCGTAGCAGTCGCTCGAGCTCGACGGGTCGGCGCCGCGGCACTGGTAGACACGCACCGGGTTCTCGGTGTTGACGTCGAGGGAGTCGCCGGAGTTCTGCAGCAGCGTCGCCGAGCTCGGCCGGAAGCCCTTCCAGGACACCTGGACGGTCTGGTTGACCAGGTCGCTGGTCTTGCTGACCGTCACCGTGGCGCCGTCGCCGGCCCCGGGGGCGGCGACCGTGACCGGGCCGCTCTCACGAGCGGAGCCGCCGGCGATCGTCGTGCGCGCGCTGGGGTCCGGCGCGCCGGCCGGCGCGGCGTCCACCGAGGCGGGCACCGCGACGGTGAGCACGGCCAGGACGCCGAGTCCGGCCAGGCTGGCGGTGCGCCGTCGTCGGCGCGTGGAGGTGATGGTTCGGATGCACCCGATCCGCATGTGGTCCTACTCCTGGATCTGCGCGTCGTCGACGCGGGTGGTGCCCGGGCCGGTCAGTTCGCACCCGACCGGCCCGGGCAGGGCCTGCGCCCCCCGAGGGGCTCGATTCCCTGGCGTCCGCCAGGTCAGTTCGGCTTGCCGCAGTACTGGGACTGCGAGGTGTCGTCGCCGAGCGGGGTGTTGCCGAAGGGGATCAGCAGCGCGTTGGCGTTCTGGCACAGGTAGCCGCCCGCCTTGAAGATGTCCTTCAGCTCCTGCGGCGCGTCGTTGCGCAGCGCGTTGTAGAAGAAGCGGCCGAAGGACGCGCTCGTGCCGGTGATGAAGGCCGGGTTGAGCACCTGGTAGGTCTTGCCGTTCAGCACCGAGGTGGTCGTCGGCGCGGTCGTGGTGTTGACCAGACCGATGTGCGCACCGCCGCGCAGGTCCTTGATGCCGAGGGGCTCGTTGGCCTGCGCCGCCCACTTGGTGACCGCGTACGGCAGGATCGCCTGGGGGTCGCCCTTGAGGCTGGTGCCGTCGTTCTGCTGGCCGGAGAAGACCGTGGGCAGACCGGCGCAGCCGGCCTTCACGTTGGTCAGGGTGGTGCCGATGGCCTGCAGGAAGAAGGTCAGCGTCGCCGCCGAGTCCGGCGGCAGGTAGAGGTGGATGGCGCCGGGCTGACCGCCGACCTCGCTCCAGTCGCGCGTGGTGCACTCGAAGATGTCCTTGAGCTGCGCGGTGGTGAGCGGGGTGGTGGGCGCGTAGGCGTTGCCCAGGACGGCGTAGCTGACGGCGTCACGGCTCTGCGCGTAGAACGTCAGGTTCGCCTCGCCGGCCGCGGTGCCGCGGCCACGGCTGGCCCGCACCCAGTCGATGCAGTACGACGTGCCGTCGCCGCCCTTGGTGGCGTCGCTCTTCTGGTTGAGCAGGATGGCGTTGATGCCGGCGTTGGCACCGTTGGGACGGGCGATCGAGCAGCCCGGCTTGGTGGTGATCTGCTCGCCCGCGACACCCGTGTTGGGGTTCACCGCGTCGTAGGAGGCCAGCACCGTGGTCGGCGTCGGGGTCTTGGCGTTGTAGAGCACCGTGAGGTTGTTGGTGAGCTCGGCGAAGGCGTCCGCGCCGATCGTGGCGTAGATCTGAGCAGCGGTCTTGCCGGCGGGCGGGGTGCCCGGGTTGGTGTTGTCGGGGTCGGCGTGGGCGGCGGTGCCGCCCAGCGCGAGACCGAGGGTCAGGCCGGAGGCGGCCGCGACCGCGAGGAGTCGACGCTTCATGACGGAGGTCCTGTTCGGGCTGGAGGGCTGGCGGTGAAGGATCGGCGTCGTCATCACTTCACCTGCACCAGGCCGAGGGACACCGCGACGCCCTTGCTCTTCTCGGACTTGGTGCCGAGCACCTTGACCACGACCGTGTGGGTACCGCCGCCGGTGAGCTTGAAGGTCTTGGCGAGCGTGCCGGCCTTGGCCGCGTAGGTGTCGAACGAGGTGGCCTTGCCGTCGACGACGACCTGGACCTTGCCGTTCGAGGCGCCGGTCAGGAAGCCGAGGACGACCGAGGAGCCGGTGATCTTGATGGTGGCCGTCGAGCCCTTCTTGACGCTGGTGATGCCCTTCTTGCCGGGTGCGGCCGCAGCCTTGATGGACTTCCAGGTGCCGGTGCGGGCGATGCGCTTGTCGCCGGCGGAGTACTTGCCGGCGGCGAGCAGGTCGGTCGCCGGGTTGAGCACGCCGGTCGGCGCGAGCGCGACACCGCGGAACTCGGAGTTGGTCGGCGCGGTGGCCAGCACGGCCGGGGCGGCCGGGTCGAACGCCGTGGTGGAGGCGCCGGTCGGGTCGGTCACCAGCAGCAGCTGGGACGGCGTGGTGACGGCGATGCTGACGGCGTCGCCGTCCTTGTCGGCCACCAGGCCGGAGATGCCGGGCACGTCGATGTAGTCGACGAGCTTCCAGGTGGTGCCGTCGTAGCTGTACTTGTCGAGGGTGCCGGCCCGGTTGCTGGCGTCGGCCAGGTAGAGGGTGTCGACCCCGGTGCCGGCGTAGGAGGCGGTGGTGAGGTCGAGCAGCGCGTAGCCGTAGGTGAGCAGGTTGCTCGGCAGGCCCGGCAGGTCGGTCAGCGTGGCGCTACCGGACGGCGTCCCGGTGCCGACCGCGGCGAGGCGGTTGGTGAGGACGCCGCTCGCCCACAGCTGGCCGTTCTGGACCGAGAGGGCGTTGAAGTTGGAGTCGGCGGTGCCGGCGACGGTGGAGACGGTGCCGGAGCCGATCTGGGTGGTCTGGATGCCGCCGTTGCCGCCGGTGACCCAGACGCGGCTGCCGTCGGTGACCGCCGAGCGCACGACCTTCGGAGCGGTGGCGCCGGAGATCGTGGTGGTGGTGTCGATGGTGCCGTCGCCGTCGACGACCGCCACAGTGCGGGGCACGGTGGTGGTGTCGGTGTTGGCGAGGGAGGAGCTGGTCGCGGTGCCGGCCGCGGGGCCGAGGGTGCCGACGGGCGCGTCGTAGCCGGTGACGGCGAGGAACTTGCCGTCGCCGGAGGTGGCCAGGAGGCCCTCCGAGCGGGACAGCCCGGCGGCCGTGAGTGCCGCGGAGTCGCCGCTGGCGGTGGTCGGCAGGGCCAGGGACTGCACCTTCGCGCCCGCGGAGGTGTACTCGTCGAGGTAGACGGGCGCGGCCGCGTTGGTGAGCGCCGCGGTCCCGTCGCCCACGCGGTAGACGACGAGGTTGCCGCCGGTGAAGTGCGCCGCCTCGGCGCCGGACTGGGAGAGCAGGGGAACGGCGACCGCGACCGTGGAGAGGGCTGCAGTGGCGCCGAGGATGCGCAGGCGTGTGCGCATGAGGGCCTCACTTCGAAGGGGACGGGCGGACATGGAGGTCCGCGAAGACGGCACTTCCCGAGAGTCGGCCCAACCCGATTAACTGGACCGAAGTGGTCGAAATAATGTGTTTACCGTGTGTTCGGGTCAAGCCGAACCGCGGGTTTCAAGACGCCCCTCGCGTGAGAGGCCCAGAAGATGGCCCGGTCGGCGTCTCCGGCATGGCCCGAACGGACTACGGCGCCGCGTGACCCGGGTCACGGACCCGAGCAGGCGGTTGAGGAGGCACCCGAGCAGCCCCCGCCCGGAAATGCAGCGAGCGCCGATCCCGGGGACGGGATCGGCGCTCGGCGGGAGCGTCAGGGACGGCGTCGAGTGCGGCGTCGGAAGACGGCGGTCACTCCGTGCCGTGCTCGGCGATGAACGCCAGGATCGAGGCCGACAGCTCGGGACGGCACACGATGAGATCGGGCAGGTAGACGTCGTCCTGGTTGTAGACCAGTTCGCTGCCGTCGACGCGGGAGGTGAACAGGCCGGCGGCCCGGGCGACCGCGACCGGAGCGGCGGAATCCCACTCGTACTGGCCGCCGGCGTGCACGTAGGCGTCGGCGACGTCGCGCACGACCGACATCATCTTGACCCCGGCCGAGCCCATCGGCACCAGCTCGGCGTCGAGACGCTCGGCGAGAGCCTGGACGAACGCCGGCGGGCGGCTGCGGGAGACGGCGATGCGCGGACGCGTGGCGGTGCCCGGCGGGACGACGGGGGCGGGCGCGGTCGTGAAGGTCTCCCCCAGTGCCGGCTGCGCCACGGCGCCGGCGACCAGCTCGCCGTCCTGCCACAGGGCCACGTGCACGGCCCAGTCGTCGCGGGGCGGCTCGGAGAACTCGCGGGTGCCGTCGAGCGGGTCGACGATCCACACGCGCGAGGCGTGCAGCCGCGCCTTGTCGTCCTTGCCCTCCTCCGAGAGCACCGCGTCGTCGGGACGGTGCTCGGCCAGCAGGGTCATCAGCAGCTCGTGGGCGGCGCGGTCGCCGGCGTCCTTGAGCTCCTTGCCCTCCAGGCCCTCGCCGCGCACCTCGAGCAGGCGGCGTCCGGCGGTCTCGGCGAGCCAGGCGGCCAGCACGTGATCGTCGGCGGAGGCGGGCGGGGTTCCGGGATCGAAGCTCACGGAGCACGACCCTAGGGCACGGCGCGGCCGGTCAGGAATTGAACCGCTGCTGGGTGCGCTCGAGGCCCTCGACGATGAGCGACTCGACCGCGTCGGCGGCGGAGTCGACGACGAACGGCAGCGCCTTGCGCTCGGTCGTCGAGAAGTTCGACAGCACGAAGTCGGCGACCTCCTGGCGTCCGGGCGGGCGGCCGATACCGACCCGCACCCGGTGGAAGTCGCCGGTGCCGAGGGAGGAGCGCATCGACTTCAGGCCGTTGTGGCCGTTGTCGCCGCCGCCGAGCTTGACCCGCATCGTGTCGAAGGGGATGTCGAGCTCGTCGTGGATGGCGACGACCCGCTCGGGCGGCACCTTGTAGAAGGTCGCGAGCGCCTTCACCGGGCCGCCCGACTCGTTCATGTAGCAGCGGGCGCGCGCCAGGACGACGCGCGGCGCCGCGCCGCCGGGGGCGCCCAGGCGCCCCTCGACGACGTCGGCGCGGCCGGACTTGTGGGCGCGGAAGCCGCTGCCCATCCGGCGGGCCAGCTCGTCGGTGACGAGGTAGCCGATGTTGTGCCGATGGCCGGCGTAGGTCGGGCCGGGGTTCCCCAGCCCGACCACCAGCCAGACCGCCGCGTCGGCGGTCACTCCTCGGTCGACTCCTCGGCGGGCGCCTCGTCGGCGGCCTCGGCCTCGGGCTCGTCACGCTCGATGCCGGCCTCGGCCTCGGCCTCGGCGAGCTCGGCCTCGACCTCCTCGGCGGTCGGGGCGGCGGTGACGTTGACGACCAGCAGCTCGGCGTCGGCGAGCAGCGTGACGCCGGCGGGCAGGGTCAGGTCGGCGGCGGTGATCTGGGTGCCGACCTCGGCGCCCTCGACCGAGACCTCGATCTGCTCGGGGATGTGGGTGGCCTCGGCCTCGACGCTCACGGCGGCGTTCTCGGTGACGACCAGGGTCTCCGGAGCGGCCTCGCCGACGACGACGACCGGGACGTCGACGGTGACCTTCTCGCCGCGCTTGACCGCGACGAAGTCGACGTGCTCGAGCACGCGGCGGACCGGGTCGACCTGGACCTGCTTGGTGAGCGCGAGCTGCACCTGGCCGTCGATCTCGATCTCGAGCAGGGCGTTCGCGCCGCCGTGCTTGAGCGCCATCATCGTGTCGTGGCCCGGGAGGGTCAGGTGGATCGGCTCGGAGCCGTGGGCGTAGACGACGGCGGGCACCTTGTGCTCGCGGCGGATGCGGCGAGCCGCACCCTTGCCGAACTCGGTGCGCTTCTCGGCGGTGATCTTCTCGGCGGACATGACTCTCCTCGGACTGCGGTGATGAGCGGAAGCTGTGCGTGCCCGGTGGATCGGGACGGCAGGCAGGAGAGCCGCGCCCTGTCGATCACGGAGCGCGGGTGACGCTCCCTCGCCGAGGCAACCGCAGAAGACTACCCGGCGAGCCTCCGCCGGAGCCAATCCGCAGCGGGCGGCGGGCGTGCGCCGGCCGGGCGCTACGGTCGGGGCGTGTCGCTCACTCTCGCCGAGGCCCGGGTCCGGGCCGCCGCCGTCAGCCAGGTCGCCTACGACATCGCACTCGATCTGACCGATCCCCGTGGCGACACCTTCGCCTGCCGCACCGTGGTCACCTTCACCGCCCACGCGCCGTCCACGTTCCTGGAGCTCACCGCGGCCCAGGACCTGCGGGTGGTGGTCGACGGCGTCGCCGTCGCCGACCCGGCGTACGACGGACGGCGTCTGCATCTCACCGGGCTCGGCGGCTCGCACCGGGTGGAGGTCGAGGCGCGGCTGCCGTACCTCAGCGACGGCGACGGCATGCACCGCATGACCGATCCGGCCGACGGCGAGGTCTACCTCGGCGCCTACTGCGGGATGGACATCGCGCAGAAGGTGTTCTGCTGCTTCGACCAGAACGACCTCAAGGCCCCGATCACCCTGGCGGTGCGGGCCGAGCCCGGGGTCACGGTGCTCGCGAACGGGTTGGCGACGACCACCGCGGCCGAGCAGCGCGACGGCCGTTGGGCGTTCACGACCACCCCGCCGATCCCGACCGCGCTGTTCGTGGTGGCCGCCGGGCGGTTCGCCGCCCACCGCTTCGAGCACGCCGGCATGCCGTTCGGCTGGTACGCACGGGCGTCGCTGGGCGAGGCGCTCGCACGCGACGCCGAGGAGCTCCAGCGCATCACGCTCGCGTGCTACGAGCACTACGCCGACCTGTTCACCGAGCCCTATCCCTTCGACTCCTACGACCAGGTGTTCGTGCCCGGCCTCAACTGGGGCGCCCAGGAGATGCCCGGCTGCGTCACCTACCGCGACGAACTGCTGCCGCTCGGCGCGATGTCCTCGGCCGACCGACTGCTGCGGGCCGAGATCATCGCCCACGAGATGTCGCACATGTGGTTCGGCGACCTGGTCACGATGACATGGTGGGAGGACACCTGGCTCCAGGAGTCCTTCGCCGACTACATGGGTTTCCGGGTCGCCGCCGACGCCGCCGGGTACGCCGGCGCCCAGGCCAGTTTCGAGCTCGGCCAGAAGCCCGCCGCGTACGCCGCCGATCGCCGTCGCTCGACCCATCCGGTGGCGGCCCGGCCCGAGGACGTGCCCGACGTCGACGCCGCCGCCACGATCTTCGACGCGATCTCCTACGCCAAGGGCAACGCCGTGCTGCGCCAGCTCGTCACCTGGCTGGGCGACGAGACCTTCCTGGCCGGCGTCAACGCCTACCTGACCCGCTTCCGGTTCGGCAACGCCACCCTGCCCGACCTCGTCGAGGCGTTCGCCGAGGCGGCTCCCGGGCGCGACGTGCGGGGGTGGGTCGAGGCCTGGCTGCGCACCACGGGCTTCGACACGATCATCGTGCACCGCGGCGACGACGTCCCGGTGCTGCGGCGCCGCGGCACCCGGCCGCACCGCTTCACCGTCACCGCCTACGACACCGAGCTGCGCGAGGTGGGCTCGCGGATGGTCGACCTCGCCGACGATCCGGTGGCGCTGGTGGAGTTCGCCGGCCGGGTTGTCGTCGTGAACGCCTACGGCGAGACCTACGCGCAGGTCGCCCACGACGACGTCTCGCTCTCCCATCTGCGTGCCGGACTCACCCGCATCGACGACCCGCTCGTGCGGGCCGTGCTCTGGGGCGACCTGCTCCAGGGGCCGGCGGCCGACGTGCTGGACCTCGTGCGCGATCAGCTCCCGCACGAGGCCGACGCCTCCCTGGCCGCCGCGATCGTGCGCCGCCTGACCGGGCCGGGGCTGTACCGCGACGTCCCACCGGCCCAGGTCGAGGACGCCCTGGCGGTCGTGGCCGCAGCGTGCGGCGACGGCATCGCCGCCTCCGGGGACGACGTCGACCGGGTGCGAGCGCTCCTGCCCGGGTGGGCGGCCGGCACCCGCGCGGTCGGCGCGCTGCGCGGCGCCCTCGACGAGGGCCGCGTCGGACCGCTCGACCTGACCCTGACCGAGCGGTGGCAGCTGCTGGTGCGGCTCGCCTCGCTCGGCGAGCTCGACGAGGAGGCCATCGAGGCCGAGCGCCTCGCCGCCCCCGGCGTGGTCGCCGATCTCGGTGCCGCCCGCGCCCGGGCCGCGCGACCCGCACCCGAGGCCAAGGCCGGGGCCTGGGCGGCGGCGGCCGACCCCGCGGTCGACAACCGCCGCTTCGCCGCCCTGATGGCGGGCCTGTGGTCGAGCAGCCGCACGGAGCTGTCGGCGCCCTACGTCGCCCGCTACCTGCGCGAGGCCCCGGCCTGGGCCGCCCGCGGCCAGGCCTTCGCCCAGGTCGTCGGCCGGGCCGCCCCGCCGCAGCGCCTCACGCCGTCCGAGCTCGACCTGCTGCGCCAGCAGCTCGCCGGCGACCTGCCGACCGTGCTGCGCCGGCAGTGGGAGGACTGGCTCGACGATCTGGGGGCGTGAGGGGGCGGCAGGTTTCCCCGGTCAGCCGGGGAAACCTGATGTTGATGGGCGAAGCTTCGCCCCACAACATCAGGTTTCACCCCTCAAGTCCGGGTGGACGTCGCACTCCCCGCCCCCGCGCACCTCACCGGGCCCCGACTCGCTCCGTCACGCGCTCGTACCTCGCGCGTGGTCGCGGGAGAGACCACCGACGATCGCGCCCGCTTCGCGGCCCTCGCCGCCCCCGCGCACCTCGCCGGGCCTCGACACGCTCCGTCACGGCCTCGTACCTCGGCCGTGGTCGCTGCTCGACCACCGACGATCGCGCCCGCTTCGCGGTCGCGATCAGGCGTGGCCGTCGAACATGGAGGTGACCGAGCCGTCCTCGAAGACCTCGCGGATGGCGCGGGCCACCAGCGGGGCGATCGAGAGGGTGGTGAGCTTGTCGAACTCGCGCTCGGCCGAGATCGGCAGGGTGTTGGTGACGATGACCTCGGTGGCCGGGCTGTTCTTGAGCCGGTCGACGGCCGGGTCGGAGAGGATCGCGTGGGTGGCGGCGATGAT
Organism: Nocardioides fonticola; assembly: GCF_039536805.1. Taxonomy (NCBI): domain Bacteria; kingdom Bacillati; phylum Actinomycetota; class Actinomycetes; order Propionibacteriales; family Nocardioidaceae; genus Nocardioides; species Nocardioides fonticola. The sequence continues at coordinate 384,965 of NZ_BAAAZH010000012.1, read as the reverse complement.
GACGCCCGCGGCGCCGTCGTTCATCAGCGCCTCGGCCGCCTTCACGATCGTGCCGCCGGTGTCGATCATGTCGTCGGTCAGCACGCACACCTTGCCGGCGACCTCGCCGACCACGCGGTTGGCGACGACCTCGTTCGCGACGTCGGTGCGCCGGGTCTTGTGGATGAAGGCCAGCGGCGCGCCGCCGAGCTTGGCCGACCAGCGCTCGGCGACCTTGATGCGCCCGGCGTCCGGGGAGACCACGCAGAGCGGCTGGTTGCCGTACTTCTCCATCACGTAGTCGGTGAGGATGGGCAGCGCCATGAGGTGGTCGACGGGCCCGTCGAAGTAGCCCTGGATCTGGTCGGCGTGCAGGTCGACGCAGATGAGCCGGTCGGCGCCCGCGGTCTTGAACAGGTCGGCCATCAGCCGCGCGGAGATGGGCTCACGACCACGGTGCTTCTTGTCCTGGCGGGCGTAGCCGTAGAAGGGCATGACCACCGTGATGCGCTTGGCGCTGGCGCGCTTGAGCGCGTCGACCATGATCAGGTGCTCCATGATCCACTCGTTGATCGGAGCGGTGTGGCTCTGGATCACGAACGCGTCGCACCCGCGCACGGACTCCTCGTAGCGCACGTAGATCTCGGAGTTCGCGAACTCGTAGGCCGAGGTCGGCACGAGATCGGTGCCGAGCAGCTCGGCGACCTCCACCGCGAGTTCGGGGTGGGCTCGACCACTGAAGACCATCAGGTTCTTCTCGGTGGCCCTCTTCATTCCGGTCACGTGCTGCCTCCTCGCGGGGTGCTTCCCGGATCGGCATTCTGGCACGACTCGCGGCCCTCCCGAGCCGCTACCCTCTGCCGGTGCCCGATTCCCCGCGTGAGCTCTACCGTCACATCCGGCGCCGGGTAGCGCAGCTCACACCCGAGACCCTCGATCACGCCGAGTACGTCGACCTCCGCGCGCGGTTGGACGCCGTCCCGCCCACCGAGCGGTTCCGGTCGTGGCGCCAGGCGAGCGTGCTGCTCGACGTCCGGTTCCGCGAGCGCCCCTGGCACACCCTGCGGATGCTGCGCCGCCTCCAGGACCTCATGACCCGCAACGGCCGCGCCGAGCAGTTCGAGGTGTTCCACGCGCAGGTGCGCGAGCTCCTCGGCGACCTGACGATCACCCCGCACGGCTTCAACCCGCGGCTCGACACCCTCGACCCCGGAGCGCTGTGGTCGCGGGTCGCCGACCTCGGCGCCGAGCTCGAACGACGCGGGTTCACCTGGTTCGTCACCTCGGGCAGCCTGCTGGGGCTGGTGCGCGAGGGGAACGTGGTCGCCCACGACGACGACGTCGACCTGTGCGTGCTCATCGAGGCCGACGACGACGACTCGGCCGCCCAGGCCTGGCTCGCGGCGCGGGAGATCCTCGTCGACCTCATCCGCCCTCAGGAGCTGCACCGGGTCGCGAAGGTCGACTCCCCCGACGGCCCGACGATCGACCTCTTCCCGGCCTGGGTGGCCGGTGGCCGGCTCTTCGCGTGGCCGTGGTCCTACGGCGACCTCCCGGGCGAGGACGCCGTCCCGGTCCGCGAGCAGCTCGTGGCGGGTGCTCGGCTCCTCATGCCGCGCGAGCCCGAGCGGCTCCTCGGGCTCAACTACGGGGAGGGCTGGCGGGTGCCCGATCCGCTGTTCCAGTTCGACTGGCCAGGCGCCCGCGAACGGTTCAGCCGCTTCGTCGAGGTGCTGGAGTCGACCACGTTCGAGCTGCCGACCGACCCGACCGACGACCTGCCCGACGACCTTCCCGACGACGACCGCGACTGACGAGCACGGATCAGGGGATCAGGGCCCGGCGCTCAGCTGGAACGGTGCTCCGCGGCCGAGGCAACGGCGGGCTCGGTGACGGCCGCGGCCTGGGCGGTGCCCTCCCGGCGACGGCGCACCCACCCGGCGATGATCCGCAGGGGTCCGGCACTGACGGCCAGCGCACCCGAGGGCACCTCGCCCCGCACGACGGTGCCGCCCCCGGTGCTCGCACCGTCGCCGATGACCACGGGCGCGACGAGGGTGTTGTTCGAGCCGACCCTGGCGTGGCGCCCCACGACCGTGCGGTGCTTCTCGACGCCGTCGTAGTTGGCCACGATCGTGCCGGCGCCGATGTTCGCGCCCTCGCCGATCTCGGCATCGCCGACGTAGGAGAGGTGCGGCACCTTGGCACCTGCGCCCAGCTGCGCGTTCTTCGTCTCCACGTAGGCACCGACCTTGCCGCCCGCACCCACCACCGTGCCGGGACGCAGGTAGCTGAACGGCCCGATGCTCGCGGCGTCGCCGATGACGGCGAGCTGGGCGTGGGTGCGCACGACGCTCGCCGCGACGCCCACCTCGCAGTCCGCGAGGGTGGTGTCGGGGCCGAGGACGGCGTCCTCGGCCACCACGGTGGTGCCGAGCAGCTGCGTGCCGGGCAGCACGGTGACGTCGCGGGCGAGGGTGACGTCGGCGTCGATCCAGGTGGTCTGGGGGTCGACGATCGTGACGCCCTCGCGCATCCACCGGCGCAGGATGCGGTCGTTGAGCTCGCGGCCGAGCGCGGCCAGCTGCACGCGGTCGTTGGCCCCCTCGGTCTGCACGACGTCGTCGAGCACGAAGGCGCCCACGATGAGCCCGGCGTCGCGGGCGAGACCGACGAGATCGGTGAGGTAGTACTCCCCGCCCGCGTTGTCGTTGCCGAGCCGGTGGATCGCCTCGAGGAGGAAGGCGGCGTCGAAGGCGAGGATGCCGGAGTTGATCTCGCGGATCTCGCGTTGCTCGGGGGTGGCGTCCTTCTGCTCGACGATCGCGGCGACCTCGCCCTCGCCGTCCCGCACGATGCGCCCGTAGCCGGTGGGGTCCTCGACGATCCCCGAGAGGATGCTGACCGCGCGCTGGCCGGCCTCGTGGTCGGCGGCGAAGGCGCGCAGCGACGCCCCCTCGAGCAGGGGCGTGTCGCCGTAGGCGACGAGCACCGTGCCGGACGGCGCGCCGCCGGGCACCTCGGCGAGCGCCTCGAGCGCCACCCGGACGGCGTGGCCGGTGCCGAGCTGCTCCTCCTGCACGGCCAGCACGGCCTGCGGGAGCAGATCGAGGATGTGGGGTCCGACCTGCTCGCGCTGGTGGCCGACCACCGCGACGACCCGGGCCGGCTCTGTGGCCGCGACGGCGGCGAGGACGTGCCCGATCATCGACCGGCCGCCGATGCGGTGGAGCACCTTCATCGTCTTCGACCGCATACGGGTGCCGCCTCCGGCAGCCAGGACGACGACGGTGAGCGGCTCGGCCACGGACAGACTCCTCGGTGATGCGGGCGGTCGGGTCACTCTAGTGCGAGCCACCGGCGTCGACCCCGCCGAGTGGGGCGGGGAGCGGCAGGCTCGACCTTCGACCGGCGCGAGGTCAATCGAGGAAGATCTTGCCCTTCTTGATGGTGAAGGCCTTCTTGGCCAGCGGGGTCTGCGCCGGACCCGCCACCGGCTTGCCGCTGCCGATCGCGAACTGGCTGCCGTGGCAGGGGCACACGATCCGCTGGTCGGTGACCTCGCCGACCGTGCAGCCCTCATGGGTGCAGACGGCGGTGAAGACCCGGAAGCGTCCGGCCTTGGGCTGGGTGACCACGACGCCGCGGTCGGCGACGACCACACCGCCGCCCACCGGCACCTTCGAGGTCGCGATGACGGCCTTCCCCGCCGCCTCGGCGGATGCGGCGATGAGGACCGGCCCGGCCAGGCCGAGGCCCACGGATCCGGCGACGAGGCAGCGTCGTGAGCACTCGGCCTGCCGGGGCACAGCTCGTTCGTCCATGGATCGATGATGCCCTCTCCGCGATCGGTCCGGGAGGTTCTCGGCGTTCCTCACGGGCGACTCACAGCGACGGGGAGGACGGAGGCCCGGCGCGCACGCCGGGCCTCCTCCTCATGGCAGGGGCACCCCCCGGTCCACCCCTGCCCTCCGGACGAGCGCGCGTCAGCTGCGCGCGCTCGAGGGCTCGGTGCGGGCGTCGCCCGCGTAGGACGCCGTGACGGCGCCGAGACCGAGGTAGAACGGGCAGGTCGCGATGCCCTGCGCGTTGGTGGTCGCCGAGCAGCGACCGAAGGAGATGCGCCGTCCGGCCAGGGGCTCCCCGGTCGCGGCGAGCACGAGCTTCGCCTTGGGGCGCAGCTGGAGCGCTCCGCGGGTCAGCTTCGTGAGCACGGTCAGGTCGCTGCACACGCGGCGCAGCGTGTTCACCTGCAGCGTCGAGCCGCTGTACGCGGCGGACTTCGTGCCGGCCAGTCCGCGCAGCACCGACAGCGGCGGGCAGTCGACCGGCCCGTCGGGACCGCCGCCCTGTCCGAGCGAGATGGGCCCGTCGCTGCGCTGGTCCTCGGCGTCGGCGCAGCGCACGCCGATGGAGTCGATGATCGTGCCGACGCGGGCGTAGAGCCCGGCGACCCGCTGGCCGGACGCGCACACGATGTCCTCGGAGACGCCGCGGTCGACGACGAAGGCGCCGTCGGGCGCGGACTGGAGGACGCCGTCCTTCTCGCACAGCATGCGGACGTCGTTGCTGAACCCGTCGACCGAGACGACGCGCACGCCCCGCGGCGTCGTCCCGACGGGACACTCGGCGGCGAACGGCGTCTCATCGGGGGCGCCGGCCGAGAAGGAGTTGATCTGGTCGTCGACGACCGCCCCCTGGGCGGATCCGCCGGGGACGAGCGTCCCCGCGGCGGCGGTGATCAGGACGGCGACGGCCGCGCCGAGGCGGACGGCGAGACGGCTGGTGGAACGGCTGGTGGGACGGTGCGACATGAGACTCCCCCTTGGTACGAAATCCCTCGTTCCGTACCACAGGCAGCATCGGCGTCCGGAGCCGCGCTGGCAAGACCGGTCTGCACCGGTGCCGGCGACCACCCCGGGAGCAGCACGCGCACCCGCGTGCCCTGCCCCCACCGGGAGTGCATCGCGATGCTGCCGCCGTGGGCCTCGACCAGGGCCCGGCAGATGGCCAACCCGAGCCCGGCGCCGCGCGGCGTCCCCGGCGGGCCCGAGCGGAAGCGCTCGAAGACCGCGGGCAGGAGGTCGGGATGCACCCCCTCGCCGTCGTCCTCGACCACCATCTCCAACCGCCCGTCCGACGCGGTCGCGAACCGCACCTCCACGGTTCCGCCGGACACCGTGTGGCGCACCGCGTTGCCGGTGAGGTTGCGCAGCACCTGGTCGATGCGCACCGGATCCGCGTGCAGGACGCCGGGTTCGGCGCGCACCACGAAGCGACGATCGCCCAGCAGCGGCAGGTCGCGGGCGAGATCGGCGGCCAGATCGCCGATGTCGATCGACGCCGGGGCCAGCAGCGCGGTGCCGGTGCGGGATCCGGCGCCGGTGCGGGATCCGGCGCCGGTGCCGGTGGCGTCGGCCACCGCGAGGGTCAGCAGGTCGTCGACGAGGCGCGCGACGCCGTCGATGCGCCGCAGCACGGTTCCGAGCTCGTCGGCGACGTCCGGGTCGTCGGTGCGGCGGCGCACGCTCTCGGTGTGGGCGCGCAGCACCGACAACGGCGTCCGCAGCTCATGGGAGGCGTCGGCCACGAAGCGGCGTTCGGCCTCGAACGAGCTCTGCACCCGGTCGAGCATGCGTTGCAGGGACGCCGTCACCTCGGCGATCTCGCGCGTGGCGGCCGGGCCGGCGTGGGGCCGCGCGTCCCACTCGCCCTCCCCCACCCGGCCGGCGACGTCGCAGATGCGGCGCAGGGGCCGCATCATCCCGACCGCGGCCAGTGCCACGAGTGCGGCCGCACCGAGCGAGAGCGGCGTGCCCACGGCCAACGCCTCGGCGCGCAGGGTGGCGCGGGCGGCGTCGACCTGCGAGAGCCAGTCGGCCACCTGGAGCGTGCCGAGCACGCGATCGCCGTCGCGCACGGTGCGGGTGTAGACCTCGGCGCGGCCGCCGTCGATCGAGGCCACCGCGTAGCCCTCGGGCGCGGTGGCCAGGACGTCGGCGGAGCGGCGCGCCAGCGTCGGTTGGTTGCTGAGCTCGGGTCCCCCGCCGGCCACCCGGACGACCTGGAGCTGGGAGAGGGGGTGCTCGTGCTGCTGCACCAGGTAGGCGCGGGCGACGGCGATCAGGTCGTCGCGGTCGTGCACCGGCATCGTGGCCACCAGCGCGTCCCACTCGCGCGCCTGGGTGGCCAGGTCGGCGTCGACGTCGTCGACCAGTTCGCGGGTCGCCGTGCGCTGCACCACGGCCAGGCACGCCACCGAGCTCACGCAGGCCAGCAGCCCGGCGACCAGCGCGAGCCGGGCCGACAGGGTGCGCGGCAGGGTGCGCGGCAGGGTGCGCGGCAGGGTGCGCCGCAGGAGCCGAGGGAGGGAGCGCGGCATGGCGGCGGCTAGCCCCGAACGGCCGGGACGGCGTCCCGGAAGCGATACCCGGCCTGCCGCACCGTCTCGATGAGCTCGGCGCCGTCGGGTCCGAGCTTGCGACGCAGCTGGCCGATGTAGACCTCGACGACCTTGGTGCCGGGATCGTGGGAGAGGTCCCACACCGACTGCAGCAGCTGGTGGCGCGAGATCACCTGGTCGGCGTGACGCATGAGATGGGCCAGCAACTGGAACTCCCGCGCCGTCAGGTGCACCTGGACGCCGTCGCGCTGCACCTGGTGGGCGCGCAGGTCGAGGCTGACCCCGCCGACCTCGAGCACGTGCGACCGGGCCTGGTCGGGTGCGCGCAGCGCCGAGCGGATGCGCGCCGAGAGCTCGGCCAGCGCGAAGGGCTTGACGAGGTAGTCGTCGGCACCGAGGTCGAGGCCGCGGACCTTGTCCTCTACCTGGCCGCGGGCGGAGACGATGATGACCGGCAGCGCCGGGAGCCGGCGGCGCAGGCGCTCGAGCACCTGCAAGCCGTCGACCCCCGGCAGGGTCAGGTCGAGGACGACGAGGTCGACCTCCTCGACGCAGGCGATGACCAGCGCTCGTTCGCCGTCGGCGCACCGCACCACGCAGTAGCCGTCGGCCTCGAGTGCGTCCTGGACGAATCGGGCCAACTCCGGTTCGTCCTCCACGAGAAGGATCCGCACGTCACGAGCCTAGATCCGGCCTGGTCGACCCCACCCGGCGAGCGCGGGCTCAGCGGCCCGCCAGGGCGTTGAACGACGCCAGGTGGCCCTGCTCGTCGCCGCGCACCTCGCTCAGCAGGGACGCCGTCGCGGTGTCGCCGCGCGAGGACGCGGCGGCCGCGTACCGGCCGTACATCGCGATGGCGTCCTGCTCGGAGGCGATGGAGGCGTCGAGGTCGCTGCGCACGGTGCCGACGAGGCCGGCCAGGTTCGCCTCGGTGGCGAAGTGGTCCTCGAGCTCGACGGCCGCGACCTCGCGGAACAGCGCGGCCAGGGCGGGATCGCCGGTGTTGACCGCCTGCTGCGCCCATTGGGTGTACTGGCCCCACGCGAGCGTCTCGGAGTCCATGGCCGCCGAGAGCGCTGCTGCGACCGCCGCGTCGCCGCAGGCGGGCGAGGAGGGCACGATCGCGACCGGGTCGACGCTCGGTCCCGTCGGCGCGTGGCCGTCGCGAGCGGCTCGGAAGAGCGCGAGGTGGCCCTGCTCGTCGTCGGCGATCTCGCGGAACGTCGCGGCCACCTCGGGGCAGCCGGCGCGGTCGGCGACGCGCGCCCACCGGCCGTAGTCGCCGACGGCACCGGACTCCGAGGCGATGGCCGCGCGGACGTCGTCCTCGTTCGTGCCGACCAGTCCGACCTGCTGGCCCTCGGAGACGAAGTGGTCCCAGTACTCGACGTCGGCGACGCTGCGCCACGCGTCGGCCGCCGTGCGGTCGCCCGACGCCTCGGCCGCGTCGGCGTAGGCGCGGTACTGGCCGTAGGCGAAGGCCTCGGTGACCATCGCGTGGCGCACCTCGGCGACGGTGGCCGGGGACGGCGTCCCGCTGGCCGTGGCAGCCGATCCGGGCGTCGCGACCGCGGCGAGGACGGCGATGCCCACGCCGGCGGCGGTGAGGGAGAGCAGGACCGGACGGGCGGGGAGCAGGGTGTGGTTCATCGTGGACCTCCGAGACGTCGGCGGGCCCGATGCCCGCCGCTGCCTTCGAGGCAACCCCGCGACGGTGAGGAAGTGGTGAGTGCGGCGACAGGGAACGGTGAGCTCCCCGAGGTGCTGCCCGCTTCGGCGACCGCTAGCGGTAGACGAGCCGGACCTGCTCGCAACCGCTGCTGAGCAGCCGGTCCTGCCTGGCCTGGAGGTCCTCCTGCTGCTCGCGCATCGCCCTCGTTCGCTCCTGAGGGGTGGCGTTCGCCGGAATCGCCAGCGGCTTCGGCACTGTGAGGGTGCATCGGTCGGTGATCACCACCGGTGGTTCGACGGTCCACGGTCCGTCGGGGCGACTCACGTCCTCGACATCACCACCGACCCGCGCGGTGAGCACCTGGTCGCCGTCCTCGCTGGTGAACCTTCTGGTGATCACGGGTCCACCCAGGTCGAGGCGCACGGTGATGGTGTCGCCGGGCGTTCCGGCCTGCGGTCGCAGGAAGAGTCGGTAGGAGTCGCCGTCGAGGACGGAGTCCGGGAGGTAGTAGACGAACCGCCGGGTCTTGGCCGACTGTGGCCGGATCGTCTGCCCGGCCCCGAAGGTCACCAGTCCGTTCTCGGTGTCGGTCCGCACGTCGTGCGTGTGGTGGGCGGCGTCCACCAGCTCGGCTCCCGGCGGGGCGTAGATGCGCAGGTAGCTGGAGTAGGCGGGGTTGATGCTCGTCTGCTCGCCGATGTCCTCGGTCCGGACGTCGACCCTGGCCACCAGACGACCTGAGGGGAGGCGGGTCACGGTGTAGGTCGTGTCCTTGTGGACCCAGCGATTCGCCTTGTCGGTCCCGAAGTTCGCGTCGGCCAGGGTGAAGAGGTCGCCTCGATCAGGCGCCGTGAGCGAACCGGTCCAGTCGGCCCGCTCGAGGACGGCCTGGTCAGCGGGGTCGTCGAGGTAGAGCTGGAGGTGCCGGAGCTTGAACGCCCGCCCGAGAGCACTGAGCGCGTCCCGACTCTGCTTGCCCTGGATCGTCTCCAAGCGATCGAACAGCTCCTCGGTGAGAAGGGTGAGGAACCGCTTGCGAGGCTGGTCGAGAGGACGCTTCAGCTCGACGTGGTAGAGGATCCGATCGCTCACCGTCTCCGGGGTCAGCACGTCGGGATACCCCCGGACGGTGATCCTTCCGCCGATGGCAGCGAGGAGATCCTCGAGGAACTGTTGGGTGCTCCCGAGGACGCCGTCGACCTTCTCGCCGGTCGACAGCTCCACCATCTGCTGGGCTGCTCGGGCCGAGGTCGGGAAGTCCGGCCACCAGCCGGCGCCGGTCAGGTTCCAGGGTTCTGGGAGATTCGACCTCAACGGCTCCGGCGGGAAGATCGCCGTCCGCGGGAAGGGGAGGTCGGTGGCGTCACGATAGGTGGCCATGTGCAGTCGACCGCGGCCGATCTCGAGGATGCCGTAGGACCCGATGAAGCCCCCCGAGGGGCGGAGCTCCCAACTGTCCTGGGCCAGGAAGAGGAGCCGGAGCGGTGGCCCCGATCGCGCACCTCGATCGACGATCAGGGCGGCGCTCTCGACAGCACCCAGCTGCCGGCCCAAAGCGCTGAGCTTGGGGTCGAGTTCATCGAGTACGCGTCTCAACGGACCGATGAGGGAGAGACCTTGCAGACGGTGGACGGTGCCCGTGGCCGCGGCGAGGGTGGCGCTGGTCCGCTGCACCGACGGCAGGATCGGGCCGAGTTGCCGGTCCAATGCGACCAGATCGTTGACGCCGACACGGTCGGTGCTGCCCTCGTCGGACAGCGGCGAGGCCGCCACCTCCGTGAGGACGGCGCTGCCGTCCCGGCTCAGATCGGCGGCGACGCCGGCCAGGGCCTGCGCGGCCCCGACCTGGCGGCCCGCCCACGGCACCGGTCGGAGCAGGTCGAAGGCGAATCCGTTGAGCCGGCCGTCGGCGGACGCGGCCGCGTCGGCAGCGGCCGCGGCCCTGGCGGCTGCCGTATCGACGTCTCCGGAACGGGACAGGTCCTGGGCCTCGGTCAGCAACGTGGTGGCCCGGTCGAGATCCGCACGGGCCCCCAGACCCTGGAACAGCATCCAGCCGGCCAGGAGCGCGACAGCCAGCATCGGCGGGCCGGCCCACCGCAGGAGGGGGTGCCACGAGTGGCGACGGAGACGGTGGAGCAGCATGGAACTCCTGGTGCTTCGGGGCCGGGGGGGCTTCGGGGGATGGCGAGGTGGAGGCGCGGACGCTCCGCGAGGCCGATCGAGGGCCGGATCGTGCGAGCCCGGCGCATGGCCTCGGGCGACGGGCGCGTCTCGGTCGCGCCCCGGGCCGCTCGCCGTGGCCGTCTCGCACGTGGTGGCAGGTCTAGTGGCCGGGACCTGTCGGGGTCCAGGCGGCGGGCCCGGTAGCGGCTCGCTGACCCCCGGTGGTCTAGGTCACATCGATGGGGCGATTGCGCAGGTGACATTCCGTCACTAGGGACCGCTCAGCCTGGGATCGACCCCCACCCCGATCCCCTATCGAGAGGCAGTGCCCCCCATGCTCACCAGCCGTTCCCGATCCGTGCGCTGGGCCCTCGGCGTCGGCGCCGTCGCCGCCCTGGCCGTCCCCGGTCTGACCGCCGCGAACGCCACCCCGACCTCTGTCACCGCGACCGGCGCCTATGCCGGCGCCGGAACCTCGACCTACGACGTCGACACGACGCAACCGGTCGCACTCCAGGGCAAGAACGGTGTCGACTGCTCGCTGCCCGCGAACGAGGACGCACCGGCCGTGCTGTCGCGCTCCGTGTCCATCACGTACACGATCGCTCCCGACCTGCTCCTGCGCGCGCACCTCGGCTTCCCGGACGTGGGTCGCTTCCCCAAGGCCGACAACACCGGCTGGTGGCCCGCGGGTCACGTGACCTACCCGTCTCCGGGCGGCACGGACCAGGTCGTGGTGATCCCGGCCGACACCGACACCGGCAACCAGGAGTTCCGCGGCTGGAAGTGCCGCGACGCCGAACTCGTCCCTGGCACGACGAACAGCTACCAGCTGCGGTACGACATCGTGAGCGCCGGCAGTCCGCTGCCCCACCCGGGCTACACCAACGAGGTCATCGGCTTCATCCCGCTCTCCAACGTGGACTGACGCGATCATCCGGATGGACGCCTCCCGCCCGGCGGGGGGCGTCCATCGGTGCGTTCGGGACCGGTGCACCCGCCTCCAGTGGGTGGAGCGGTGAGCTCCCCGGGTAGGAGTCGAACCTACGTCGCTAGTCCTGATTCAAAGTCAGGCGGGCCCTGCCGGCAGACCAACCGGGGAACGGTCCGGGGCGGCCCGGACCGGGGACCACCCTAGTGGGGCCGCGCCTGCGGCACGGACACCAGCCGCAGGGCGTCGCGGATGCCGGGCGTCGCGGATGCCGGGCGTCGCGGATGCCGGGCGTCGCGGATGCGGGGCGCCCGGGTGGCGACGGCACCTACCCCATTCCGGCGCCGTGCGGTCCGCCCGGGCGAACCCGCCCCGCGGCCCGGCCGCCGACGCCCTGCCGATGACCCTGCCGATCCATGAACGGACGGCAGGCACCGGCTGGTGTGGTGCCGACGCGAGGTCGGCACCACACCGGGGGGAGGGAGGCAGTGACTGCCTTCGAGGGGGTCCGAGGTTTCGGGACTAACACCCTCAGGGTGCGGGCCGCGCCGCCCGGTCGCAACGCGGAAGCGCAATCCCGGCGCAATCTTGGCGAGGGCCGCGCGCACGCGGCCGCGCGAGCCCGGTCGAATGGGACGGAAAGGGGCTCGATGTACCGCTGAGAAGCCCGTTCCGGCACCCGACCTGCACGCAACCTGTGAACGGCTCCGGACACGCCCCGGCGAGTGTCATCGCGGTGTTACGGTGCCGCCGCGTCGAGCGACGTCGCGCGCATGGGAGCGAGGAGGCACGCCGTGGAGTGGCGATGGCCGGACGACGTCCGGGCGCGGATCGAGGTCCTGGGCCCGTGGCGCCTGACCATCGATCACCGGGCGCTCCGCGTCGACGACCTCGGCGGCGCACGCACCGCCACCGCCCTCGCGCGGCTCGCCTGGACGACGGGCGACCCGGTCGATCGCGACGAGTTGGCCGAGGCCGTCTGGGGCGACGAGCGCCCCGCCACCTGGCCCTCCTCGCTGCGCAACATGCTGGCCGCCGCACGGCGCGGCCTGGGCGAGCTGCCCGGTGTCCGGCTGCGGAGCACCCGCGCCGGCGTCGTCCTGGAGATCGAGGGCGGCGCGACCTCCGACCTCGCCCTCATCTCCGTCGAACACGACCGCGCCGACCTCCTGCGCCGCGACGGCGACCTCGCGGGCGCGCTCGACACGGTCCGGGAGGCCCTCGCCGCCAGTGCGGCGGAGGTCGCCCGCGACCTCGGCGGCCCGTGGTTGGACGACCTGCGTCGGGAGGTCGCCGAGCGCCGGTCCCGGTTGAGCCGGCTGGGCGCCGAGGTCGCGTTGCGCATCGGCGACACCGCCACCGCCGTCGAGCTGGCGCGCCAGGGTCTGACGATCCGTCCGCGCGAGGAGGTCAACCACCAGCTGCTGATGCGCGCCCTGCACGCGGGCGGCGACCGCGCCGCCGCACTGGAGGTCTACAGCCGGCTGCGGTCCCTGCTGCGCGAGGAGTTCGGGACCCTGCCCTCGAAGACCACCGAGGAGGTCTTCCTCGACGTCCTGCGCCACGACGAGGCCGGAGACGTGCGCGACCGGCGCCGCCGCCTGCCCTACACGAGCGGGCGCCTGCACCTGCTGGAGACCACGCAGCCCTTCGTCGGACGCACCGACGAGCTGGACGCCGCCGTCGCGCACCTGATCGACGGCGCCGCCTCCGCCCCCGTGCTGGTGCTCGCCGGGCCGGCCGGCATCGGCAAGACCCGGCTCGCCGCGGCGGTGGCCGCACGCGCCGACGAGCAGGGCCTGCTGGTGCTGCACGGCCGCGCCGACGCCCGGGTGCCGGCGCCCTACGCGACGGTGGCCGAGGCGATCGACGGCCATCTCGGCCTGCTCGACCGCCCCGAGCTGATCGACCTCGCCGGCAACCACGCCGCCGTCCTGAGCCGCTACCTGCCCTCGTGCCGCACGCTGGCGCCCAGCGCCGAGGCCACGGGCAGTCCGCGACTGGAGCGCCTGCACGCCGAGACGGCGCTCGTCGACCTCCTCGGACGCATCGCCGAGGCCGGGCCGACGCTCCTCGTGCTCGACGACCTCCAGTGGGCCTCGCTCACCTCGCTGCGGCTGCTCGAGGCACTGGCCGAGGGGCCGGGCGTGCCGGGCCTGTCGGTGCTGGCCATCCAGCGCGACGACGCCCCGCTGCTGCCCGACGCGACCGGCGAGCGGGTGCTGCGCTGCGATCTGGGCCCGCTCGACCGCGAGGGCGTCGCCGGCCTGCTCGACGCGCTGCGCCCCCTCACCTCGATCGCCCCCGAGGAGTCGGCCGCCGTCCTCGACGGCCTGTGGCAGGTGGCCGCGGGCCATCCCCTGCTCACCACCACCCTGCTGCGGGGGCGTGCGAACGATCTGCTGCGCCTGGCCCAGCCCTCCGCGTGGGGGCCCGTCGCCCGCGAGATCGTGCCCGGCCTCCCCGCCAGCACGGCCCTGGTGATGCGCGCGCTCGCCACCGCACCCGGCCCGGTCGACATCGCGACCCTGGGTCGGGTGACCGGCATCGAGGAGAGCACGGTCGAGGCCATCGGCACGGGCGCGGCCGCGCTCGGCCTGCTGGCCGGGGACGGCGGCCCCGACGGCGTCCTGGCCCTGCATCCCACGGTCGCCGCGGTCGTGCGCGGCGACATCCCCGAGGCCGAGCAGGAGCAGCTGCGGCGCCTGTTCGCCGCCGAACCGCCGATCCCCGGGTCGGCCGACGACGTCACGCCCGAAACCCCACGCGACCGGGCCAAGCGGGACCTGCCCCCCGACGCCCGGCACCGGGTGCGGGCCGCTCCGCCGAGCATGCGCTCGAGCATCGACCGCGGCGAGTACGCCGCCGCCGTCGACACCGGCCTGGCCGCGTTCCAGCTGCTCGAGCGCGCCGGCGATCCCGACGTCGGAGCACGCTGGCAGCTCCAGATCCTGCTGGGCGAGGCGTGGCGCGCCCTCGGTGACGAGCGGGCCTTCGCGACCCTCGACGACGTCGTCCGCGAGGCCCGCGCGATCGGCGATGTGGTCACGATGGCCGAGGCGGCGCTCGCCTTCACCGCCACCGGCACCGGCACCGACGAGGCGCATCTCTCCGATGCGCTGCTCGCGCTCTACGAGGAGGCGCTCGCCGCCCTCGGCGAGGACGAACCGGCGTTGCGGGCCCGGCTGCTCGGCCACCTCGGGACGGCGTACGGCTGGCGGCAGAGTTCGGAGCGGGCGGCTGCGGCCACCACCGAGGCGATCACGCTGGCCGAGACCCTCGGCGACCCCGCGACCCTCATCTCGGTCTACACCACCGGCCGACGCGCCCTGGCGGGCTCGGGCATGGTCGATCACCAGGAGTTCTTCGAAGAACGCCTGCTGCAGCTGACCACCGACTACAACGATCCGCCGACCCGGGTGCGCACCGCGATCTGGCGCTTCGAGTCGCGGGTCCAGCGCGGCGAGGGGGCGGAGCTCGAGGAGCTGCTCTCCCCCGACCCGACGGCGTTGCAGATGGTGCGCGACACCGGCAGCCGCCACTCGCTGCTGTACTCGCGGGCGGCGCTGCTGCTGCTGCGCGGCGATCTCGACGCGGCCGACAGCGCCATCGAGGAGGCCGCCGCCGTCGGTCGCGCCAACTCCTCGGCGGCCTCGATCGTCGAGGCCATCCGCCTCATCCAGCTGATGCTGCTGCGCTGGGAGCAGGGACGGCTGACCGAGGTGCGCACCGAGTTCGCCGACTTCTGCACCGCCCACGACGTGCCGGAATGGTGGGGCTCGATGGCCTTCTGCGACGCCGCCATCGGCCGCGACGCCGACATCGCCCGCGAGCTCGACCTGTTCTTCTCCGGCTTCGACCGCGCGGGAGCCCGCATCGCCATCCCGCACGGATTGGCGGCGCTCATGGCCACGCCGGTACGCCGGCTCGGCCAGGTGGAGCGGGCCCGGCGGCTCTACGACGTCCTGGCGCCGGCGGCCGGCACGGGCGGGTACGTCGGCTGCTTCTCCGGGCCGATCGACCACGCCCTCGGCGTCCTGGCCGACACCCTCGGCGACCAGGACGCCGCCCGCGCCCACTTCACAGCGGGTGCGGAGTTCAGCCGTCGGCTCGGAGCGCCGCTCTGGGTCGCGCGCTGCGAGGCCGAGCTGAGCTGACCCGGGCTGGGGTCAGGCGGCCGTGGGCATGCCCGCGGCTGGGCTGACCCGGGCTGGGGTCAGGCGGCTGTCGGCATGCCGGCGGCCCGCCAGGCCGCGAAGCCGCCGTCGACGCTGACGACGTCGGCGAACCCGTGGGCGCGCAGGCTCGCGAGCAGCAGGCCGCCGGCCGGACCGAGCAGCACCAGACGGGTCCCCGGCGCGACGACCTCGGCGAGCCCCGCGGGCGGGCCGTCGGACCACACGACGACGGGCAGGCCGCCCTCGACGGCGCCCTCCTGCGCGCGCTGGCGGGCCGAGCGCAGATCGACCAGCACGGCTCGGCGGGCGAGCAGCTCCTGGAAGGCGGCCCGGGCACTGACCGCATGCTCGCGGTCGGGGACGGCGGGCAGCGCGGCGCGGGCGCCCCGGGCGTGGATCAGCTCGCCGGTGAGGGGCTGGTCGGCGGATCGGTCGGGGGCTCGGTCGGCGGATCGGTCGATCGGCAGGACAGTGGCGGTGGAACGGTCGGACGGAACGGCCATGGTGGGATCTCCCCCACCCGCGAGCGATGGCTCGAGCGGGCGGATCTCGGGTGCCCGCGGGCGCGGGCGGACAGCAGGGTCGGCGACGGTCAGGAGGACCGGCGACAACAACAGCTGCGGGAGATCACGGGCGAAACCCTAGCGGCTCACTCGACTTCGCGCACCGCGATGTTCGCATCGCGGGACGGCGTCCGCCCGCCGCTACTGGCCGATCGAGACGCGGTAGCGGGCCAGCAGCTCGCGTGCCTGGGCCTCGTCACGCTCGGCCAACGGGACGAGCAGCTCGGCGACGACATCGGTCAGCTCGGCGATGCGCCGGTTGAGCTGCCGGTTCTCCTGCACCTCGGCCTCGAGTGCGGCGAGCCGGGCTCGGGTGGTCCAGGGGCGCTGACGGGCTCGCTGGAGCTTGCGCCAGGCCAGACGCAGTCGGTTCACGGGAGATCCTCCGGGCCGGTGGGGCGGGACGGGCCGGACGAGCCGGCGGACGCGGTCGGGCGGGCAGGGGATGCGGGGAAGGCGACCCGCAGCCGACAGACGAGCGGGTCGGCGCGGCCGAGCTGGTCGACGCCGGCCTCGAGCACCTCATGCTCGATGACACCGCCTGCTGCGACGATCTCCGCACGGACGACGTCGAGGTCGACGCGTGCGACCAGGCCGGCGGGAGCCGGATCGGGGAGCGGCATCCCGCGCTCGTCGAGTCCGGTCGCGCTGAACTCCAGGTGGAGGCGCTGGGGCCGGCCGCGCAGCGCCATCCGCGAGAGCAACCACAGGTTGCGTCGCTCGGCCCCGCTCAGGCAGCCGAGCAGGTCGCGGGCGTAGAGCTCGTGCGGGTCACGGGCCAGCTCGGCGCCGGCGGTGAGCACGGAGCGCAGCTCGCCGAGGATGAGCAGGCGGGAGTCGACGTCCAGCGAACGGCGTTGCGCGGTACGGGCGATGGCCGCGCGCGCGTGCCGGGAGAACTCGAAGGCGCGCACGGGATGGCCCTTGCGTGCGAAGAAGAAGGAGTCGCGGCCGCTGCCGGCTCCGAGGTCGGCGACCGGCGCGCCGTCCGGGAGCGTGCGGCGCACGGACCGTGCGAACGCGGTGGCGGCCGGGTCGACCTCCCGGGTGCGTGTCTGATGGAACTCGGTCCAGCGGCCCATGGTCGTGCGGAACCCGCGCAGCCACCCGTCGAGGCGCCGCACGCCGGCCGGCGGGTCGGCGTAGGCGAACGACGGGTCGGGCACGCGCCATCCGGGGCCGTAGACGAAGGCGAGCATCGCCTCGGGGTCGGCGGGGGCCGGGAACTCCACGCCGTGGAGGGTGATGGAGGAGGGCGGCCACACGACCGACTCCGGCACGCGGCCGCTGCGGTTGCCGAGCTGGTAGAAGGTCTCCCCCACATGGAAGGCGACGAAGATGTCGATGTGGCACTGCCGCCCGTCGCTCAGCGGCAGCAGCAGCTTGATGTCGCCGCCGCTCATGCGCAGCAGATTCCAGCCGCGGCGGCGCATCTCGCGTTCGATGGCGTAGGACTCGCTGATGATGTCGGCGGGCGAGATGTGGCGGCTCAGGTAGCAGACGTCGGTGTCGGAGTCGTGCGCCAGCATCGCACCGTCGCGTACCGCGCCCAGCAGGGCGCCGTAGTTGAGGTAGGCCCGCACCCCGCAGCCCTCCGCGAGATCGTCGAGTGCGCGCTTGGTGCCCAGCAGGATCTCCTCGCGCACGGTCTCGGCGGTGGCCGAGAACGCGCGGCACAGGTGCCCGACCTTGTCGACGGCCAGCGGCAGACCCTGCGGGTCGACGACCTCCAGCGGCCGCTCAGCGTGCTCGGGCCCACCCAGCACGACCTCCTCGTCGAGGTGGACGACGGGCTCCTCGCCGGCGTGCACCGGGACGGCGTCGCGCACCCGCACGCGGCCGCGCCCCTTCAGGTGCGGGCGCAGCACCCCCGGCCAGGCCACCAGGACGCCGCCACGCTCGGGCCGTCCGTCGCGCACCGGCGTGCACGACCACAGGTAGCGGCCCTCGAGTTCGATGACGAGAGGGCGGGCCCCGGCCCGCGGGAGCCAGATGCCGGCGTCGGAGACCGCGACCCGGCGGCTCCCACGCACCGCACGCCGTTCGAGGGTGCTCACGCCACCCCGCCGGCGGAGAGGTCGATCGCCCGGCGCAGTTGCGTGCTGGAGGTGTGGGCGGTGTAGGGCAGGTAGACGATCTCGACCCCGAGGCCGTCGAGCTGCTGCTCGAGGCGGGCGGCCCGCGGCGTCCCGATCCAGTCGTCGCCCTTGAAGAGGCGGTGGAAGCCGACGTCGCGGTGGGCGATCCGGCGGTCGGGGTCGCCCTCGGCGTAGGTGGCGTCGACGACCGCCAGGGCGTCGACGATGGCGATCCGCTCCGCGAGCGGGACGAAGGGGCGCACCCCCTTCGCGGATTCGCACAGCTCGTCGGTGACCACGCCGGCGACGAGCAGGTCGCAGAGGTCGCGCGCCTGTCGCAGGAGGTTGAGGTGGCCGACGTGGAAGAGGTCGAAGACGCCGGGCACGTAGCCGATGACCGGTCCCATGACACCACCACTCCTCTTCTGCGTCCGCAGGGTGAATTATTCGCATCAACTTAGTGCAGTTTCAGGATTTCGAGCGAACCGGCCGTGTCGGCCCACGACACCGGGCTGGACCGGCCTGGACAGGGCTGGACAGGCCACCCCATGCACCTCGTCCCGTGCGATGTGACCGTGGACACCCGGCCCGGCGACCGCCAGACTCGGGCCCACTGCTCCGGCGCCCCCACCGGAGGGGAAGGAAGCGAGCCCATGCGCCTGCGTCGTGACGTCAAGACCCGCCTGATCACCTCGACCGCGCTCTTCGGCGACTGCACGCCCGAGGAGGTCGCCGAGGTGGCCGCGATAGCCGACGAGTTCGACTTCCGCCCCGGCACCGCGCTGACCCGCGAGGACACCGAGGGCAACGAGT
The DNA here is from genome assembly GCF_039536805.1 of Nocardioides fonticola. Classification (NCBI taxonomy): domain Bacteria; kingdom Bacillati; phylum Actinomycetota; class Actinomycetes; order Propionibacteriales; family Nocardioidaceae; genus Nocardioides; species Nocardioides fonticola. The sequence continues at coordinate 366,182 of NZ_BAAAZH010000012.1, read as the reverse complement.
TCCTCGTCATCATCGACGGGGAGGCGGAGGTGGCCCGCGGCGGCGAGGTGGTGGCGACCCTCGGCGGCGGCGACTGGTTCGGCGAGGTCGCCCTGCTGACCGGCGGACGCCGCAACGCCACCGTCACCGCCCGCACGGCCGTGCACGCCCTGGTCATCGAGGGCCACCGCTTCCGCACCCTGCTCCAGCACGCCCCCGACGTCCGGGCGAAGGTCGAGCGGGTGCTCGTCGAGCGCGGGGCCTGACCGAGGTCCCGTACCAAGGTCCCGTAACAAGGTCCCGTAACAAGGGGCGAGCGCACCGTCGGTGCGCGGTGAGAGCATCGGCGCGTGGACCTGCCCGTGCTGCCGCCCGTCTCGCCGATGCTCGCGAAGTCCGTCAGCGGCATCCCCGATCCCGACCAGCACGGCGGGCTCTCCTTCGAGCCCAAGTGGGACGGCTTCCGCTGCCTGGTCTTCCGCGACGGCGACGAGGTCGAGCTGACCAGCCGCAACACCAAGCCGCTCACCCGCTACTTCCCCGAGATCGTCGCGGCCGCCCGCGAGCAGCTGCCGCCGCGGTGCGTGCTCGACGGCGAGCTGTTCGTCAGCGACGGGTCGCGGCTGCAGTTCGAGGTGCTCCAGGAGCGCATCCATCCGGCGGCGTCCCGGGTGCGCCTGCTCAGCCAGGAGACGCCCGCGTCCTACGTCGCCTTCGACCTCCTCGCCGAGGGCGACACCTCGCTGCTCGACCGGCCCTTCGCCGAGCGGCGCGCGGCGTTGGTCGCGGCGCTCGGCGGCACCCTGCCGGCGTCCGGCGCCGGGCCGTTCCACCTCACCCGCACCACCACCGACCCCGAGGAGGCCCGCCGCTGGTTCGAGCAGTTCGAGGGCGCCGGGCTCGACGGCGTCGTCGCCAAGCCGCTCGGCGCCGTCTACACGCCGGGTGGGCGCACGATGCTCAAGATCAAGCACGCCCGCACCGCCGACGTGGTCGTGGCCGGCTACCGCGAGCACAAGGACAGCACGCCGGAGCGCCCGCTGCTGGGCAGCCTGCTGCTCGGCCTGTGGAGCGAGGGACGCCTCCAGCACATCGGGGTCAGCGCCAGCTTCACCGCCGCCCGCCGGGCCGAGCTGATCGCCGAGCTCCAGCCACTGGTCTGCCCGATCGAGGAGCATCCGTGGGGCGCGTGGGCCGACTGGGCCATCGCCAACCCCGACCGGGTGCCGGGCACGCAGAGCCGCTGGAGCCAGGGCAAGGACCTCTCCTTCGTGCCACTGCGTCCCGAGCGGGTGCTCGAGGTCGGCTACGACCACATGGAGGGACGCCGCTTCCGCCACACCGCCCAATTCAAGCGCTGGCGCCCCGACCGCGACCCCGAGAGCTGCGGGTACGACCAGCTCGAGGAGGTCGTGACCTACGACCTCGCCGACGTGCTCGGGGGCGGGAGTAGCGTGCGGCCATGAGCACCTACGAGGTCGTCCTGCTCGTCGAGCAGGCTCTCTCCGCCGACGACGCCGCCCGGGTCCGCTCCCTCCACGAGGGCATCGAGGACCCCCTCCACTACACCGTGCTGATCCCGGTCGAGGACGCCGCCGCGCACATCGAGGCCGCGATGAGCTCGCTCGGGGGCGCCGACCTCGGGGCCGCGCCGACGCTCGCGATGACCGAGGACGACCTCGCCGCCGTGCAGGCCGAGTCGCAGCACCGCGCGCAGGCCGACCTCGACGCCTCCGTGGCCAGCCTCCTCGCCCTCGGCGTCGGCGCGTCCGGGCGCCTCGTGCCGGAGTCGCCCGTGCCGGCGCTGACCGCCACCGTGTCGCAGACCGACGCGCGCGAGGTGATCGTGCTGACCCGTCCGCACGTCGTGGCGGAGTTCTTCCACCTCGACTGGACCTCCCAGGCCCGCCGCCGGCTCGGCGTCCCGGTGCTGCACCTGCTCGAGCACGAGACCTTCGACGAACAGGCCGGCTCCGGGGAGGGCATCACCGGTCTGTGACCCTCCTGGGGGCTCCGGTCACTCACCCTTCCGGGTTGTTACCGAACTGTGGATCAGGCGTGGTCGCTGTTGTGGAGGTCACTTCTCTAGAGTTTCAGGTGTCGGAGGGAGTTCCGGGGGGGATGAAGACCGACAAGGGCCCAGCACATGGCCGGCTGCGAATCTGGGGGGAGGAGCAGCGGAGCCGCAGGGCCTACGATCCGGAGGTCGTCGGGGGGCGACCCCGGATCGGAGCACGGGAGCCCGCTCGCCGCGGGAAGCCTCGTCCTAGGACTTGAGGCTGCGGCGGGCGGGCCCCAGTCATTTCCGGGCCCTCAGCGTGGGCCGGTCGCGGGCCCGGACTCAGCCCTCGACCCGGTTGCCGTCCTCGTCCCAGTGCGCGGCGACCTTCTTGCTCGGCTGCACCCGCGGCGGCTCGCCGGGCATCTTGGGGTAGTCCGGCGGGAAGTTCAGCTCCCCACCGGGCAGCTCCTCCCACAGCGCCAGGAGCGGGTCGAGGGAGAAGGCCTCCTCCTCGATGCCCGCCCACGGGTCGCCGTCGGCGAGCAGGTCGGGCACCGTGACCAGGTTGAACTCCGCTGGGTCGCGCACCTCGGCGAGCTGTGCCCAGGTGAGCGGGGTGCTGACCGGGGCGCCCGGGCGCGGTCGCAGGCTCCACGCGCTGGCGATCGTCCGATCGCGGTTGTTCTGGTTGAAGTCCACGAAGATGCGCTCGCCCCGCTCCTCCTTCCACCAGGCGGTGGTGACGCCGCCGTCGCGCCGCTCGAGCTCGCGGCCGAAGCCGATGGCCGCGTGGCGCAGATCCTCGAAGCCGCGCTCGGGCCGCACCCGCACATAGATGTGGATGCCGCGGTTGCCGCTGGTCTTGGCGTACCCGCGCAGGCCGAGCTCCTCGAGCAGCTCGCGCGCGATCGCCGCCACCCGCTGGGCGTCGGCGAAGGTGGTGCCGGGCTGGGGATCGAGGTCGAGGCGCAGCTCGTCGGGGTGGTCGACGTCAGGACGCCGTACCGGCCAGGGGTGGAAGGTCAGCGCGCCCATCTGTGCGGCCCAGACGAGGGACGCCGGCTCGGTGGGGCACAGCTCGGCGGCCGTGCGTCCGCTGGGGAAGGTGACCTCGACGGTCTCGACGAACTCGGGCGCCCCCTTCGGCAGGCGCTTCTGATAGAAGCCGTCGCCACCGCGGTCCTGCGGGCCGGTCGCCAGCCGCATCCCCTCGCGCCAGCCGTCGGGCCAGCGCTCCATCGCGGTGGGCCGCTCCCCCACCGCCCGCATGAGCGCGTCTCCGACCGTGGCCATGTAGGTGCAGACGTCGAGCTTGGTGATCGTCGGGGTGCGGTCGGTGGCCTCGTAGACCACCCGGTCGGGGCTCGAGACCCGCACCGCACGGCCGCCGGCCTCGACCTCGACCGCACTCGCCTTCGCCATGGCGCAAACCTAGGTGCCGCGACCCTCACGACGCGACCGTCGCCTCGCCCCTAGGTTGCGGTCCATGCCGACTCTCGCCGTGCGTCCCCGGGTAAGGAATTCTCAAGGCGCTCCGAGGAGGGTGCGGGGTATGCGCCGCACCCTCACCGCCGCCACCGCACTCGCGCTGCTCGCGCCCCTGGGCCTCCTCGCCCCTGCCGACGCAGGACCGGCCGGCAGTTGGACGACGATCACGGGTGCCGCCGCCGAGATCGGCAACATCGCCCGCCCGGACTCCTACCGCACCCCCGACGGCGTCCTGCACGTCGTCTACTCGGTGCAGGACTCCTCCAGCTCGGAGTCGCTGCGGCACCTGGCGATCGGCGACGACGGCGAGGTGCTGAGCTCCGACGTCGTCGTCTCGGACTGGGATTCCCTCGCCGAGGACCCCGAGATCATCGGATCCGGCTCCGACCTCCGCATCGTCTTCAGCGGCCTGCGGGCGGTGACCACCAGCGGCGACCCCTACAACACCGGCCAGATGTACTCCGCCACCTCCAACGACGGCGGCCGCACCTGGTCGCTGTCCACGACCTACCTGACCGACTCCGGCTCCGCCTATGCCTCCTACGGCACCGGGGCCGTCGAGCTCTCCGACGGCCGGCCGATGGTGGCGTTCCCGCTCAACAGCCGGATCCGCTACAACGACCAGCCGATCGCCAGCGCCGCCACCTCGCCCGACGACCCGTTCTTCGACATCGACACCTGCTGCGCCTACGACGTGGAGCTGGCGCGCGTCCCCGGCACCGACACCGTCTACCTGTCGTGGTTCGCCAACGGCACGACCCCGACGAGCGAGGGCACCTTCATCCGGCAGATCGCCCCCACGGTCGGACCGATCCAGCGGGCTCCCCGCTCGACGACCCCCTCCGACACCGACGGCGACGGCACGGTCGAGCCCGGCGAGGAGAACACCAGCCAGCTCGGCAACGGGCGCACCCTGGTGGCCACGTCGAGCGGCGTCTACCTGATGTACCGCGTCGGCTACCCCGACCGCGGTCTCGGCGTGTGGAAGCTCGGCACCGACGCCCCCGAGATCCTGCCCGTCGACGACGCCCTCTACGGATCGCTGGCCGCCGACTCCGCCGGCCGGGTCTGGGCCGCCTGGTACACCGGCGACAGCAAGCGGCAGGTGTTCGCCGCCCGCAGCAACCCCGCCGGCACCCGCTTCGGGCAGAAGGTCGCGATGGGCGCACCGAAGCTGTCAGGCGAACCCAGCGTGTGGAACGTCCTCATCGACGCCCGCGCAGAGGGGAACCAGGCCGACGTCGTCGTCAACACCACGCGGCAGCTGATGCACCAGGAGGTCTTCGCCGGGCTCACCCTGACCAGTCAGCCGCGCACCTACGCCCTCGGCGACTCCTCGAAGGTCACCTTCACCGTCACCGACGCCGGGGTCGCCGTCCCGGGCGCGACGGTCAAGGCGGACGGCCGCAGCTGCACCACCAACGCCCAGGGCCGGTGCACGCTGACGATCAGCGCGAGCCCCAAGCAGCGCTCCCTCACAGCGGTCGCCACGAAGTCGGGCTTCACCCGCGACGCCCTCGTGCTGCGCGGGCGGAAGTGACGGGCCGACCCGTCCATCCGGCCCTACGGCCGATGCGGGTCGGCTGCCTAGGCTGATGCCATGGCAGTGCGGGCGGCAGTGGTGGTCACGGGCACCGAGGTGCTCACCGGTCGGGTGCAGGACGCGAACGGCCCCTGGCTCGCCGAGCGGCTGCGGGAACTGGGTGTCGACGTCGGCCGCACGGTCGTCGTCGGCGACCGGCGCGACGACCTCGCCGCGGCCCTGCGCTTCCTCCTGGCCGACCACGACCTCGTCCTGACGACCGGCGGGCTCGGACCCACCGCCGACGACCTCACCGCCGAGGTGGTGGCCGAGGTGCAGGGCCGCGCGGTGCACCTCGACGAGCAGCTCGAGGCCCGCATCCATGGGATCGTTGCGGCCCTCAACGCCCGGCGCGGCTGGTCGCCGCCGACCGAGGTCACCGCCGCCGCCGTCCGCAAGCAGGCGCTGGTGCCCGAGGAGGCGGTCGTGCTCGCGCCGGTCGGCACCGCACCGGGCCTCGTGGTCACCGACGCCGCCGGCGGGGCGCCGCCGGTCGTCGTCCTGCCGGGGCCGCCCAGCGAACTGCGGCCGATGTGGAGCGAGGCCGTGACCACGGCGCCGGTGCGGGCGGTGCTCGACCGGGCCGAGGAGCTGCGCCAGGCCGAGATCCGCGCCTACGGGCCGCCGGAGGCCGAGCTGGCGGGCCACCTGGCCCGCCACGAGCAGGTCCACGGATCGCTCGCGGAGGCCGGGCTGGAGGTCACCACCTGCGTGCGCGACGGCGAACTGGAGATCGTCACCCGCTACCGCCCCGAGGCCCAGGCCGCCTACGACCTGCTGGCTGCCAGCCTGCGCGACGGGCTCGGTGCGGCCGTCTTCGCCGAGGGCGGACGCCGCGTCGACGACGTCGTCGCCGAGGCGCTGCTGGCGCGCGGGGAGACCATCGCGACGGCCGAGTCGTGCACGGCCGGCCTGCTGGCGGGGCGCATCGCCGACCGACCGGGCTCCTCGGCGTACCTGATCGGCGGCTTCGTCACCTACGCGAACGAGGCCAAGACCGCCGAGGTCGGCGTGCCCACCGAACTGCTCGACGCCGTCGGCGCGGTGAGCCCGGAGGTCGCCGAGGCGATGGCCGAGGGCGCGCGTCGTCGGCTCGGCACCACCTACGGCGTCGGCATCACCGGCGTGGCCGGCCCGGGAGGCGGGACGCCGGAGAAGCCGGTCGGCCTGGTGCACGTGGCGGTGGCGCACCCCGACGGCGTCCTGCACCGGCGGTTGAACCTCGGCGGCGACCGCGCGGTGATCCGGCGACGCACGGTCGTGGCGGCCCTGCATCTGGTGCGCGAGGCGCTCCAGCGGGGGTGACGTCTCCGACCGCGGGCCTGCTGGTCGGGCGGCGGGGTCAGGCAGCGGGGTCAGGCGGCGGGCAGGCAGACCCGGGTGCCGGGCGCCCAGCGGTCGCACAGGTGACGCAGCCGCAGGATCTCCTCGCCGTGCACGCCGAGGGCGCGCAGCACGCTGCCGTCGCCGCTTCCGCGCACGGCGGCGACGTCGAAACCGGAGCCCTGGAGGATCGCGAGCAGGAGGCCTGCGGACTCAGCGGGCGGGACCAGGTCGATCATGGGGAACACCTGCCTTCACGTCTGGCATGTCTGGGGGGGCATGCACCTCATCGGCCGCCGCCCGTCGGAGGTGAGGAGGCGACCCGGGTGGGCTGGACCACCCCCGCCGGAGATCGGACTCAGGCCGGCGGATCGGTGCCCCGGTGCGCCCGTACCGCGGTGAGGTAGGAGAGCGGCCGCCCCGGACCCGGCACGGCGTAGGCGGCCTCGACGGCGTCGACGACCAGGCCGGCACCGCCGAGCAGCGCCACGGGATCGCGGGTGAGATGGCACCCGCCGGCGACCCTCCGCTGCAGGGGTTCGAGCCGACGCTGCCAGGTCAGCACCCCGGGGTCCGGGGCACGGCCGTGTTCGAGGACCCGGACGACGCCGCCGGGCCGGACCAGGCGCCGGGCCTCGCGGGCCGCGAGCGCCGGGTCGGGGATCGTGCACAGCGCGAAGGTGATCAGGACGCCGTCGTAGGTGGCGTCGGCACCCGCGATGCGCTGGCCGTCGAGCCCGATCCGCCGGATCTCGACCGCTCCCGCCGCCGCACGGCGTCCGGCGGATCTCATCCAGGCGAGATCGCTCGGCTCGACCGCGTCGAGACCCGAGACGGCTGCGGGCAGGTGCGGCAGGTTGAGTCCGCTGCCGAACCCGATCTCGAGCACCCGGCCGGAGAGGTCGGCGCACACCGCGGCACGCCACCGGTCGAGCCGGTGCTGTCCGCAGGCCGCGTCGACGATGCGCGGCACGACGGTGCGCTCCCACCACCCCATGACCGGATGCTGGCAGAGCCGCGGATCAGATTCCTTTGACCCAAGTCAGCTATCGTCGGAGCATGGACGCCGTCGCCACCCTGCGCCGCTTCAACCGCACCTACACCCAGCGCATCGGCGTGCTCGAGGAGTCCTTCCTCGGCACCGGCCGTCCGCTCGGGGTCTCGCGTCTGCTGTTCGAGATCGGCGCGGCCGAGGGTGGCATCGGGGTCGGCGACCTGCGCGACCGGCTCGACCTCGACGCGGGCTACCTCAGCCGGCTGCTGCGCCGGCTCGAGGACGACGGGCTGGCGCGCGTCGTCCCCGATCGCGCCGACGGCCGGCGCCGCGTCGTCCGCGCGACGGCTGCCGGACGGGAGGCCTTCGCCGATCTCGAACAGCGCTCCGCCGACCTCGCCGAGCGCCTGGTGGCCCCCCTCACCGAACGACAGCGCGCCCGCCTGACCGACGCCCTGGCCACCGCCGACCTGCTCGTGCGGGCGGCGACGGTGCGTCTGCGCCCGATCGACCCGACCGCGCCCGCTGCGCGGGAGGCGGTGCGCCGCTACGTGGCCGAGCTCGACGCGCGGTTCTCGGGCGGCTTCGCACCCGGGGACGACGCCGCGGAACCGGGGGCGGTCTACGTCGTCGCGACGAGCGACGGCCGGCCGGTCGCCTACGGCGGCGTCCGGCCGGCCGGGGAGGAGACGGCGGAGATCAAGCGGATGTGGGTCGGCGACGCGTGGCGCGGCGCCGGTCTCGGGTCCCGCATGCTGCGTCACCTCGAGGAGCTGGCCCGCCAGCAGGGGCACCGCCGCGTCGTCCTCGACACCCATCGCAGCCTGACCGAAGCCATCGCGCTCTACGAGCGCGCGGGCTACGCGCCCGTCGAGCGGTACAACGACAACCCCTACGCCCAGGCGTTCTTCGCCAAGGAGCTGTGAGCCCGGTCAGCCCGGCTGGCCGAAGGCGCCGCGCTGGTAGTCCTGGTAGGCCTCGAGCACCTCGGCACGGGTGTTCATGACGAACGGGCCCGCCCAGGCGATCGGCTCGCGCAGCGGCCGGCCGCCGAGGACGACGACGTCCAGGCGCGGGCTGCGGCTCTCCTGGACGGCGTCGGCGGCGACGGTCAGGTAGTCGCCGGCGCCGAGGACGGCGGCCTGGCCGGTGCGGATCGGGCGGCCGTCGACGCCGACGGTGCCGTGGCCGTTCAGCACGTAGACCAAGGCGTTGAACTCGACGTCCCAGGGGAGCTCGAGGCGGGCACCCGGCTCGAGGGAGGCGTGCACGAACGTCATCGGGGTGTGGGTCGAGCCCGGGCCGGGGTGCCCGTCGACCACGCCGGCGATGACGCGCACGAGCACGCCGGCGTCGTCGGTGGTGAGCAGCCGGACGGCGCCGCCGCGGATGTCCTGGTAGGCCGGCGCGGTGCGCTTCTCGGCGCGGGGCAGGTTCACCCACAGCTGCAGGCCGTGGAAGAGGCCACCGGACTGCACCAGCCACTCCGGCGGGGCCTCGATGTGCAGCAGGCCGCTGCCGGCGGTCATCCACTGGGTGTCGCCGTTGGTGATGGTGCCGCCCCCGCCGTGGGAGTCCTGGTGGTCGAAGGTGCCGTCGATGATGTAGGTGACGGTCTCGAAGCCGCGGTGCGGGTGCCAGGGCGTGCCCTTGGGCTCACCGGGCGCGTACTCCACCTCGCCCATCTGGTCCATCATGATGAAGGGGTCGAGGTCGCGCAGGTCGATACCGGCGAAGGCCCGACGCACCGGGAACCCCTCGCCCTCGTAGCCCTGTGGAGCGGTCGTGATCTGGCGGACGGCGCGCGGCTGGTCGCCCAGGCCGGGGCGTCGGATGCGCGCCAGGGTGGTCAGGTCGTCGACGGTGATCGCGGGCATCGCTACCTCCGGAGGCTGGTGGGGTGGTGTCGTCCTCAACAGTGGTTGAACATTGAATGTTCCCGGGTGCGGGAGGGTGCGGAGTCACCGGCCGCCCGGTGACTCATGCCATCGGTCAGGCAAGTCTTGCGTCGCAACCCGACAGACTCAGCTGACCAATCTGCGACCGTCGACCCCATCTGCACCACTGGTCACACTCGACAGGCGAAACTGCCCGGAATCGGGCCGATCGGGGCCGGAATCGGCCAGTTTCCCCGGCCGGCCGGGGAAACTGGCCGCCGCCCACCTCACGCCGCCGGCCACCACACCGAGAACACACTCCCCTCCCCCACCTGCGAGCGCACCGAGATCCGCCCGCCGCTGCGATCGAGCACGCCCTGGATGATCGAGAGCCCCAACCCGCTGCCGGGGATGGCCTGGCGCTGGGCGAGGGAGGAGCGGAAGAACCGGGTGAAGAGCAGGCCGACCTCGTCGGCCGGGATCCCGATGCCGGTGTCCTCCACCTCGAGCCGCACCCCGGGGACGCCGTCCTCCGACGACGCGGGCGCCACCCGCACCCGCACCCGTCCGCCGCTCGGGGTGAACTTCACCGCGTTCCCGACGAGGTTGATGACCACCCGCTCCACCAGGTCGGGCGGGACCCGCACCCGGGCGGCCTCCGCAGGCAGATCGACGGCGAGGTCGATGCCGGCGTGCTCGGCGGCCGGGGCCACGACCGCACAGCCGGTCGCGACCGGCCCGCCCACCTCGACCGGCGCGACCTCCGGTGGCGGCTCGGCGAGGAGGTCGCCCATGCCCTGCAGGCGCGAGAGCACCAGCAGGTCGTCGATGAGGGAGAGCAGCCGTCGGCTGTTGCCCGCGATGCGGCCCACCGCCTTCTCCTGGTCGGGGAGCATCGGCCCGAAGGAGCCGTCGGTGAGCATCTCCAGGTAGCCGAGGATGCTGGTGATCGGCGTCCGGAGTTCATGGCTGACGCTGGAGACGAACGCGTCCTTGACCGCATCGACCTCCCGCATCCGCTCGAGCGCCTCCTCCAACGCCTGCTGGGTGCGCACCCGTTCGGTGATGTCCTCGGAGGTGCTCAGGTGCCCGACCACGAGCCCGCGGTCGTCGACCACGCGGCTCAGCGTCATCGAGTGGGTGCGCACCTCGCCGTCGCGGCGCACGAAGTCGATCTCGGTACCGGCCATGTCGGGGTGCATCAGGCGGGCGGCGACGACGGAGAAGTCCGCCTCCACCCCCAGCTGTTCGGCCAGCCGGCCGACCTCGGAGGCGGGATGCAGCGGCTCGGTGCGCTGGCCGAGCACCTCGGCGGCGGTGTAGCCCAGCAGCCGCTCCGCGCCGGGGTTGAAGAGGGTGATCCGGCCGTCCGGCCCGGTGCCGATGATCGCGACACCGTGGGTGCTGCGCACGATCCGGTCGAGGGTGTCGCGCTCGGAAGCGGCATGCCGGCGGGCCTCGATGTGCTGGCCCACGCGGATGAGCAGCGGGATGACGAGCAGCGAGCAGGAGGCCGCGTACGCCGCCAGCAGGATCCCGCGGACGTCGGTAGCGAGGCCGAGGTCGCGCGGCGCGGCGGCGTACGGGCCGAGGTCCGAGGAGGTCGTGACGACGGCGAAGGCGAGGACGGCGAGGAGCTGCGCCAGCGCCTCGCGCGGCCGGATCCGCAGCGCGCCCCAGGCCAGCACCGGGATCGCCAGGAAGGTCAGCGAGGGCAGGTCGCGGGGCAGGAAGACCAGCGGGGTCACCACCAGCACGAAGGCCCATTGGAGACCGCGCTCGACCGGTCCGGCGATGGCGCCGTGCTCGGGCAGGTCGGCGAAGAGCGGCGGCAGCACCAGCTGGCTGGCGAGCTGGGAGGAGCCGAGCGCGAGGGCGACGATCACCGGCGTCCCGAAGCCGGTGACCAGCGATGTCAGCGCGCCGGCCGACCCGCCCACCAGACCACCGGCGAGCGCCGCGAGGAGGTAGCGGGCGAGGTCCTCGTCGGTGCGCAGCCGCCACGACCGGCGTCCGGCGCCGGTCAGCAGCAGCGCCACCACCACGCAGTCGGCCGCGACGCCCAGCCCGTAGCCGACGGCGACCCCGACCGGACGCCCGCCGCCGGCGATGCTCGTGGCGGCGATCGCGGCGAGGACGACGGCGGCCGGTGCGAGCAGGCGCCGCGGAACGCCGATGAGCCCGACGGTCGCGAGCCCGACGGGCCACAGGCCGATCGCATGCCCGTTCGCCGGCGCGGCACGCGTGGCCGTCCACCCCACCACCAGGCACACGAGCGCGAGGGCGGACAGCGCGAGGGCGCGCCGCTCGGCGATCGGCCGGATCCAGGCAGGCCTCATCGACAGCCTCCCCCCTCCCCGAGCCGGGCCGACGGGGAGCAGTCGATCACGGCGAGCAGGCCCACGTCCCGGGAATGGGCGGGGTCCACCGTTACCGTGAGCCGGTGTCGAACGCCGTGAGCCCCGCAGCCAGCCGCTCCAGCTACGACGTCGTCGTCGTCGGAGGTGGTCACAACGGCCTGGTCGCGGCCGCCTACCTCGCCCGCGCGGGGCGCAGCGTGCTGGTGCTCGAGCGTCTGCCGCATGTCGGCGGCGCGGCCGTGTCGGCGGCCGCGTTCAGTGGGCACGACGTCCGGCTCTCGCGCTACTCCTACCTCGTCTCGCTGCTCCCGGAGCGGCTCGCGGCCGAGCTCGAGCTCGACCTGCGCCTGACCTCGCGGCGCACGGCGTCCTTCACCCCGACGCTGCGCGACGACGTCCCAGGCGGTCTCCTGGTCGAACGGCCGGAGGGACCGGCCACGGCGGCGTCCTTCCGGGCGGTCACCGGCGGGGACGACGAGTACGCGGCCTGGCAGGGGTTCTACCGCGAGGTCGAGGCGCTGGCCGGCGTGGTGGCGCCGACGCTGATGGAGCCGCTGCCCCTCGATCGCGACCTGCGCGAGCAGGTCGAGGCGGTCGCGCCCGGCATCTGGAGCGACCTGGTCGAGCGGCCGATCGGGGAGGCCGTCGAGCGTCGCTTCCGCGACGACACGGTCCGCGGCGTGGTCGCCACGGACGCCCTCATCGGCACCTTCGCGTCGTTGCACGACCCCTCGCTCGTCCAGAACCGCTGCTTCCTCTACCACCTCATCGGCAACGGCACCGGCGAGTGGAGGGTCCCGGTCGGCGGGATGGGCGCGGTCACCGGCGCCCTCGCGGCCCGGGCCGCCGCCGCGGGGGCCGAGCTCCTCACCGGCGCGGGTGTGGCCGCGATCCACGCCGACGGCAGCGGGCCGGCCGAGGTCGTGTGGGACGACGCCGCGGGCCGCCACGCCGTCCGGGCCCGGCACGTGCTCGCCAACGTCGCCCCGTGGGTGCTCGACATCCTGCTGGGCCGGCCGGAGGACCCCGCCACCAAGCCGGTCGGGGCCCAGCTGAAGATCAATCTGCTGCTCGACCGGCTGCCCCGGCTGCGTTCAGGTGTCGACCCCGAGGTCGCCTTCGCCGGCACGCTGCACCTCGGCGAGGCCCTCTCCGACCTCGAGGCGGCCTACCGCGATGCCGCCGCCGGGCGGGTGCCTGAGCGGATGCCCGGCGAGGTCTACTGCCACTCCCTCACCGACCCCTCGATCCTCGGCGTCGACGACCGCGCCGCGGGGCGCCACACCCTCACCTACTTCGGGCTGCACACCCCGGCCACCCTCTTCGAGGCCGACCCCGGCGCGAAGGCGCTCGCCGTCGAGCGGGCCCTGGCCGCCCTCGACCTGCACCTGGCCGAACCGCTCGCCGACTGCCTGGCCACCGACGCCGAGGGACGCCCGTGCATCGAGGCGAAGATCCCGCAGGACGTCGAGGCCGACCTCGCCATGCCGGGCGGGCACATCTTCCACGGCGATCTCGAGTGGCCCTGGGCCTCGGGCCGCGCCCGCCTGGAGACCCCTGCCGAGCAGTGGGGGGTGCAGACCGGTGTGCCGGGCGTCCTGCTGTGCGGCTCGGGCGCACGCCGGGGCGGCGCCGTGTCCGGGCTCGGGGGCCACGATGCGGCCCAGGCGGTGCTCGCCGAGGGCTGAGGCCGCACACCCCCTCCGGGTGCCCGCCGATTTCTCCGCATCGCTCCGCGCTGGTAACGTTCTCGTCGCTTCACCACGCGCCATTAGCTCAATTGGCAGAGCAGCTGACTCTTAATCAGCGGGTTCGGGGTTCGAGTCCCTGATGGCGTACCACCTCCCTCAACCGCGAGGAACGTAGAGCCCCCGCCCGGAGCAATCCGGCGGGGGCTTTCGCCATTTCCGCGCTCGTCGGTGTACCCGAGGAGGTAGGGCTCCGACACGTCGAGGAGGGGCGCGAGTCGCTCGATCTCCGAGAGCGAGAACTCAAGCTCGCCCGTGGTGCGACGCGAGAACGCGGCGCTACTCATCCCGAGTTCCCGAGCGAGCTTCAAGGCGGTGAGCCGGTTCTCGGCGATCACGCCTCGAACACGCCTCGCCACGATCGACGCCCGGGGCTCCGGTCCTAGGTCTAGTGCGGTCGTCATGGCGAAGAATCTACCGCATAGCGGAACGATTCGCGATGGGTGAGTAGGCGTCTCTCTCAGCGCGACACGCCGACACGCGGCGAAATGCCGTGGAATCTCTCCGCTATCCGCCAATCTCTCCGCTATGCGGAAAACATCACGTGCGGCGATTGCCGCGAACGTCCGGGCCGAACTGGCGCGACGGCGTGTCGCCGCCGGCCACCTCGGCGCCGAGATGGGCCTCTCGCCGGCCGCCATGTCGCGCCGACTCAACGGCGACGTCGAGTTCACCGTCGGCGAACTCCAGACGATCGCCGGACGCCTCGGCGTCCCCCTCGACCTCCTCCTCGCCGAGAAGGCCACGGCATGAGCGCCCCGACGTCGCGCCCGGCGCGCGAGGACCGTCCGACCCGCGCACGCCGGGGCCCGCGCCAGCCTCGCCGCGAGACCTCCGCCTACGTCGACACCTCGCCGCGTCGCCGAGCCGAGCACCGAGCCGCCGTCGCCCTCATCGCCGAGGCGGCACGCCGCCGCCGCGACCAGATCGGCGAGGTCAACTGATGCGCGCCCGCCGCTCGGTCCTCGCCCGGGTCGACTGGACCGTCGCCGCCGTGTTTCTCGGCTCCGCCGTGTTCGTCGTCCTCGTCTGGTCCGGGTGCGTCGTCGCCGTCCAGGACCTCAGCGTCCCGCCGTCGACGACCCTGACCGCCCCTCAGTGGATCCTCGGCGGCATCGCGATCGGTGTCCCGGTCGCCGCGCTCGCCGCGATCGTCACCCGCGCTCGCCCACCTCAACGACGGCGCTAACCCGTCCCCACGACCCGCCCTGTCGGGGTCAACGTCACCGCCCGCGTACTCACTCCACGGGAGACACGGATCGAAGGGCGTCGCACGGCCATAGCCCGGTTTCCCCTTTCGCCGGGCCCGCGACCCCTGCCCCGACAGGGCATCCCCGCACGCCCTCAGCACACCACCACCGAACGGAGAACTCCGCCCATGAGCACCGGACCCCGACCCTTCGACCACCACGCCGCCGCGGACCTCGCCGACGCGCTCCCGCCGATCGACTACGCCCCCATCGGGCGCACCGCCTCCGGCGTGTTCCCCGACGTCGTCACGATCACGCCCGACGAGATCGCGCACGCCGAACGCGCCTCCACGAAGATGCTCCTCGCGCTCGCCGCGACCGGCCGCCACACCTACGCCGGCACCGTCGGCGACGTCGAGGTCGCCCGCCGCCGCGCCGCGAACCGCCGCCAGCGCGCCGCCCGCCGGATCGCCCGGAAGGCGGCGCGCCGATGACCGGCCGTAGCGAGGAGGAGGTCCGGCTCGCGGCGCAGGTCGGTGCTCACGTCTCGTGGGCCAACACCCCGGACCGTTCCGCCCGAACGGCCCCTGCTCGCGCTGCCCTCGCTCGGAAGTTCCTCGACGAGGCGGGCGGCGATCCTGACCGTGCCGAGCAGCTACGGAAGGCGCACTTCGCGAACCTCGCCCTCAAGTCGGTCCAGGCGCGCCGCAAGCTGCGCGAGGCGTCTGCCGTGCTCGACGCCGAGCTCTCCGACCCTGTCCTCAACATCGGGCCGCGCGGAGCCGGAGGCAACGGCGGCGCGACCGTCATCGGGTTCCCCGCCGTCGCCGTCGCCGCCGGCGGCGGCGGAGGCGGCGGCACCACCGTCCTCGCCCCGGCGTCCGCACCGGAGCCCTATCACCTGTTCGTGGGCCGGTCCCTCGACGGCGCCACCGAGTACGCGGTCCACGTCTGGCCCGACCAGGGCACCGCGCAACTCGACGAGCGCCCCGCCGGGTCCGGCGACACGTGGCGCCCGACCGCCCGCCTCGCCGTCGAGGAGGTCTGACCCATGAGCCTCGTCCTGTTCCTCGCGATCGTCGGCCTCTGCGCGACCGGCGCCCTCCTCGCCGAGAAGCTCGGCCGCGCCGATCAGGTCCGCGCGCTCGTCGAGGAGCGCAACGCCTCCGACCGCGCGGCCGCCCGGGAACGCGCCCGCGCCGACGGTCTCGCCGACGACCTCATCGCCGCCGACCTCGCGATCGACTACCTCGCCCGCCGGCTCGCCGCCGTTGACCCCGCCGCTGCGCCCCCGACGTTCGCCGAAGCCGCCGCCCGGATCGCCGCCGTCGACCTCCTCACGAACGAGGCCCGCCGATGACCCACATCATCCGCACGACCGCCGGGGAACTCCTCACGCTCCTCGTACCCGTCGTCCCCCACCTCCCTGAACGGCACGACCTCCCGGGCCTGTCGCAGGTCCCCGTTGTCGCCGTCGACGGCTACCTCGTCGCCTCCGCCACGAACCGGTACACGGCCGGATTCCAGCGGGTGAAGCTCGCGACCCCACCGCAACCGGGCGCCGCGTTCCGGCTCCTCGCCGAGGAGGCGCACGGTCTGATCAGGCTCCTCGAGCACGCCGAACCGTCCGCCCGGGTCACTGTGCTCGTCGAGGACACCGGCGCCGGTCAGATCGCCGTCGACCCCGGCGTCCTGCCCGACTTCCCCGGCGGCGCGTCGATCGAACTCGCCGCCCCCGAGGCGACCGGGATCACGCCCCTCCTCCCGCGCCTCGACCGGATGATCCCCGCGGTCTCACCCGAGAACGTCCACGCTGGCCGGTCCCGAATGTTCGTCGACCTCCGCCGCATCGAAGCGTTCACCGCCGCCGTCGAGGTCAACACCGTCACACGAGGAGTCGGAGCGCACGCCGAGCTCGTCGAGAACGTCCCCTCGCTCACCTTCCCCGACGCCGGCGGAAGCGCGATCGCCGTCGAGATCGGCCCCGACTTCCTCGGGCTCCTCATGCCCCACATGCCGCGAGGCGGAGCCGACCCCGACACCGCTCCGGCCGGGTCCTGGCGCTCGTTCGCCGCCGAGGCCCACGAGGTCGCCGCCGCCGCCCACCACACCCACGCCCGCAACTACCGCGCGGCACAACCGCGCCGCCGCTGACCGCAGCACACCGACCGCACCACCACGGAAGGAGCCGCCCCGATGCCACGCACACCCACCGCGACCCGCTACCTCGAGCGCGCGACACAGAACCTCGCCCTCGCCCTCAGCGAAGGCGCCACCCCGACCGACGTCTACGCCGTCGCGCTCGCCGCCACCACCGGCGGACGACCCACCGACCACACCGACGCCGCCCACGACGTCCGCGAGTTCGCCGAGGCGATCCGATGACCGCCGCCGCCGAGACCACCGAGCCCACGACCGGCCGACCCCGGTTCGCGCCCGTCGACGACGACACGTTCGACCTCCTCCACATGGTCGCCGACGTCGACGACCCGCTCCCCGTCCGCGCGACCGACGTCGCCGTGTTCCTCAACGCCTGCGAGACCGACGCGACCACCCACGGCGGCGTCGTGTCGGTCAACCGGGTCCGCGCCCTCATCGCCGCCGGCGACCACGAGATCCCACCGAACCGGTTCTCCTCGTTCTGGGCCCGGTGGTCCGGGGGCCCGACGTGCCCGATGCGGGTCGCGACGACCCGCGACGTCACCGACCCGTGGGAGGTGTGCGCCGGCTCCGGCCCTCGAGCCGGGAACGACGGCAAGCCCTACCGCCTCCGGATCTGGACCGGGTTCCGCACCCCGACCGACGACCCCCGGGCCGCCGACTACAAGCCCCGCCAGCGCCGCAACCACAACCGCCGCCGCCCGAAGTCGCCCGCCCCGACCGCTGAGACGGCGAACGCATGACCGCCGCCAGCATCCGCGCCGTCTCCTACGGCGGCGGCGTCCAGTCGACGGCGCTCCTCGTCCTGGCGGCGCAGGGCCGGATCGACTTCCCGCTGTTCCTCATGGCGAACGTCGGAGACGACAGCGAGCACCCCGACACCCTGCGGTACGTCCGCGAGGTCGCCGCCCCCTACGCCGACGACCACGGGATCGAACTCGTCGTGCTCGACCGGGTGAAGCGCGACGGCACGGTCGAAACCCTGTGGGGCCGGCTGATGCGGGAAGGCTCGCGGTCTCTCCCGATCCCGGTCCGCATGAGCAACGGCGCCCCCGGCAACCGCTCGTGTACGGCCGACTTCAAGATCCGCGTCATCGGCAAGGAGTTGCGGCGTCGCGGCGCGACCGCGGAGACCCCCGCCACCGTCGGCATCGGGATCAGCCTCGACGAGATCCAGCGCGCCAACACGCGCCGCGTCAACGACTACGAACGCGTCGTCTACCCGCTCGTCGGGATCGGCGAGGAGACCGGCCTCAAGCTCCGTCGCGACGACTGTTCGCGGATCATCGCCGAGGCCGGCCTCCCGGTGCCGCCGAAGTCGTCGTGCTTTTTCTGCCCGTTCCACCGCCCGACCGCGTGGGCCGACCTCGCGCGCGAACACCCCGACCTCTGGCAGAAGTCGATCGAGCTCGAGGAGACCCTGAACCAGCGCCGCGACATGCTCGGCAAGGATCACGTCTACCTGACCCGGTTCGGTGTCCCGCTCCGTGAGGCGATCGACACCGAGCAGCCGCTCCTCCCGCTCGTCGGCATCGACGGCGAGTGTGACTCCGGGTGGTGCTTCACATGAGCGCCGACACCACCACCGACCAGGGTCCCCGCATCGGGTCCCTGTTCCACGGGTACGGCGGTCTGGACATGGCGGTCCGGAACGTCCTCGGCGGCACGCTGGCATGGGTCTCCGACGTGTGCCGGTTCTACGACGACGGCACCGTCGGCCACTACGAACCGCACCGCGGACCGTGCCGCCTGATCGAACACCACCATCCGGGCGTGCCGAACCTCGGCGACGTCGCCGCCGTCGACTGGACGACCGTCGAACCGGTCGACGTCATCACCGGCGGGTCACCGTGTCAGGACCTGTCCGCCGCCGGGAAGCGCGCCGGCATGTCCGACGGCACCCGCTCGAATCTGTGGGTTGCGATGCGCGAAGCGATCGCGGTCCTCCGTCCGTCCCTCGTCGTATGGGAGAACGTCCGTGGCGCCTACTCCACCCGAGCCGATAGCGGTCTGGAATCCGACCCTCGACTGTTGGCTGAGGTACGACGACGAGACGGAGACCCTGTTCTCCGCGCCCTCGGTCGTGTTCTCGGAGACCTTTCCGATCTCGGGTACGACACGGCATGGCACGGCCTACCGGCTTCCCGAGTCGGCGCTCCTCACCCCCGGTTCCGAGTCTTCCTCGTCGCCGCTCCTGCCGACCCCGGCGGCCTACGACGGGGAGCGTGGTGGCCCGCAGGACCCGGAGAAGCGGAAAGCGGGAGGTCACTCAATCTCGCTACAGGACGTCGCGACAAACCTCTGACCGTCCTCCCGACCCCGACCGCCCGCGACCACAAGGGCCACAACCAGCGCGGCTCGTCGGGTGACCTCATGCTCCCGTCGGCGGTGCAGCAGCTCCTCCCGACGCCGTCCGTCGCCGACGGTATGGGCGGTCACCTGACCCGGTCGGGCGAGCGGGGCGGGGAGTTGCTGCTCCCCGGTCTCGCGAAGGCCCACGCGGAGGGGAAGCTCCTCCCGACTCCGGCGGCGCACGAACCGGGCGGCACCGCCGAGCAGTACCACGCTCGCCTCAAGGCCCACGACGGCCGCGAGTCCACGTTCCTGCCGCTCTCCATGGCGGTCCAACTCCTCCCGACCCCGACGACCCGGGACGCCGCCGCGTCGGGAGGGTCGACGCCGTCCGCCGTGACCCTGACCGACGCGATCGTCCGCACCGACCTCGGTCGGCAGGACAACCCGCGCCACCTCCTCCCGACCCCGACCGCGATGGACCGGGCGGGCGCTGTCGCCGATCGCCGCGAGGAGTCCGGTCATGGGCCGATGCTCCGCGACGTCCCGTTCCTCCTCCCGACCCCGACAACCGAACCGGATACCGGCAACGGGCACGCCCGCAACCTCGGCGCCGAGGTGAAGCCCGCCGCGTGGGGCGACTACGCCGGCGCGGTCCGACGGTGGGAGGCCCTCACTAGGCCCGCGCCGTCGCCGACGGAGATCGGGCCGAAGGGCGCCCCGCGCCTGTCCGCCCGGTTCTCCGAGTGGATGATGGGCGTCCCGGCCGGGTGGATCACCGACGTCCCCGGGATCACCCGGAACGAGGCCCTCAAGCTCGCCGGTAACGGCGTCGTCCCACAACAAGCCGAGGCGGCGCTGCGGATCCTCCTGCCCGTGCTGATCCGGTGGGGAGTGGCCGCGTGACCCCGCTACCCGACGTCACCCGCGCGTCGATCGCGCCCCTCCCGACCGACCTCTCCGAGTCGGTGTTCCTCGCGCGCGTCGTGTCGCTCTGCAAGCTCGAGCGGCTCCCCTACTACCACACCCACGACTCACGGCGCTCCGTCGCCGGGTTCCCCGACCTGGCGATCCTCGGGCCCCGCGAACTCGTGGTCGCCGAACTCAAGACCAACAAGGGCCGCACCACCCCAGAACAACGGGCGTGGCTCACCGGCCTCGAAGCCGCCGGGATCCGGGCGTTCCTCTGGCGCCCCGCCGACTGGCTCGAGATCAACGAGGTCCTGCACGACCTCGCCCACCCGTCCGCCGCCGAAGGAGGCGCGCCCGTGTCCGTCACGATCCGCCACACCCCCACCGTCCACCGGACGGCGTCCCTCACGTCCGCCGAGACCGAATGTTGCTGGCGGCCGGTCCGGGCGCTCCCGATCGGCGACACCGTCACCCTCTCCCCCGGCCTCGTCACGTGCCGCGACACCACCGGCACCGGACCCGCCTCGACCGCCACCACACGACGCCGCACCACCGGCGCCCGCACGACCGAACCTCCCGAACCGCTCGTGTTCTGAGCCCATGCCGAAGCTCTCGCCGGACAAGCGGGCTTCCGGCCCGAAGTCCTTCGGCGACCCCGACGCCGGACGCCTCTACGGCTCCGACAAGTCGAAGCGGTGCGTCTCCTGCGGGAACTGGCTCACCGACCAAGCCGCCGCCGCCGGCGAGACACATCACCCGTGCTGCACCACCAACGCCCGCCGCCTGATCGCGACCTCCGAGGCCGCGATCCGGAAGGCCCGCGCCACCCGCACCCGCCGCCCCACACCCTGAACGGAGAACCCGCCCCGTGTGGTTCAAGCTCGACGACAAGTTCCACGAGTGGCCCGAGATCCACGACCTCCTCGTCCCTCCCGACCGCGACCCCGAAGCCCTCGACGAGCTCCTCGCGCTCGCCGCGGTCGGCCTCTACGCCCTCACCGGGTCATGGTCCGGTGACCAACTCTCCGACGGCGTCATCCCCGAGCACGTCCTCCGCCGATGGGCCCCCACCGAAGCCCCGAAGCTGACCCGCCTCCTCCGCGCCGCCGGCCTCTGGAAACCCCACGACCCCGACAAGCCCCGCCGCGTCGTGTTCACCCGATGGGCCCCCGACCAACCGCTCCGCGCCGACGTCGAAGCCGACCGGCTCGCCGCGAAGACCCGGCAAGCGTTCTACCGCGACAAGGCGCTCAAGGCCGCGATCGACGAACGCGACCAGGACCGGTGCCGCTACTGCGGGACCCTCGTGAACTGGACCGACAAGCGGTCCGCCGGCGGCGGCACCTACGACCACGTCGTCCCCATCGTCGAGGGCGGCCGGAACACCCTCGAGAACGTCGTCGTGTGCTGCCGCGGATGCAACGGCCGCAAGGGCGGGCGCTCCCTCACCGACGCCGGCATGAAGCTCCTCAAGGCCGGATCCCTCGGCGCCCCGGTCATCGACGCCCCCACCTCCGCGACCGCCGACCGCGACGACCCCGACGCCTCCCTCGCCGACGACCACACCCCGGGCCCTGTCACCAGAAACACCGGGGTCCTCATCGGGTCGGGTCGGGTCGGGTCGGGGGCCGAAAACGTACCCGGTGTGTCACCAAGTACGGCCACCACCACGGACCACGCGACCACCACCGCCACCACGGACCCGGGAGGCGACCAGTGACCACCACCCGCCCCGCCCCCATCCCGGTCATCGTCTGCGACCGCTGCGAGTTCGCCCCCCCCGCCCGGTTCGGCGGATCCGCCCTCACCGACCCCGTCCCTGAGACCGCCCGTCAGCAGGAGCTCATCGCCGCCGGGTGGCTCCTCACCAACACCCGTGACCTCTGCCCCCGCTGCAACCGACCCGGCATCAACCACGAAGGAGTCGAATGACCATGAAGGCAATCACCGTCCGCCAGCCGTGGGCGTGGGCGATCGCGCACGGCGGGAAGACCGTCGAGAACCGATCCCAGGCGTTCACCTACCGAGGAACGCTCGCGATCCACGCCGGCCACACCTCCGCCCCCGCCGCCGCGTTCGACACCGTCGACCGGATCGTCGGCCCGGCCTCCGACCCGTGGGAACGCGACCACCGGGTCGGCGCGATCGTCGCCGTCACCACCCTCGTCGACGCCCACGTCGCCACCGCCGAATGCTGCCCCGGGAACCCGTGGGCCGAACGCCCCGACCAGGCCCCCGAGCACCGCCGGAACCGCCTCACACACCTCGTCCTCACCGACACCTACGCCCTCGACGACCCGATCCCCAACGTCGGCGGGAAGCTCGGCCTCTGGTCCCTGACGCCTGTCGTCGGCGTTGACCAGATCGATGCCCTCCTCGCCATGTACCGCGACCAGTTCCCCGCGGTCGCGTCCCTGCGGAAGATCCTCGCCGCGTCCGGAGGTGCCCGATGACCGACCCGACCCCCGACCCCGACCGCGCGTCCGTCTTGCTCGCCGCGATGGAGGACGCCGTCGGCCCGCTCCCCATCCGCGCGATGGAATGGGCGACCAAGCACCTCGAGCGGACCGCCGGCTTCGACCTGGACGAGACCGACGACCCCCGGTTCGACCCGCTCATCGAAGCGCTCACCGAGGCCGCGGAACTGATCCGTGACCTCGTTCGCGCCCACCTCGCCACGATCACCCCGACGGGAGACGGCCGATGAACGACCACACCACCGACCACGCCGCCGCCGCCCCCGAGCGGCCCATGACCCGCGAGGAGGCCCTCGCCGTGCTCGGCGTCCTCGGCCGCGCCGGCTCGCCGCTCCCGGTGATCCCGTGGCAGCACGTGAACGGCAGCCGGGCCGCTCTCCGGGTGCTCGCCCGGAATGCCCTCAAGGCAGCAGGCCCTACCTCGACCTACGCGGGCGCGACCCTCTACCGCCTCGTCATCAAGGCAGCGACGGTCCTCGGCATCGCCGACGACCTTCCGCACCCGGCAGGCGTCGCGGAGATCCTCAACGACACCTCCGACGCCGCCGCCGTCCCCGACCTTCGGGACACGAAGCCCGTCGCCCGGCCGCGGACATACGTGTTCGCCCCGGACCGCGCCCGAGCGCTCGCCGTCTGCGATCTCTACGGGGTGCCCTTCGGTGCCCGAGCGACACTCGTCGTCTACCCGCGCGTGGTGAACCGGATCCGCGGCTACTCGATCAAGCCGACCGACCGGATCGTGTGGGCGCCGCCGTGGTCGGGCCTCGACGACCTGCCAAGCGACTTCCGCGCCGCCCTCGCGCCGGCTTTCGTGACGCTCGACGTCTGGGCGTTCGAGCGGCTCACGAACGGGGCCCGCCGATGAACTTCGACGCCCCCGCTCTCGCGCTCGCGTGGCTGTCCGTCGCGCAGGCATCCGGCTCGGACTCCACCCTTCCGACCCTCGACCGGACCGTCGCGGTCGAGACCTTCCCGACCGGGGTCCGGCTCGTCGCGACCGACCGTTACGTCCTCCTGACCGCATGGGTTCCGGCCCTCGACGCCGACACCGTCGACGAGCCCACCCTCGCCGAGGCCCCCGACCGGGTCGTCGTCACTCAGGACGCCGACGCACGCGGCACCGGGCTCCTCTCCTACGCCCTCAAGCGGGCCCGCCTCGGGAAGGACGACGAGGTCCCGTTCGGCGACCTCGTCGTAGACCTCGCGTTCGACGTCCGGCTCCCCGTCGAGGCCGGCGCCGACGAACCCCTCGACGGGCTCGAGCCGACGTTCGCGGTCCTCGCGATCCCCGACGTCGAGACCGTGTTCCTCCCGATCGTCGTCTCCGACTACCCCGACTGGCGGCGCCTCCTCGACGGGTTCGACCCGGTCACGACCGACCGGATCGCGCTCCCTCTCGAACGCCTCTCCCGGCTCGGCGCGCTCCGCCGATGGAACGACGGCCCGCTCCGGTGGACGTTCGGCGGGGAGACCTCCGTAGCCCGCGTGACCCTCGGCATGGACTACCTCGAGTCACGGGTCCACACCGACCGCGCCCCACGGGTTCAGGGGCTCGTCATGCCGTCGAAGTGGACGATCGGGGAACCGACCCCCGAGCCCCGCCGCCGACCCGTCGCCGAGGATCTACGCGACACCTCCGGCGTCTCCGTCCTCGCGCCCGGCTCCGACGGCTCTCTCAAGGTCGTCGACCCGATCGACCGGACCCTCCTCGCCGACGCCGCCGAGCTCGTCGTCACGACCCGGTTCGGGTCCACGGCGATGATCCAACGGAAGCTGAGGATCGGGTACGCGCTCGCCGGCCGCGTCATGGACGAACTCGAACGCCTCGGCATCGTCGGACCCGCCGACGGCACGAACGCCCGCGACGTCCTCGCCGACCGGATAACCACCCACCTCGCCCGCGCGCTCGCCGGGGAGGCCGCCGGTGTCTGAGCTCGTGCCCGCCGACCAGATCGAACGCATCGTCGGCGCCCGCCGCCACCCTCACCAACACCTCGCCCGCGCCGTCACCGCCGAGCGCACCGTCTACCTCCTGCACTCGGAGCGATGCCGGGACACGACCCCCGACCTCCGGACGTGCCCCTACTCGGTCGCCCTCGACGCTGGGATCGACCCCGACGACTGGCGTGACCACGAAGACGGCCCCGTCGTCGTCGCGATCATCCGCGATCGCCTGTTCCCGGTCATCCCTCAATGGCTCACCGACTACGCCCTCTACGCCCTCCCAGGCCCCGCCGCCGAATGGGTCACCGCCGCCCTCCTCCGCGCAGCGCAGGCAGGCCGCCCATGAGCCGACGCCGCAACGCGCACCGCGACACCCCCACCGCCCCGACGGAACGGATCTGCGCGACCTGCGAGGACGAGCCCGTCGGACACCCCGACGCCCTCCATTGCGACACGTGCGGGGACCGGTTCACCGGCCACCTCCGATCGCTCCTCCCGACCGTCAACCCCGACCGGTACGCGACCGGCGTCGACCACGTCCAAGCGCCCGACCGATGCGCCTACCCGAGACCCCTCGCCACCGAACCCGGCCTCTGGGACACCGTGCTCTCCGTCATCGTCGGGGAACGCGGCATCGACTACGCCGCACTCGCCACCGCCGGCCGATCCGGGAAGGGCTCCGCCGCCCGGAAGTCGACGAAGATCACCGACCCCGACGACCCCATGGTCGGGACCACCGCCGTCGAGACCGGCCTCGTCCTCAACACCGCCGCCGTCGACGCCGCCCACGACCTCGAGCGGCTCCTCGCCCACACCGTCGGCCGCGCCGGCTCCCGAGGCCACCGCCTCCGCTCCACCGCCCCCGACGGCTGGCGCGCCGGCGACGGCAAACCTCGCCGCGCCGAACACCTCGCCCCCGACCTCGCCGCGTGGCTCCTCTGGCGCGCCGACGCGCTCCTCGAACACCCCGAGTTCACCACCGTCCCCGGCGCCCTCGACCACGCGATCGAACGCCTCCTCCACGTCATCGACACCCGCCCCCGCGAACGCCTCCCCTACGGCCCCTGCGACGCCTGCACCGGCGGCACCCTCACCGCCGCACCAGGCCGCCGGATCGCGTGGTGCGACAACTGCGACACCGGCGCCTACACCGCCGACGTCCTCGACACCGCGCTCCCCGCCTACTTCGACCGACGCATGACGATCGTCGACACCGTCCGCCTCCTCCGCGGCTACGGCATCGACGACCGCCCCGAGAAAACCCTCCACGCCCTCCTCCGGCAATGGGTCCGCCGCGACCTCGTCGACGTCGACGACACCGGCCTCCCTCGCTTCGGCGACGTCTTCGACCGCCTCACCACCACACAGGAGCCCGCATGACCACCGACCACACCCTCACCTCCGCCGAGGAGTTCGTCGCGTATCACGACGAGCAGATTGCGCGGGCGGTGCTCGCGCACTTCCTGAACCTCGGGACTCAGACGGGGTCGTGTTCGCTGTCATCGGAGCAGGTCCGCGCCGCCGTCCGCGCCGCCGTCCGCGCCGCCGCCGACGCGGACGCCGTCCTCACGAAGCTCTCGACGACCCTCGCGACACCATCGGCCCCGGTCACGGTCGAGGATCTCGCCCGGCTCGCCCGCACGATCGCCGAGACCACCGATACCCCGATCGCTGACGTCGCTCGGAGCCTCAACCGCGCCGCGACCGAACCCCTCCGGGCCGGCCCGGTCCTCGGGTCGTTCCCCACCCCCCCAACCTTCCTCGGCCTCGACGTCGTCGTCTCCCCACACGCGACGATGCCCCCGTCTCCGGGGGAGTGGGCGCGCCGCTACGTCCGGCACGGCATGGCCGAAGTCCTCCACTGGCTCGGCGAGGACGTCGGCCCCGCCCCCGACGACCCGGTCCCGGTCGTCATCGTCACCGACGCGCTCGCGCTCATCACCACCGCCCGCATGGCCGCGACGATCCGCGACGCCGCCCACTACGCGGCGATCACCGCCATATGACCGCCCGGATCTGCGCGTGGTGCCGAGGCCCCATCCCCGACCATGCTCGCCGCGACTCCGTCACCTGTTCCAAGCGATGCCGACAGGCCCGGCACCGGTTCACCACCACCGTCGGCACCGGAACACCCGTCGCCCATGGCCAGCCGCGACGCCTCGCCTACGCCGACCCGCCATATCC
Source organism: Nocardioides fonticola (assembly GCF_039536805.1). Lineage (NCBI taxonomy): Bacteria > Bacillati > Actinomycetota > Actinomycetes > Propionibacteriales > Nocardioidaceae > Nocardioides > Nocardioides fonticola. Next base: position 339,670 of record NZ_BAAAZH010000012.1, on the reverse strand, counting down.
CGGCCTCTCCGCCCGCTACTACGGCACCCACCCCGACTACGCCGGCGAGGTCGACCACGCCGCGCTCGTCGCGTCGCTCACGGCCGACTACGACGCGTGGGCGCTTTCCACCTCCGCCGCCGCGCTCCCCGAGATCCTCGCCCTCTGCCCGCCCGGGTCCAGGGTCGCCGCGTGGTTCCACGGCTCCCGCCCGAACAAGCTCGCCCGCCGCCCCGTCAGCACATGGGAGCCCGTGATCTACGGCGGCGCGATCGCCGTCGCACCAGGTCAACCCGACGCGTCGCGTTTAGCAGCTCGGCGACGCGAGGACGCCCTCATCGCACCCGCTCGCGCCCGCACCACCGACCCCAACCGCGTGATCGGAGCGAAGCCCGCCGCGTTCTGCCGATGGGTCTTCGACCTTCTCGGCGCCACCCCCGCCGACCACTTCACCGACCTGTTCCCCGGCTCCGGCGGCGTCCTCCGAGCATGGGAAGCGTTCGCCGCGACGCAACGCGACACGTCACCGCCGGCGGATCCGACGCGTCACACCGGCGCGACACGACACGCCGCCGCCGAACCCCAATCCCTCGACCTCACCGGACCCGTGTCACACTAGGCGGCGGGTCACAAACCCAACCCAGACACCGGAGCCCCCGGAGGCGATCACCGCCCCGGGGGCTCTGCCGTTCCCGGACGACGGGGAGGTCGAACCCCCCATGGCCGGCGACTACACGAGCACGCACCAGTGGCGACGACTCAAGGCCCGCGTCATCGCCCTCGAGCCCGTCTGTCAGCTTGCCCTCCCGGGGATCTGCACCGGCACCTCCGAGACCGCCGACCACATCATCCCGGTAGCCGACCGACCCGACCTGACGTTCACCCGGTCGAACCTCCGCGGCGCGTGCGGCGCCTGCAACCGCCGCCGCTCGAGCCTCCCGGACGCGCTCGTCGCCCGGCCCGGTCACGACCCGCTGAGCGTGTTCCGGTGACCCGCTCCCGGATCGTCGTCGTCACTGGCCCGCCCTGCGCTGGGAAGTCGACGCACGTCCGCCGCCACGCGACGCCGGACGACGTCGTGGTCGACCTCGACGAACTCGCCCGCGCGCTCGGTCATCCCGAGTCTCACGTCGACCCGCTCGCGCCTCCGACCCCCGCCGCCGATCTCGCCCGCTCGCTCCGCGCCGACCTGATCCGCCGCGCCACCGCAGGCGCTCTCGCGCGCCGGGGGACGGTGTGGATCGTCGACGCCCGGCCGTCGCCGACGTCGCTCGCGATCTACCGCCGCGTCGGCGCCGTGGTCGTCGCCCTCGACGCCCCGCCCGCCGAGCTTCGACGGCGCGCCGTCGAAGCCGGCCGCCCCGAGTGGACGCTCGACCGGATCGCCGCGTGGGACCAGCCGACACCGCCCGCCGCATCCGTGTTCAGGTGAGTAGGGTCTCCGCGCGCTTGTCAAGGCACCCCCTCGAAAAAATCTGAGCGAGCCGCAACTCGCGCGGGACAACCCGCGCCAGGTATCCCCCCGAGTTCGCACCGGGCGCGCGCGCGTGCCATGCCGGTTCGGAGGTTTGTCAAGTGAGCGGTCCGGATTCTGATACGTCACCGTCGCCGATCGACGGGCTAGGTCCGCGCGGTGCTCGGCTGTGGTCGGCGTTCGGCCGGGCGCTCGGGACGCCGGGCGGCGAGGTCGCGCTCGAGGCGTGCCGGATCGCCGACCGGCTCGACGACCTCGACGAGGTGATCGCCGGGAAGGGCGTCCTCCGCCTCATGCAGTTCCGCCTTGGTCTCGACTTCACCGACGACGAGCGGAACGAGCGGACGGTGAAGGTGACCGTCGAGATCGGCGGGGTCCTGGCGGAGGCGCGTCAGCAGGCGACCGCGTTCAAGGCGCTTGTCGAGAAGCTCGGACTCGACGAGAAGGCGAAGCCCTCGGGTGAGGAGGTGTCTCCGCTTGCTGCCGTCATCAAGCTCGTCCGCGACTCCGCCGGTGGTGGTGCCGTATCGGCCGGCGCCGACCCTGCGGGCGATAGCTGACGGGGCGGTTGACTTCACCCTCGGTCCGCTCGCGTGCCAACTCTCCGCGGGCTACGGGCTGACGCCGGAGGACTGGCAGGCCGACGTTGTGACGTGCTCGCTCGCGCGGACCGCGGCGGGCCGGTGGGCCGCGAAGTTCGTCAAGGTCCTCGTCCCCCGGCAGAACGGGAAGAACGGGATCATCGAGGTCCTCGAGTTGTTCGGCCTCGTGGTGCTCGGTCTCCGGATTCTGCACACGGCGCACGAGGTGAAGACGGCGCGGAAGGCGTTCGTCCGGCTCGCGGCCATGTTCGACAACGAGGACCGGTTTCCCGAGCTCTACGTCCTGGCGAAGGAGATCCGTCGGGCGAACGGTCAGGAGGCGATCCTCCTCCACGCGGCGGATTGCGGACCGCAGGGGCACGCGAACACGCGGTGCGGATGCGAGGGCGGCGCGTCGGCGGAGTTCATCGCGCGGACCCCGGGGTCGGGTCGTGGCTTCACCGTCGACTGGCTGATCTGCGACGAGGACCAAGACCTCACCGACGAGGAGTTCGCGGCGCTCCAGCCGACGGTGTCGGCGGCGCCGTCGGGCGACCCGATCCGGTTCCTGTTCGGCACGCCACCGGATCCGGACAAGCCGGGTCAGGGCAAGGGTGAGGTCGCGATGCGGAAGCGTCGGCAGGGGTTCGCCGGCGAGGATCCGCGGCTGACCTGTTTCAACTGGGGCGCGCCGGATGGGCCGATGCCGGACGTCGGCGACGACGCCCTGATCGAGGCTTACAACCCGGCGGTCGTGACGGGTCGGATGAACATCGAGGAGCCGCTCGCGGAGCGGTCCAGTTCGTCCCCGCGCATGTACGCCCGGGAGCGTCTCGGGTGGTGTGGTGATCCGGCGACGAAGGCCGGCGGCGTCATCAACATGAACACGTGGGCGGGTGGGCGCGTGGATGCGCCGGCTCCGTCGACGGCGGCTGTCGTGGTGGACGTGTCGCCGACCCTCGAGTGGTCGGCGGTTGGTCTGGCGGGCGCCGGGCCGGGCGCCGGGCCGGGCGCCGGGGAGATCCTCGTCCTCGTCGATCAGACTCCGGGGACGGGCGAGGTCGTCGACACGCTGACCCGGTTGGTCATCGGTGACGAGGCGGCGGGGATTGAGCCGCGGATCTCGCTCCCGGTGGTGCGGGACGAGAAGGGTCGTCCGTCGCTCATGCCGGTCTGGCTGACGCGGAACGCGCTCGTGTTCTCGGATGCGTTGACGGCGGCGGGGATCCCGTGGCGGGAACTCGGGTCGACCGACCAGGGTCGCGGGTGTACGGCGTTTCAGGAGTTCGTGAAGGCGGGTCGGATCAAGCACGCCGGTCAGCCGGAGCTCGCGGCGGCGGTGCGGAATGCTCGGACGAAGTTCGTCGGGCTCACTCAGCATTGGGACCAGCGCGATCCGACGATCGACATGACTCCGCTCGTGTCGGTGTCGTGTGCCGCTCAACGGTGGGCGGCGGCCTCGGCGGCTCCGTCAGCCGCTCCCCCTTCGCCGGTGGGGATCTCTGCCAGCGATGCGACTTCGGCGCGCACGAGCGTCCCGGATTGGAACTCGGTTCCCCTGTGAGCGCAATGACCTTGGGAGGTTCCCGCGATGGTTGACGTCCCTTCGCCTCCGCCGGCTCCGGTGGTGGCTCCTCCTCGTCGTGAGATCGGGGTCGGGTCGTTCGGCTCGGCGTCTGACTGGTGGGGCGACCTCGCCAACGAGCGTGTCCCGGAACTCCGGTGGCCGCTGGCTTACGACGTGTACGACGACATGGTGAAGACCCCCCAGGTCGGGGGCGTGTTCACCGCGGTTGTTCAGACGATCCTCGGGACGGGGTGGCGGATCGACGGGACCGGGTGCCGGCCGGAGATCGTCGCGCATGTCGCGCGGGATCTCTCGCTCCCGGTGGTCGGGTCGAACCACGCGGATGAGGAGGCGGCGGTTCCTGCCGCCGAGCGGTTCTCGTGGGACGAGCACGTCGAGGTGGCCGCTGACGAGTACCTCCGGTACGGGCACTCCGTGTTCGAGCAGAAGGCGATCCCGGGCGAGGACGGACTCTGGCACCTCGGGAAACTCGGGTGGCGGTCGGGGCGTTCGCTGACCCGGTTCGAGGTCGCTCGTGACGGTGGTCTCCGGTGGATCGAACAGGCCACGGTTGACGGCTTCGGCGGGCTGACCGTCGGTTCGACTCGGCTCCCGGTCAACCGGGTCGTCGTCTACGCGCGGCATCGTCGCGGCGGCAACTGGCGAGGCGAGTCGCTCCTCCGTGCCGCCTACGGGCCGTGGCTCATGTCCTCGCGCGCGCAGCGGATCGAACTCATCCTCGGGGAACGGGCCGGTGCTCCGCTCGTCGTCTACGAAGGCGCGGAAGGCGAGCAGGACCTCACGGCCGGCCGTGATCTCGCGAAGGCCGTTCGGGTGGGCGCTGAGGCCGGCGTGGCGGTTCCGAACGGCGCGGCTATCCACTTGAAGGGGGTCGAGGGGGAACTCCCCGACCTCGACAAGATCATCCGCCGGCACGACGAGCGGATCGCCGGGTCGGTCCTGGCGAACTTCCTCAACCTCGGTTCTCAGCAGGGAACGGGCTCCTACGCGTTGGGGTCGACGTTCTTCAACGCGTTCGTGCTCGCGCTCCAGAAGATCGCGAAGGACCTCGCGCGGACGGCGTCGCGGCATGTCGTCGCCGACCTCGTCGGTTGGAACTGGCCCGGCGAACGGGCGCCCCGCGTCGTGTTCGACGAGATCGGTGCTCGGCGGGACGCGCTCGTCACCGCCCTCGCGACCCTCGTTCAGGCGGGGGTCCTCACTGCGGACCAGAACCTCGAGGAGTTCGTCCGCTCCGCGATCGGTGTGCCCTCTGCGGGCTCGTCGACCGGCGTCGCATGACCACCCGAAGGAGAGGGGATTCCCCGATGAATCATCAGCAGCGACGGGCCGCGCTCGCGGACCTGCGACGTCGCGCCGAGGCGGCGCGTGCGTCGGGCGCCGAGTCCCGGGTCGTCGTGACCCGGTCGGCCGCCGACGCCGCCACCGATGGATCCGGCGACGGAGCAGCCGCTCCGGCGTCGTCGGCGGAGCTCTGGCTCTACGGGACCGTCGGCGGCTACTGGTGGGGGTTCGACTCCGACGACGTCGCGAAGGAACTCCGCGCCCTCGGCGCTGTCGACCACCTCCTCGTGCGTCTTCACAGTTTCGGCGGGAACGCGATCGAGGGGGTCGCGATCGCGAACCTCCTCGCGAACCACCCGGCCGGAACGACGACGGTCGTCGTCGACGGGCTCGCCGCGTCCGCGGCGTCTCTGATCGCTCTCGCCGGCGACGAACTAGTCATGTCGCCGGGTGCTCAGTTGATGATCCACGACGCGTGGACCGTCGCCGCCGGGAACGCCGCAGAGCTTCGCGCGGAAGCCGACTGGATCGACAAGCAGTCGCAGAACTACGCGGAGACCTACGCCCACCGCGCCGGCGGTACCGCCGCCGAGTGGCGGGACGTGATGACCGCGAACAACGGAGACGGGACGTGGTACTCCGCTGAGGAGGCGGTTACTGCGGGGCTGGCGGACCGGGTCGCGAACATCGCGTCGACCACGCCGCCGCCGCCGATCCCGGACCCGGCGGACGTCGTCGACGTCGCGCCCGACCTCGCCGCGTCCGCGGCGTGGGACCTCGACGTCCTCCTCCACCCCGCGGCGCGTGCCGCGTTCACCGAGCGCCGTCGCGGCGCCCTCACGCCCCCGAGCGCGTCCGCGGTCGGGTCCCTCAACACCGAAGGAGGCTCTGTCGTGTCGTTCTCCGACCAGGCAGTTTCCACCCTGCGGACCAAGCTCGGCGTCGCCGGGGACGCGGACGAGACCGTCATCTTGGCGGCTCTCGACGAGGCCCTCGACGAGCGCGCCGACGAGCAGCCGTCCGCGTCCATCCCGGAGGGTCACGTCGTGATCCCCGCCGCCAAGCTCGCGACCCTCGAGGCCGGTGCTCGCGCCGGCGCCGATGCCGCGAAGCGCCTCCACGACCGGGACCGGGAGGCGTTCCTCGACGCCAACCGGACGAAGTTCCCGGCGGGCCTCCGCGCCGCGTGGGCCAAGCAGTACGACCTCGACCCGGCCGCGGCGGTCGCCGCGCTCGCCGAGGCCCCCGACCTGATCCCCGCCGCGGAGATCGGTCACGAGCTCGTCCCGGACGCCGCTGCGGACGAGGGCGATGACCTGTACCTGTCCGTGTTCCCCGAGGATCGGAAGGGGTCCTGACGCATGCCTGACTACCTGCCTCTCCACCTGCCGGGCGCCGCGATCACGCGTACCGCGTCCGCCGCGATCACCGGCGGGAAGCTCGTCTACGTGTCCGGTTCGGGCACGGTCGCGATGACCGCCGGCGCCTCGAGCATCCCCGTCGGTGTCGCCTCGACCGACGCCGCGTCCGGTGACCCGGTCGTGATCTTCGGTCGCGGCACCGTCCACCGCCTGACCGCGTCGGGCACCGTCACCGCCGGCGACACCGTCGAGGCCGCCGCCGCCGGCGCGGTCGCGACTCACACGATCGGCACGAACGACGCCCGAGTCGTCGGCGTCGCTCTCACCACCGCGACGACGGGGAACCCCGTCGAGATCATGGAGGTCTGACCCATGCCCGGCTACACCTACCCGGCCCCGCAGCCGACCCTCTCCGGCGACATTCGCCAGATCCACCGTCTGCTCCGCGACCCCACCCTGATCGCCCGGCGTCTCCGAACGATCCTCGAACAGCGGTACGTCGCCGACGCGCTCCTCACCGGCCGGTTCTCCGCCGTCGGCGGCGGCGTGTTCTACGAGACCGGCGAGCCGATCGCGACCGGGGAGAACCCGCGCGCCGTCGGCCCCGGCGGCGAGTACCCGCTCGTTGCGATCGGCACCGGCACCGCGTCCGCTGCCAAGACCACCAAGTGGGGTCAGGACACGGAGGTCTACGACGAGACGATCGCGCGCCTGAACCGGAACCCGGTCGACCGCGCTTTCAACCAGCTCGCCAACCAGTCGGTCGCCTACGTCGACTCGGTCGCCATGTCCGCGGTCTCGTCCGCCGTGACGAACACCGCGAACCTCGGCGCAGCCCTCGCGGTCGCGTCCGCCGAGCAGATCCTCACGGCGTTCCTCTCCGCCAAGGCGAACATCATCGCGCTGAACCAGGGGTACATGCCCGACACGGTCGTGATGGACGACCTCAGTCACGCGATCGTCATGGCGAAGTTCATCGCCGCCGGCTACCTGCCCCGCGAGTCCGGGAACACGCCGCTCATGACCGGCGACTTCCCGACCCTCCAGGGGCTCCGCTGGCTCGCGACCCCGAACGGGATCGCGAACAACGCCCTGATCGCGGACACGACCCAGCTCGGCGGCATGGCGGACGAGGACCTCCAGAGTCCCGACTACAGCCGCATCGACGGGATCGGGGTCGAGGTCAAGTCGACCCGTCTCTCCGGGTCGGACGACCGCGACGGCTACCGCCTCCGCGCGCGCCGGGTCACCGTGCCCGTCGTCCTCGAGCCGCTCGCGGCCCGCAAGATCAACCTGGCCGCCTGAGGGGAGGGGTGAGGATGTATCAGGTCATCACGCCGCTCGTCATCATCCCGCACGCGGACCGGTCGAAGGGCGGCGACTGGTACGGGTACAGCGGTTCCGTCGTGCCCGAGGGGCTGAACGACGAACGCTGCGCCGTCCTGGCCGCCGAGGGGTTCCTCGCGGTCCTGGACGACCCGGTGGTCAACACCGGCGCCGACACCGGCGCCGACCAGGGCGCCGGCGTGAAGCCCGCGAAGAAGGCGACCGCCGACGAGGTGCTCGAGGAGGTCGGGACCGACGTCGAGAAGGCGAAGGCCGTCCTCGCCGCCGAGCTCGCCTCAGCGAAGCCGCGGACCGGTCTCGTCACGAAGCTCGAGGCGATCGTCGGCGCCGACGGTGGTGGCGACTGATGGGGTACGTCATCGCGCCGGCTCCGGAGGACCTCGGGTCGCCGGAGTGGTGTGTGTACGTCGCGACCCTCGGGGAGGGCGGGATCGGTTCGGTCCGGCTGTCCCCGGGGGACCCGCTCCCGGACGGTGTGACGGAGGCGGAGATCGAGCGTCTCGACCGCGCCGGTCTGATCGTCGAAGCGCCGAAGGGTCGCGGCCGGGCCGCGACGCCGCCGACGGAGGGGTGATCCCAGATGGTGACTCTCACCGGCCTCGCGAAGCTCGTCGATCACGACCTGATCGAGGCCCGTCTCTTGGAGCGCGCGCCGCGTGCTCTGGACGGCGAGGTCGGTGAGGGTCGCTCTCACGTCGACGCCGTGGTCGTGTCGATCGCCGCTGAGGTGACCGCGATCGTCGGGTCGGGGCTCGCCGAGGTCGACTGTCCGAAGCGAGACCTCGCGGTCCGTGCGATCGAGTGCGGTGCGGCGATGGAGCTCGAGGCGGACCTCTACCCGGAGCAGCCGCGCGCGGTGTATCTGCGGGAGCGGTACGCCGACCTCCTCAAGCAACTCCGCGAGTTCGTCGACGAGGCGGTCGACGGGAACGGTGACGGCGTGCCGTCGCCGGTCGGTTCGTTCCCGCCGGCGCAGCGTTACCCGGACCCGGTGTCGTGTCCGAGGCCCTACGGGTCGGGCTACGGCTACGGGGTCACGTCGTGGTGACGGGGCTTCGGTACTCCTCGGGTGCGGAGCGGCTCCTCGACCACATCGGTCGGAACCTCGCCGATCGTCGGGGTCTCCTCGACGTGATCGCCGAGGAGGGGCAGGACTACGGCCGCGAGGTGTTCGCCTCTGGCGGGTTCGGGTCGTGGGCTCCGGACAGCCTCCACACGGTCGACCTCAAGGGGTCGTCTCGGGTGCTCGTGGACACGGGCCGGCTCATGTCGGACGTAACGGGCGCTCCGGGTGTGTCGGAGTCCGCGGAGACCGTGACGGTCGGGTCCGATGCGCCTTACGTCGGGTATCTCAAGGGCGGCGCGAACGGTGCGCCGCGGCGTGACCCGACGCCTCAGCCGTCGGCGCAGCGGGTCACCAGGGTCGCGGAGCGGCTCCTCGACCACGTCGTCGGAGGTGTGCGATGACGCTCGTTCTCGTCTCGGCGGACGCGGTCTGTGAGGCGTTCGAGGCGGCGCTCGTGGATGCGGTGCCGAGGGTGATCTCGGCGGCGGGTCTGGGGGCGGCGGGGTTCGCCCCGTTCCGGTCCTGGCGCCAGACTCCGACCCTCGACGCTCTGCGGTCGTCGGCTCGTGCTCTGCCGGCCGGGGCGATCACGTCGCCGGGGCTGGCGGATCCTCCGGAGCGGTACGCCGACGGTTACGCCGCGGTGTTCCGGATCGAGGTCGGGGTCTTCGACCGCGGCACCGATTGGGAGCAGACCGCCACGAAGGCTCGCACGTGGGCGGCGATCGTGCGGGCGGCGGCGTTCGTTGATCAGTCCCTCGGCGGGGTCGCCGACGGGATCGTGTGGGTCTCCGAGTCCTACCGCCGTCTCCTCGACGGGACCACGGATCGGACTCTCGGCATGTGTGCTGTCGACTTCGACGTCCGGGTCGCGTCCGTCCTCTCTCTCGATTCCCTGCCGATCCCTTCGGATCCGCCGGTCGGTGTGGTCGCGGATGCCGCGGCCACCGTCACCACCCGCTCACTCACCTAAGGAGACCTCGTGTCCCGTCCCATGACCGTCGTCACCGTGACGACCGCGGTCCAGCGCCGAGGCGCTCCGACCGACACCGGCACCACGTTCCTCGTGTTCGCCTCCTCGACCGGCGGTCCGTCGGTCCCGACCGTGTGTTTCTCGAAGGACGACGCGACGACGGCGGGTGTCCCGTCGCCGTTCGCGGACTACGTCGCGGACGCCCTGACGCAGGGCGCGCCGAAGGTCGTCGTCCTCAAGGCCGCCGCGGTCACCCCGGCCTCCGTGACGGAGGCGGAGTGGACGGCGGCTCTCAACAAGCTGACCGTCGAGTACGGCCCGGGTCAGGTCATCATCCCCGGCGTCACGGGGACGCCGGTGCAGAATGCTCTGCTCGCGCACGCGGCGGCGTTCTCGCGGGCGGTGATCATCGACGCGGCGAGCACCGCGACCGCCTCGAGCCTGACGACGCTCGCGGCGTCGATCGCGGCGTCGCCGGGCGCGCAGTTCGCGGCGCTCGTGACGGGGTGGGTGAACTTCGCGGCCGTCGGTGGCGGGACCCGCCAGACGCCGGGGTCGGTGATCGCGGCCGGTCTCGCCGCTCGAGGTGACGCGGTCGCGGGGCACGCGAACAATGCGCCGATGGTCGACCAGGGTCGCGGGATCGGTGTCGTGACGCGTGGCCTGTCGACGTCGGTGGCCTACACGTCGGCGGAGCTCGACTCGCTCAACGACGGCGGCGTGACGGTGATCCGGGACGTCCTGCGGGCCGACTCGACCGGCGCTCTCGTGGCGGTGCCGACGCTCTACGGGTGGGTGTCGGTGTCGTCGTCGGCGTCCTACAAGCAGTTCAACTACGGCCGGTTCGTGATGGAACTCGCCTACACGCTCGGCGCGCAGATGGAGGCGTTCATCGGTCGGCAGATCGACGGTCGCGGGCGTCTGTTCGCGGAGGTGTCGGGGGCGCTGACGGGGATCCTCCTGCCGTACTACGCGGCGAACGCCCTGTTCGGTTCGACGTCGTCGGCGGCGTTCGCTGTCGACGTCGCCGGCGCGACCACGCCGGCGAACATCGTCGCCGGGTTCATCAACGCCAACGTCGAGGTCTCGCTCTCCCCGCACACGGAGAAGGTCACCGTCAACGTCCTCACCAACGTCGCGCAGGGGGTCGCAGCATGAGCACGCAGCAGCAATGGCAGATCACGGGCACGGTCGATCGGATCGCGCTCGGGGTCTTCGACACGAAGTCGGGCGGCGATCCGTCGGCGGAGGTCACGAAGTACCGGCCGGGCGGCATGTCGAAGGAGGTCGCGTTCGCGGCTCTCCCGTCGTTCTCCGACCTCACGATCGGGCGTCTGTTCACGCGTGAGCGCGACGTCGAACTCTACCGGCGTCTCGTCGGTCTCATGGGGCGTGGGGAGGCGTCGATCACGGCGCAGCCTCTCGACGTCAACGGCGCCCCGTTCGGGCGTCCGTTCACCTACACGGGGGTCCTCCAGTCCGGGACCGACCCGGAGGTCGACTCGCAGTCGGGGACGCCGAACACGTTCTCGCTCGTCTTCACGATCACGGACCGCACCTGATGGGCGGCGCGGAGGACCTGACCGGGGGCGGTATGCCCGCCGCCCCCGGTTCCCTCCTCGCCGACCTTCGGGCACGCCGTGACGCGGCACTCGCGAAGCTCTACCTCGACCTCCCGGTCCGCCGCCTTCCCGGTGTGGTGGTGCGGTTCCGGCCGGTGACGTCGGCTGAACTCCTCCGCGCGGTCGAGGCGTTCGGTGGTTCTGAGGACCCGGACGCGCAGGTCAACCACGACGCGACGCTCCTCGCGATGGGATGCGTCGCGGTGTGGACGCGGCCCGACGGTGACGACTCCTCCGAGCCGCCGGCGAATGCGCCGACGTTCGCGGACGGTGTCGCCGAGGCGCTCGGGATCACCGCGAAGACCGGCGCCGAGGCGGTGCGGGGTCTCTACCTCACCGACGGCGACGTGTCGGCGGCGGCGAAGCGGCTTCAAGTGTGGTCGGGGTTCACGATCGCCGAGGCTGACGAGGTCTTCCAGGGAAACTGATCGGCGACCCCGATCGGGGCGGCGCGCCGGATCCGGCGATCGACCTCGCCGCGCACGCCCTCAACCTCGGGGTCGCCGACCCGCTCGCGTTCATCGCGCTCTCGCCGGCAGACCTGGCGATCGCGACCGCGATCCTCCACCGGGCCGCGGCCCTCCGCGACCAGCAGCACACGACGGGCGGGTGATCGGTCATGGCTGAGGAGAAGGTCGGTCTCCGGTTCGTCGTCGACGGCCGCGGCGCGGCGGTGGGTGCGTTCGGGTCGGTGCGGTCCTCGCTCCTGTCGGTGCGGGGTGCGGCGCTCGCGACCGGCGCCGCCGTGTTCGGTGTCGGGCGTGCGCTGTCGTCGTCGATCGACGAGGCCCGGGAGGCGGAGCGGGTCGGGAAGGTCACCGAGGCCCGGCTCAAGTCGACCGGGCATCAAGCCGGGATCACCACGAAGGAGATCGAGAACCTCGCGGCGGCGATCAGTCGGAAGGCTGGCGTCGACGACGAGGCGGTCCAGTCGGGGCAAAACCTCCTCCTCACGTTCACCAAGATCCGCAACGAGCAGGGGCGCGGTAACAAGATCTTCAGTCAGGCGACCCGCGTGGTCACCGACTACGCCGCGGGCATGGCTGGCACGAACGAGGGTCTCGACCTCAAGTCGGCGGCGATCCAGGTCGGGAAGGCGCTCAACGACCCGGTCAAGGGGATCACGGCCCTCAGCAAGGCGGGCGTCCAGTTCACCGAGCAGCAGAAGGCCCAGATCAAGACCCTCGTCGAGTCGGGCCGCACCCTCGACGCCCAGAAGGTCATCCTCCGCGAGCTCCGGACGCAGTTCGGTGGGACCGCCGAGGCGCAGGCCACGATGGGCGACAAGGTGTCCGTCGCGTGGGGCAACATTCAGGAGCAGCTAGGGACCTCGCTCCTCCCGCTCCTCGACCGCGCCGAGCGGGCGTTCCTCAAGCAGGGCGTCCCCGCGATCGAGCATTACCTCGACGTCTTCGACAAACAGGGCGTCCCGGCAATCCGACGGTTCGTGAAGGCCGCGCGGCCGGTCGCCGAGGAGGTCATCCCGGCGATCGGGTCCGGGCTGTCGACGACCGCGAACGCCCTCGAGAAGGCGGCGCCCTACGCGCGGGACCTCATCGGCGCGTTCAACGATGCGCCGGAGTGGGTGAAGACCGGTCTCGCGCTCGGCGCTGGCGGAGCGTTGATCGGGCGGAAGCTCGGCGCCGGGAAGGCGGTCGCCTCGGCGCTGTCGAAGTACGGCGGCGCGACCCCGGTCTACGTGGTGAACGAGGGGTTCGGTGGTCTCGGCGGTGCCGCCGGGAAGGGGCTCGCGGGTCGGGGCGCGGCGGCTCTGGCGACCGGCACCGGCGGCGCGGTCCTGGCGGGCGCGGCGGCCGGCGCAGCGATCGGCGTTTACGTCGGCAACGAGTACGTCAGCCGGATCCCTAAGCCGGATTGGTTGACCAACCGCCAGCGGGACAACGCGCTCGCGAACAACGACCCGATGCGTGGCGCGATGGATCAGGCGGCGCTCGACCGGGCGGCGACGTCGGCGGCGAAGGCGCGCGGCGAGTTCGTGAAGACGAAGGACATGGCCGATCAACTCGGCTTCACGCTTCGGCGGACGTCCGGAATCACGATCGACGTCGACACCTCGCCGGCCAACCGGAAGCTGTCGGCGCTCGAGTACCAGGCGGCGCAGGCGGCGCAGACGATCGACACCCTGATCGGGCTCTCCTCGGGTGGGTTGTTCGGCGGGTTGATGCCTGCCCCGATCCCGCCGGATCGTCCGTCGAAGGGTGGCCGTCGTCCTCGGGTTCCGGCGGCTCCACGTCGGGTGTCTCCGCACGCCGCCGGGCGGGTCGCGGCCGGCGGTGGGCGTGGCCCGACGCACCTGTCGGCGACCCTCGTCCTGCCGGACGGGAAGGTCCTCACGGATCTCGTGGTCGCGGAACTCAAGGACCAGGAGGCGCGCCGATGATCGTCGTCTCTCCGGCCTCTGGCGGGTCGGTGATCCGGTTCCGTCAGTCGGGGCCGGGGTCGCTCTCCGGTGGTGTCGGCGGGTGGGAGGCGGTGGCGCGGTCGCGGCGTTCTGAGGCGTCGGAGTGGGTTGGGACGCCAGCGCTCGTGTGGACGGTGCCGCTCGTGCTCGGGGACGGACGGTCGTCGATCGAGTCGGACCTGCGGACGTTCCTGTCGTGGGGGCTTCCGCGTGCCGGTGGCCGGGACCCGGTGCGGGTGTCGATCGGTGGGGACGCGCTTCCCTTCGGTCGGAATCTGGTGTGGGTCATCAACGAAGCGGTGCGCGAGGAGGACGGTCTCCTCATCCGGAACGCCGCACGGGAGCGGGTTCAGCAGCGGGTGACGGTGACGTTCCGGCAGTACGTCGAGGCGTCGGTGGTGCGTGGGCCGGCGTCGAAGTCGAAGGCGGGGCGGTGATCGGCGGTGGCTCTGGACGCTGACCTCCTGATCGGTGACCTGATCGTGAAGCGCGGCGACGGTCGTCCGTGGCTTGACCTGACGAACGCGATCACGGACCCGCCGACGCTCGCCCTCACGATGGACGGTGCGGCGACGGTGACGGTCCCGATCCGGGACGCTGACGACCGGTTGATCTCGGACAAGTGGCTCCGGCGTCGTGCGTGGTGCGACGTCGCGGGCCGCCGGTTCGAGCTCGTGCGGGTGTCGAAGTCGGGGCGGACGATCACGCTGACGTTCGAGGACGGCATCGTCGCGGCGCTCCGCCGGCGGACGAGCGAGACGTCGTTCCCGGCGGACACGCTGACGCGGGCGGCGATCGTGGAGAAGCTCGCCGCGGAGGCCGACGTCCCGGTGATCGTGGACGACTCGGACTCCGAGAAGGTTCATTCCCAGGTGACCCGGTCGAAGCACGGCGAGACGGAGAACTCGTGGGATCTCCTCGGCGATCTCGCGGCGGCGCGGAACTGGCGGCGGTTCTCCGACGGCCGCCGGTTGATCGAGGGTCCGGATGCGTGGCTCCTCGAGCGGGACACCGAGCCGGTGGTGGTGACCGAACCGGTCCCGGGTGATGACGCGAACCCGGTCGAATCGTTCGACTTCGACCTCGACGTCGGGAAGCGCATGAGCGAGGCGACCCTGATCGTTGACGCGACCCGGTGGGCGTTCCCGCCGGGGTCGGTGGCGCGGGCCTCGGATGCGATGGGGCCGGCGTCGGGGAAGTGGCTCGTCTGGTCCTACACGCGTCCCCTGTCGCGGCGTCGGGCGACGGTGGTCCTTCGGCGGAAGCGGCACGAGCTCGACGAGCCGGAGCGGATCGCGACCGGCGACCTTGGGGTCCGGGACTATCTGCCGACGTCGGCGGGGGCGTCTGGGATCCCCGGGTCGGGTGCTCGGGAGAAGATGGTTCAGGCGGCGCTCGCGCAGGCCGGGAAGCCCTACGTCTACGGGGCTTCGGGGCCGGACGCGTTCGACTGTTCGGGGCTTGTGCAGTGGGCGACGAGGGCGGCGGGGAAGACCCTCGCGAAGCCGTCGGCGTCGCAGGCCGCGGCGTGTGCGAAGGCAGGGAAGTCGATCCCGGTCGCGACGGCGCTCCGCACCCGTGGGGCGCTCCTGTTCCGGATCGGGGAGGGCGACTCGAACCACGTGGCGATCAGTCTCGGGAACGGGTCGACGATCGAAGCGATGGGGACCGCCTACGGGGTCGGTGTGTTCGGCAACGCGGCCAGCCGGTCGTGGACGTCGGCGGCTCTGTGGCTCTGAAGGGGGGCCGGTCGTGGGTGTGAACGAGACGTTCGGTCGGCTCGTCGGTGACACGCCGGGCCGGTTCGCGCGGGGGCCGGTGACGGCGCGGGTCGTGAAGGTCGACCCGACGGGGGCGTGGGCGTCGCCGTTGGGGACCTCGACGGACTCGCCGGTCGGTCCGTGTCTTGGTCCGTCGCCGGCGGTCGGTTCGGTCGTGCTCCTCGTGTTCACCGATGACGGTCCGTGGATCGCGGCCGTCGACTCCTGATCCGTTCCGATCTAGGTAGGGGGTGGGGTTGATGCCTCGTCACCTCGCGTTCCCGTTCGCGGTCACCGCGTCGGGCCCGCTCGCCGCGCTGGCGCAGGACTCCGACGCTGAGATCGGTCAGTCGGTGGGGATCCTCCTCGCGACCCCGGTCGGTGACCGGCGGTGTGTGCCGGGGTACGGGCTCCCGGATCCGCTCGGGCGTGGCGCGGACGTCGACACGATCGCGCAGACGGTCAGCGCGTGGGAGCCGCGTGCGGATGCGGTCGCGGTCGCGGTGTCGGTGACGAACGCGCGCGGCGAGCAGACCGCGACCGTCGCCCTCGCCTAGCTCGCTCCCCTGTCCCTAGTTCGACCCGATCCCGGGAGGTTCTGCCATGCCCTACACCCCGCCGAGCATCGAGACCGATCCGGACGCCGTGACGACGCGGATCCTCGACGGCATGGCCGACAACATGCCGGGATGGGTCGCCGACGAGGGCGCCCCGGAGGTCGCGCTCGCCGAGGAGATCGGCCGGGAGACCGCGGCCACGAACGCGCTCGCGGTCGAGGCGATCAACTACGCGGTCGCCGGTTTCGGCGAGACGGTGTTCGGGATCGCAACGGTCCAGGACGCGCCGGCGTCGATCGCGGTCACGGTGACCGTGACCGGTGCGGGCGCGGTCCTCCCCGCCGGGTTCTCCGTGCTCGGGACGAACCCCGACGGTGTCCCGGTGTCGTTCACGCTGACGGCGCCGGTGACGTCGACCGGGACGACGGTCGCGGTCACGATGACGGCGGCGACGTCGGGGACGATCGGGAACGGTGTCCCCGCCGGGGCGGTGACGATCACGACGGCGACCGCGACCGCGGTGTCCGCCGTCGCGACCGCCGCGTCGACAGGCGGCGTCGACGCGGAGCCGATCACCGATTACCTCGACCGGCTCCTCGCCTACACCTCGACCCTCCGCCCCGGCGGTGTCCGTGCCTCCGACGTCGCGCTCCTCGCGCGCGGTGTGGCCGGCGTGGACCGGTGCCTCGCGCTCGACCTCTACAACCCGGCGACCGCGCCGGCCGTCGAGGAGCGGGCGGTGACGGTGTTCCCGATCACGACGGCGAACCAGCCGGTGACGACGCCGGTCGCGAACGCGGTCCTCGCGGCGCTCGCCGCGGTCCGCGAAGTGAACTTCAACTTCTACGTCGGGACCCCGACCTACACCAACCTCACGATCACCTACACGGCGACCGCTGAGGCGGACGCGGTCCCGGCGACGGTCGCGACCGCGGTCACCGATGCGGTGACGGCGTGGCTCCTCGAGTGGGGGCGGACGGCGTCCGATGACAAGGCGTGGGTCTCATCGCCGACGGTCCGTTACCTCGACCTCGCCCGGGTGATCGGGTCGGTCGACGGCGTGTCGTTCCTGTCGGCGCTGTCCCTCAACGGTGGGACCGCTGACGTGACCCTGACCGGTGCGGCGGCGCTCCCAGCGCCGATCGGGTCGGGGTCGACGATCACGGGGACCGTGACGTCGTGACGTCGTTCTCTCAGCGCGTCGTCGCGGCGCTCGGGGAGGCGTACCGCACGGCGGCCGGCCCGCTCCTCGAGGACCTCGTGACGGCGCTGACGGCGCCGATCGAGGACACCGACAACCTCCTGACCCCGTTCGGGTCCGACCCGTGGGCGCGGTTCTTCGACCTCGACGTGACCACGGATCCGGCGTGGCTCGGTCAGGTGATCGGGACGGTCGTCCCGCCGGGCCTGACGAACGCGGAGGCGGTCGCCTACATCCGTCAGCGGTCCGCGTGGAAGCGCGGCACCCCGGCGGCGATGACGGCGGCGATCACGCCCCTCCTCGTCGGGAACAAGCGGGTGACCCTGTTCGAGCGGGACGGGTCGCCCTGGCGGCTCCGGGTGATGGTGTTCACCGCCGAACTCGCCGCGGGGAAGACCCTCGCGGACGTGACCGCAGCAGCGGAGACCCAACGCCCCATCGGGATCGTCCTGACCACCGAGCAGCGCGCCGGGGTCACGTACTCGCACCTCACGAACCTCCACGGTCCGACGTTCGCGGCGGAGGCGACGGCGTTCCCGAACTACTCCGACGCGATCAACCACCTACCCGAGACAGGCACGGAGGTCTAGGACATGGCGACCACGACGAAGGGTGTCCCCTACCCGGTCAGCAGCGACCCGAACAACACCCCGTCATGGCTCTCGCAGCTTGCGACGTGGATCGAGAACGCGCCCGGTGTGGCGGTCCTGACGACCACCCAGCGCGACGCCCTGTCCGGTGGCGCGCGGTGGACCGGCCGGGTCATCATCAACACGACGACCTCTCAGGCCGAATACTGGACCGGGTCGGCCTGGCAGGCCCTCGCGCCGGCGACGAAGGTCGACGTCTTCACGACGTCGGGGACGTGGACGAAGCCGACGAACGCGATCGCGGTGACCGCGGTCGCGGTCGCCGGTGGTGGCGGCGGTGGCGGTGGTGCGGCGGCTGCGAATGGCGGACCGACGCCCTACGGCGGTGGCGGTGGCGGCGGTGGTGGTGTCGCGGTCGCGCACATCGCGGCGTCGGCGGTCGCCTCGACGGTCACGGTCACGGTCGGGTCGGGTGGCACCGGATCGGCGGGCGGGACGACGTCGTCGGCGTCCGTGGTGTCGGGGACGGCGGGGAACGCGGGCGGCGACTCGTCGTTCGGGACCCACGCGATCGCGAAGGGCGGCGGCGGCGGCGCGGCCGGCACGTCCTCGGCCGCGACGACCCGGTCGAACCCGGGCACCCCGGACGGCGGCGCGGGCGGGTTCTCTCAGATCGCGGTCGCGGTCACGGATCCGACGGTGATCCCGCTCGGCGGGGACACCGGCGGCGGTGGCGCAGGCGGGCGCGGCGGGAACTCGGGCAACCAGGCGGACGGTCAGGCCGGCGGCGCCGGTCAGCAGGGCACCCCGGGCGCGTTCGGCGCGAAGGGTGTCGCGGCTGGCGGGTCGAACGGCGGCGCCGCGGCGTCGACGTCGACGTCCGTCGGGTCCGGCGGCCCCGGCGGTGGCGGCGGTGGCGGCGCGGTCGCCGGGAACGGCGGCACCGGTGGCGCCGGTGCCCTCGGCGGCGGCGGTGGCGGTGGCGGCGCTGGATACCAGGCGACCGCGACCGCGGCCACCGGCGGCACCGGTGGTGCTGGCGGCGCCGGGTTCGTCCTCGTCTTCACCCTGTTCTGACCCTCGACCCCCGAAGGAGCCTGACCCATGCGTGCTGCACTCATCGACGACGACGGGCTCGTCGTCAACGTCATCGTCCTCCCGGACGGGACCCCGCCCCCGGTGCCGCTCTACGACGAGAACGGGCCGGTGTTCGAGCAGGTCCCGGCCGTCGACGACGACGGCGCCCCGGTCATGGAGACCGTCCCGGTCCTCGACGACCAGGGCGCGCCGACGTTCGAGGAGGTCCCGGTCCTCGACGAGGCCGGTCACCCGGTGACGGTGACGGTCGTCGTCGGCCACGACCCGGAGACCGGCGAGCCGATCCTCGGGGAGCAGGCGGCGACGGAGCCCCGGCCGGTCGTCGAGACCCGGCAGGCGGTCGCCCTGATCCCCGTCATGGTCCCCGCGCCGCCCTACGCGGCGCCGGACGGCCTCGAGGTCGTCGACCTCGACGACGACTCCCCCGTCGGCCCGGGTTGGTCCCGGGTCGGTGACGGGTGGGAGGCCCCGGCCCCGGAGCCGGTGATCGAGGACCCGCCGACCACGCAGGCACAACTCGACGAGCTCACCGACCTCCTGATCGAGAAGGGGCTGATCTGACATGGCGACCGCACTCGGTAAGCGGTACCTCGACCGGTACGCGGCGGGCGAGATCACCGCCGAGACCCTCGCGGGGGTCCGTGACCGCGGATGGATCACGGCGGCGGAGTACGACGCCGCGATCGCGGCGAACCCGCCGACCTGACCCATCCCCCGCCGCTCCGCCACCACAAGTCCACACCGCACCCGAGGAGGGCCTCGTGCCGTTCACGCTTCCCGTCGGGATCCCCGCGACGACCTGCCTCCTCGGCGGGGTCGCGGCTCCCCGGACCGACGTCCCTGCGGGCGCGATCATCGACGTCCGTCTGTTCATCGACCGGCCGGTGATCCACGTCGCGTCCGGGACTCGGTTCGACACGCCGCGGAAGGGTCTCCCGATCCCGCCGGCGGCGGCGGGTGTGGGGATCTCGTTCGCGGTCCCGCCGGTCGACGCGGACGGGTTCCTCGACGCCGCGACCGCGGAGCCGGTCAAGTGGTGGTCGTACCGGATCGTCGGTGTGTTCCGGTGGGCGGACGCCGCCGACGGCTCCGAGCAGACCGTCCGGATCGACAAGACGTTCCAGCCGTTGACCGTCCCGGCGACCCTCGACCTCAACACGGTCCCGGACAACGCCGAGGCGCTCCCTGAGGTCATCGCCCCGCGTCCGCCGGTGACGTCGGTCGCCGGCCTCGGTCCGGGGACGATCGACGCGGACGACCTCCGGGCGGCGCTCGGGCTCGCGCTCGTCTCGACGTGGCTCGGCCTCGTCGGCACGGAGGCGGAGGCGGATTGGTTCAAGGTCCCCGTCGTCGCCGATGACGGGTCGGTCGCGTTCGCGAAGATCACCCGGGACAGCTTCGCCCCGGAGGCGGCGGCGTCGACGTCGGTCGCCGGTGTCGTCCGGTTCGCGACGACCGCGCAGACGGTCACCGGCACGGCGTCCGACGTCGTCGTGACCCCGGCCGGTCTGACCGCCCGGATCGACGCACTGATCGGTGCCGCGCCCGGCGCCCTCGACACCCTCGTCGAACTCGCCGCGGCGCTCGGGAACGACGCGAACTTCGCGACCACGATCACGAACGCGCTCGCCGGGAAGCAGCCTCTCGACGCGACCCTGTCCGCGCTGTCGGGTCTCGCGACGAGCCCCTTCGGTCGGGGGCTCCTGGCGCTCGCCGACGCCGCCGGCCTATCCGCCCTGATCGCGAACCTCGACCCGGCGATCGCGCTCCCGAACCACCCCTACAAGCGGGTCCGCGTCCACCACCCCACCAACGTCAACGTCGCCGCGCCGGGGACGTCGACCTTCGACGGGATCGCGTGCAACGTCGGCGACCGGATCAACCTCTACGGGCAGACCAACGCCGCGGAGAACGGCCCCTACACGTTCAACGGCCCGGCCGTGCCGATGACCCGCACCCCCGACGCCGACACCGCCGCGAAGTGCGCCGGGATGATCGTGATCCCGTCGGAGGGTGTGAGCGGGACGTTCGCGCGGCGGACCACCTTCCGCTCCACCGACACCCTCGGAACCACGGCGATGACGTTCGCCCGCATGAACGACACGTCGACCGTGATCGCGGTCAACCAGGGCGGCACCGGGACGACGTCGACCCCGTCGGCGGGCGCGGTTCCCTACGCGGCATCGGGCACCTCCTACGGGTACGCCGGTCCGGGGACCGCTGGCACGGTGCTCAAGTCGACCGGCGGGACGGCGCCGGTGTTCGGCTACCCCGCCGACGTCACGACCCGGACGACGTCGACCGCGCTCGGCGTGGGAAGCGTCCCCATCAACCTGTGCGACGCGACAGCCGGGGCGATCACGATCACCCTCCCGGCGGCGTCCGGATCGAACGGCCTGACCTACACGATCAAGAAGACCGACGCCTCGGCGAACACGGTCACGGTCGTCGTGACAGGGCCGGGCACGATCGACGGCGCCGCGCAGGTCGTCCTCAGCGGCCAGGGGGACGCCGTCACCGTCACCGCGACCGGTACGGCCGGGGTCTACTACCTCGTCAGCTACGCGGGCGCCCGGTCCAAGGTGACCGTGATGACCGCGTCGGGCACCTTCACGAAGGACGCCCGGTCGCAGATCATCGAGGTCGAGGGCATCGGTGGCGGCAACGGTGGCGGCTCGGGCGCGGTCGTCGCGTCTGGGACGGCGTGCTCCGGTGGCGCAGCCGGGGCGGGCGGCGCGGGGTTCCTCCGTCGGATGCCGGCCTCTGTGGTCGCGGCGTCGGTGCCCTGCACCGTCGGCGCCGGAGGCGCCGGCGGTGCGGCCGTGTCGACGGCGAGCACCGCCGGAAGCGACGGCGGCAAGGGCGGAACGACCCAGTTCGGCACGAACTCGACCGACTACCTCGCATATGCGACCGCGAACGCGGTCTCGAACCGTGGCGGCCAGATCGGAGCGAACGCCGCCGGGACGACGAACATCGGGCAGTTCCTGTCTGCCGGGTCCGCTCAGGGGAACCTCGCCGGAGTCGGTGGCGCCGCAGCGAACGCATCCGGTCTCTCCGCTCCCGGCGGCGGCGCGGGGGGCGGGATCTCGGCTACCCCGGCGGCGTTCAACGGCGGATCGGGTGTCGCCTCGTGGGGCTTCAACGGCTCCACCCCTGGCGGCGGCACGGCCCCCGGTGGCGCTGGCGGCGCAGGTGGGGACGCCCCGACCCTGTCCCTCGGGACCGTGGTCTACGGCTCCTCGGGCGGTGGCGGCGCCTCGTCGATCACCGGCAACGGCGGCAACGGCGGCAACGGCGGCCGGTACGGCGCCGGTGGTGGTGGCGGCGGGTCGTGCCTGAACGGGTCGACGTCCGGCAAGGGCGGCGACGGCGCCCAGGGGATCCTCATCATCCGAGAGTGGTTCTGATGGGGGGTCACGCGCGCGTGATCGAGGTCATCGTCGACCCGACCGGACCGTCGAAAGATTGGCTCGACTACGGGCTGACCGTCGGCGCGTTCGTCGTCCTCCTCGCCGGTTGGTATCGGTGGGGGCTCCCCCGGTGGCGCCGGTGGCGGCGTGACGTCGTCGCGGTCCGCGACGCGCTCGTCGGCCGCGACGAGCTCGTCGACACGATCACCGGGGAAGTACGCGCCCCCGCGCTCCCCGGGATCGGGGTCCGTATGGCGGCGGTCGAGGAGTCGAACGCCGACCTCCGGACCGCGCTCCACACCCTCACCCAGACCACCGAGGTCCTATCGGCGACCGTCACGAAGCTCGCGAGTCAAGACGCCGCGATCATCAGCCTGACCCGGAAGGTCGAGACGCTCGATGACCACGTCGACACCTGCAACAAGCGGTCCGCCGCCGGGTCGACCGCGATCGCGGACCTGACCGAACGGGTCGGGCGGCTCGAAACCGCGGCGATCGAACGGGTCGTCGGTCACGTCGACTCGGCGTCCGCGTGGTCCGCGGTGGAGACCGCGGTCAAGGCGACCCCACCGGGACCCGAATCCGGGCCTCTCCCGGCCCGGGACGCCTCGACCGGCCCGATCCCCGGGGATCCGCCTCACGAAGGCTGACAGGCCGCCTGTCGCCTCTCCGGGACCCGTGGGGTCCCGGTCCTGATCGGAGCGGCGGAGCCGTCCCTCCCTTTCCGCGCACGGGCCCCGGTTGCCCGTGCTGTCCGGGCAGCAGCACGGACCCCGACACGCCCCGTGTCGCGCGGAACCCGGACGGCTCCGCCGCTCCCCCTTCGCCCGCTCTGTCCCGGAGGTGTCGCGTCGCGCCGGTGTGTCCCGACGTGTCGTCGAGGACCTCCGCGACGCGTCGCGCCCGACGTCGGACGCGACACCTCGTCCGCTCCACCTCGCCCGAAGGAGTTCCACCATGCCCGCACGCATCCCGACCAAGCTCGAGCGCGCCGCGTCGAAGGCCCGCCGCAACGGACAGACCGTCGAACCGGTCGTCGAGGCCGGCACCCTCAAGCCGCTCCCCGTCACCTACCCCTACGGCGTGAAGAACGACAGCTACGCCGCCGGCCACCACACCGGCGAGGACCACGCCTGCCCGATCGGATCCCTCGCGATCTCGACGGTCTGGGGCGAGGTCGTCCAGGTCTCCACCTCCGGCGGGTCGTGGGGCTCCGCCTACGGGACCGTCGTCGTCCTCCGCGCCCGGTCCGGTCACGACGTCGGTTACTGCCACCTGTCGAAGACCCGCGTCAAGGTCGGCGACGTCGTCCGGCCCGGCACGATCATCGGAGAGACCGGGAACTCGGGGAACTCGACCGGCCCGCACCTCCACTTCGAGGTGCGTCCCGCCGGCGGCCGGTACGGCTCCGACGTCGACCCGGTCGTCGTGAAGCGCACCCCGAAGGGCGCCCGATGACGACCCGCGTCGTCCGGTGGGTCGCCGCGCTCGTGGTCGCGGCCGGAATCGTCACGGTCCCGCCCGCGACCCCGGCCGCCGGCGCGCCCGCCGCCGCGTCCGCCGTCTCACCAGGTCAGCGCGACGCGTCGCGGCTGGCCATGGGCGACGCGTCGCGCTCGGCCGCGCGCGACGGGTTCGACGCGGTCACGTGGAACGTCCTCTACACCACCCCCGCCCGCCGGCTCGCCCCGATCCTCAAGGGCTTCCGCGCTCGCGGCGTCACCCTCGCCCTGATGAACGAGGCCGGCGGCGCCGACCTGACGCGGATGATCCGCGCGCAGGGCTGGCGCTCGTGCGCGCCCCGCGGTCAGTGGCGGGTCGCGTGGGACCCGACCCGGTGGGCCCGCGACTCGAGGTGTCGCGCTATCCGGCTGTCGCCCTCGACCTATTACTCCATGACGTCGCGCCGGTGGACGACGACCTACGCGGCGACGATCCGCCTCCGCGACCGGGAGAGCGGGCTCAAGCTCCGCACGTACTCCTACCACCTCCCCACGCACGTTCAGCGGCCCCCGATCCTCGCGAACCGGGTCCGGGTGTCCGCTGAGGCGATGCGCCGCCTTCACGAGCTCGCCGAGCACCACCCGCACGCCGACGCCGTGCTCGCCGGCGGAGACGACAACCTCGACGAACGGTTCGGCGGGCGCGCCCGGTGGCCGTTGTACGTCTCGCAGCCGGGCGGGTTGCGGCTCGTCCAGCCTCCGGCCGGGACGCTCGGGCGGCACGGGCGCCGGGTCGACGACTTCCGCACGATCAGCCTCGACCCCGGACGCGGGTGGACCGCGCCGTCCGGAGGCGATCACCAGGCCCACGGGCGGGCGTTCCGGTGGCACCCGTGACCGACGTCATCCGCGACCCGCTCGACGACGAGCGGGGCGGGCTCCTCGTCGAACCGTTCGCGCTCGTCGCGTCGGCGGTCATCGCCGGCGTCGTCGGTGGCGCTGGCGCCATGGCCGGCCTGTGGGCGCTGACGTGGCGGATCGCGGGTCGGCGTGCCGCCGCGACCCTGCCCGCTCGGACCCGAGGAGGTGCTCGTCGTGCGTAACCCCCTGTCCCCCGTGGTGCGCTTCGGGATCCACGTCTCCGGCGTGCTCGCCGCCGTCCTGGCGACGTGGGTCCAGACCCACGACCTCGGCGCAACCCTCACCGCCTACGCGGTCGGCACCTCAAGCCTCGCGGCGTCGCGGGTCGACTTCGACCGCAGGAGCTAGCGCGGCTCCTTCCTCGCCGCGCTCGCTCCTCTTGATCCGCCCTCGTCTCCCGCTCGGGAGGCGGGGGCGGATTTTCTTCGTCTACCCCCTTGACCGGGTGTAATACACCCGCTAACGTTCTACTCATGAACACGACCTCCACCACCCGGACCGCCACCCTCAAGCGCGGCGACGTCGCTACCTTCGTCACCCCCTACGGAAACCAGACCGTCCGGGTCGTCGGCGCGCAGCGCCTCGGCTCCGCGCGGTGGCTCGTGATCGAGTTCGCCGACGGCGACCGCATCGTGACCCACCCCTCGCACCTCGCTGCCGCGTGATGACCACCGAGCGTCTCACGCCCGCAGGCCACCCGACCCCGATCGGGTGGGACGACTGGTCCTCCAGCGCCCGCGACCTCTACGACGACCGCATGACCCGCGACGCCGAGCGTCGCGCCGCCCGCACCGCCAACACCGCCCCCAAGGAGTAGACCCACCATGACCGGAGACCTCAACCTCGACCACATCGCCGACCTCCTCACTTCGACCCACGGAATCGGGCACGTGACGATCCTGATGACCGGCGGCGGCGTCGCGACGCTCTACGTCGGCCCGTTCGTCGACGACCCCGACGGCGGGCGCTCCGTCATCGCCGCCGGACCGGGCACCTACCGCACCGAAGGCCCTTCAACCGCGCACGCCTCCGATTTCTACGTCGGCCCCGACGGCGACGACGAGACGTTCGTGAGCCCCTCCCCCGACGCAACCGACGAGGACGTCGCGCTCCTCATCCTCACCGAGTACGCCAAGGCCCTCGCCGCCCGCGACGACCTCATCGACCCGTGGGTAAACGCCACCATCGCCGAGATCTCCGACCTCATCGGGGACGGCACCCTCCCGCCCGACGTCGCCGACTACTCCTCCCTCCACGACCACATCGACGCGAACACCCTCGGCGGCATGTGCGCCGACGGCGTCGTCCTCGACCTCGGCATCGTCCGCGAGGTGCAGGACCGCGTTGACCGCTACCTCAAGACCGGGAGCACCCACGGAATCGAGACCCCCGAGGATCGGCGTCTCGCCGCGAACGGTCTCGCCGGAGCGCGCGGCAAGCTCGCCGCCCACCCCGCGCTCGAATGGGACGTCGAGGAGATCGGCGGCGGCGGGGTCGTCGTCATGATCGACCAGCCCGACGGCGTCCGGGTCCTCTCGTGGGAGGGTGACGCGTTCGTCGTCGGCACCTACCCCGGCGCGACGTGGTGGGAGACCGGCGAGCCGACCGAATGGGAGGAGTTCCCGACCCTCGACGCCGCGATCGCGCACCTCGCGACCTCGACCACCTCCGCCGCCTGATGCCGAACCAACGCGCCGACGGGCGTCGCGTGTCGACCTACGCGGCCCCCGCCGCCCTCATCGCCGCAGCGCAGGAGAAGGCCCGCGAGGAGGGCCGCACGGTGTCCGACGTGATCGTCGACGCGCTCCGCGCCTACACCGGTCTCGCCGAGTGAGGGCCTAGCTCGCTACCCACGTGTACGACCCATCGGCGGCGCTGATCGTCACCGTCACCGAGAAGAATGACCCGTCGCTCGCGCGGCCCTCACACGTCAGAATGTCGCCGTCCGAGACCCGCTCGGTCGGACAGTCCACGTCGAGGGACACCTCGGTCCCGACCTGCGCGACTAGCTGACGTTCGATCTCCCGCTCGTCGTTCCCGCCAGCGTTGAACGTCGCCGACCCGTTCGACACGATCGCGGCGGTCCCGAGCCCGGTCACGACCGCCGAGGTCACCGCGCCCGCGACGAGGAGCCCCGATTGCAGGGTGGGGACCTTCACGACCCGGGCGACGAAGTAGACCCACCCGAACAGGACCCAGAACACGAACCCCTCACTCGTGAGGCCCGCCGCGCGGAGCCGGTTCGCGTCCTTCACGCTCGCGACCACCACGACCACCATGACGACGAGCGTGACGACCGCCGCCGCGCCCGACCCGTAGGCCCCGAGCAGGTAGGCGCCCCACGTGATCGGGATCGGCGGCGCGACGGCCCACCATCCCCACGCCGGCGACGGCTCGCCCGTGCTCGGGCCCCGCGAGACGACCGCCGGAGCGCGGCGGGTCTCCGGCGCTGGCGGCGGGTGGGCGCCCGGAGGTGTCGCGGGGATCCTCGGCGACGCTTCCGGCGCTCGGGTCCGGTGAGACCACGCGGTCCCGGTCCACCACTGATCGAGGTTCGGCCACTCGGGCGACGGATACCACCCGGCGGGCGGTGACGGTGGGGGCGTCGAGGTCATGCCGTCGAGGCTAGGACGCCGCCGCCCTCGTCGTCACGGACCGCCGCGCCGCCGGTCCAGACGACAGGAGGGCCCCCGCCGGATCACCGGCGGGGGCCCTTGTCGCCGTTCCCCCCGATGCGTGGGGACGTGAGGAGGGGAACGGCGTCGACGAGCGGCTGAGGGGAAGGGGAGTCCTCAGGCAACCTCGTCGTAGTCGACGGTCGGGGTCATGCTCGAGGTAGCGGCGACCGCGGCGCGGATCCGGTTCACGCGGACGAGGGTGTAGATCGCGGTCGTCTCGGGCTTCGCGTGCCCGAGGAGCTCCTGCACCGCGCGGAGGTCCTTCGTGATCTCCAGGGCGACGGTCGCGCACCGGTGCCGCAGGGTGTGACACGTCCACCCGTCGGGGAGCGCCGCAGACACGAGCCTTCCGATGTGCGCCGGCGTGAGGGGGCGGCCGGCCATGCCCCACGCTTCGGAGGTGAACACGTAGCCGGCGGGGCCGCGCAGGATCGGTCCGGCGATCGACGTCGGGACCGGGACCATCCGCTCTTTCCCGCCCTTCCCGCGGACGAGGAGCACGTGACGCCGTGCGCCGGTCTCGTCGAGGTCCTCGACGACGTCCTCGCGGCGGAGTCGGGCGAGTTCGCCGCGGCGCAGACCGCACACGGACGACAGGAGCAGCATGAGCCGGACGCGGACGTCGGCGGCGCGGAGGGCTTCGGTGAGGATCGTTTCGGGGAGGGGTCGGGGAAGTGAGCGGGGGACGTTGACGGCGGGGGTGAGGGCGGCGGGGTTGTCCTGTCGGTGACCGGTGGCTTGGGCCCACGCGTAGAACGCGCGGAGGCTGGCGCGGTAGCTCCGCAGGGTGGCGGGCTTCCATCCGGTCGACTTCGCGGACAGGAACCGGACGAGGTCCTCCGGGGTCGCCGACCAGGGGTCGATCCCGAGGTCGGTCATGACGCGCCGGACGTGGTAGGTCCGGAGTCGGATCGTCTCCTCGGACCGGTTCGCGGCCCGCATCCATGCTTCCCACCGGGCTAGTTCAGTGAGTGTGATCGTCATAGCTGAGGACCCTCCCTGGTCTAGGGACGGGTCCTCAACCGTCGTCTGTACCGGACTCCCGGAAACCCCCGGGGGTACGGGACGCTGGCGGGTTTCTTTACCTTCGCGCTCGTCGCTCACGCGGCGTTCCGCACGGTCCGGAGCCGCACCGCCGGCACCCGGGGGCGCAGGGTGTCGCGGCGGATCATGTGGACGTCGAGGTGTTGCTCGAACGCGACCAGGGCGAGCCGGGTCCGCTCGTCCTCGGGGTCGAACACCGCAGGGCAGAACGGGCACGTGTAGGGGTCGTGAGTCGTGTCGTGCGTCATCGCGCACCTCCGACAGCTGCGACGGCCCCCGTGACCCGCATCGCCTCGACGAGGTCGGCGAGCAGCGCGCCGACACAGTCCGAGCACCAGACCGCGCCGCACTCGTGCGGGGTGGGACGCGAGACCAGCGCGTCCGAGGAGTAGTGCTCCCACGGGCGCGGGAGCGTGCACCGCCCCGGGCCGCGGTCGACGGGCTCGGCGGTCGCGCCGCACTTCGCGCACGCGATCACGACGCCCTCCGAGCACGGCGGACGGCGGCGAGGTCGACGACGTTGGTCCGGGCCGCAGCGATCGCGACCACGGGCGCCACGACGGGCGCGGGGACGGGGCTCGTCTGGACCGGGCGCGGCGGCTCGTCGACGACGACCGGGCCGGGGACTACCGTCAGGATCCGAGGCGACGGGTGGTTAACCAGCGGGTTCGGGGTTCGAGTCCCTGATGGCGTACCGCACCCGAAGGCCCCGGTCATCCGACCGGGGCCTTCGGCGTTCTCACGGGGTCGACGAGAGCCGCCCGCGGGGCGGTGATTGAGGCGCGCCGACTCGGGGTAGGACGCCGCCGTGCCCGACCTCTACATCGATCTCTCCGCCCTCGAACGCACACGCAGCGACCTCACCCACGTGGCCTCGCTCCTGCGCGAACCGGTCGGCCACATGGCCGAGCGGGCATCGGCGGTCACCGAGATCGACGCGCTGCGCTCGCGGCTGCGCGAGTTCGGCGACGAGTGGGACTACGGCATCGGCAAGCTCTCGAAGTACTCCGGCTCCGTCGCCGACGCCCTGGCCGAGATCAAGCGCACCTTCGCCGAGCTCGACCAGCAGCTGGCCGCGGCCCTGGAGGGCGAGGGCTGATGACCCATCGCTACCCCCATCTCGGGTTCGACCCCGTCGCCAGCGACGAGACCACCGCCGCCGAGGTGGCCGGCCGGCTGCGCACGACGGTCGATCGTCTCGCCGAGGTCGACGCCGTGCTCTCGGGCACCGGCGACCAGCAGTGGGTCGGCCGCACCGCCGAGGCGTTCCGCGACTCCGTGCGCGACGAGCTGCGCCCGCGCGTCCACGACGCGCTGACGAGCTTCCAGCAAGCCAGCCGCGCGTTCGACCGATGGGTCGACCAGCTGCCCGACTACCGCCGGCAGGCCGACCAGCTCGAGCAGGAGGCACTGGCCGCAGCCCGGGCCGTGTCCCAGGCCGGCGACCACCTCGACGGTCTGCAGCCGCCCGCCGCCGACGCCGACGACGCCGCCCGCCAGCAGCACCAGGACGACGCCAGCGCGGCCCGCACCGCACTGGAGGCGCGGCGCGGCGAGCTGGAGGACATCCTGCGCCGGGCGAAGACCCTGAAGTCGACCGTCGAGCACCACGCGGGCGACGTCGCGCAGGCCTTCGACACCGCAGCACGCCAGGCCCCCGACGAGCCGGGCCTGTTCGGCAAGCTCGGCGAGGCCCTCGGCAACATCAAGGACGCCCTCGGCGCCGCCTTCGACTGGTTCATGGAGAACCTGGCGCCGCTCATCCAGAAGCTGGCGCGCATCGTCGGCGCGATCGCCACGATCCTCGCCATCGTCGCGTTCGTCGTCGGTCTGGTCTTCCCGCCCGCGATGGCGCTGGCCGGCACGCTCAGCACGGTCGCGAAGGTGGCCTCCTTCGTCGACATGGGCATCCAGGCGCTGCGCGTCGTCCACGGTGAGGACGGCGCCCTCCAAGGCCTGGCGATCCAGGGCGCCGGCATGCTGGTCGGCATCTCCGCCGCGAAGGCGCTCGGCCCGATCGCGGCCAACGCCGAGCTCAACATCCAGCGCGGCCTCTTCGTCCCGCAGATCTCCCTCGCCGGCGGCAGCACGATGGGCGGGGCGTCGGTGGCCACGTTGAGCTTCGCGGTCAACAACGACTTCTTCTACGGATTGGGCTACTGGGGCATCACGAAGTACGCCGACATGCAGGGCGCCTTCTCGACCCTCGAGGACGAGACCTCGTGAGCACCCCCGACGACCGGTCGGGCGAGCACTGGGACGTCCCGACCCTGGCCACAGCCCTGCCCGCCGGGTGGATCGAGCTCGTCGCGTTCCGCACCCCCGAACGCCTCACGGCCTACCTGCGGGCGCAGCTGGCCGTCGACGGCGATCGGTTCAGCGCCGAGCAGGCCGACCAGCTGATCGACGCCTGCCGCCGCGCCCACGGGCTGGCCGTCAGCGAGCGATGGCTGCACCTGGGCTGCCTGGTCACCGACTTCCCCGTCGGTGAGACGCTGCGCACGACGGTGTGGACCATCGGCCTCGGTGTGCTGCGGGTGCCGACCTTCGGCGACGTCGACCCGCTCGGCGTGGGCGCCCGGGTGCTCGCCTCGCTTGGGATCATCGAGGACGTCATCGACGTCGAGCTCGACGACGGACGACGCGGGCTGGTCGTCGGCGGCTACGCCAGCGCCGGCCCGGGCGCCGACCTGTCGAGCACCGAGCTGCTGCCGCAGCTCGATCCCGAACGACTCGGCCTGTACGGCGTCCTGCTGCCGTTGCCCGGAGCGCCGGGGCGGCTGGTGCTGACCCTGGGCATCTCGCCGTGCGGGGAGGAGCGCCAGGCGATGTCGGTCGTCGCGGGCCAGCTGGCCACGAGCGTGCACGTCATCGATGATCTCTCGCACTACGCACCTGCATCGGTCCTGGTCGACACCACCGGACTCGTCCACCCCGACGGCTTCCTCGGAGGCGACACCCGTGCCTGACCTCATCTCCCCCGACGCCCGCCAGCCGGTGGCCACCGCGGAGGCCGGCGACCTCGACCCGGCCCTGGCCGCGACCCTCCTGCCCCGCCTCCAGCGCGAACTGGCCGCCCCGCGTCGATTGCTCGTCGGCGCGGGCGCCTTCCTGCTCGGCCTGGTCGGCTCGATCGTCGTCGCGGTCGGGGTGGCCGGGGCTGCCGACGGCACCGATCCGATCGCCCTGCTCCTCGTCGGCCTCGTGGGGGTCACCCTCCTCGCCGGAGCCGCGGCGCTCGGGGTCTGGGTCGTCCTCACGGGCCGCCGCGTGGCTCGCGCCCACCGCCGCTGCTCGGCGCAGGCGCCGATCGCGACCCCCGCCGGCACCCTCGCCTTCCTGCTCTCCGGGCGTGAGCTGCTGCGCGCGGCGATCGCCGCCGCCGGCATCCTGCTGCTCCTCTTCTCGATCACCTTGGTCTATCTGGCCGCGGC
Source organism: Nocardioides fonticola (assembly GCF_039536805.1). NCBI lineage: Bacteria > Bacillati > Actinomycetota > Actinomycetes > Propionibacteriales > Nocardioidaceae > Nocardioides > Nocardioides fonticola. The sequence goes on along the minus strand of NZ_BAAAZH010000012.1, from coordinate 307,835 downwards.
GCCCTCCGACCCGGCCGACCTCGGCGACGGGCGGACGGCGAGCCTGGTGATCGGCCTCGGCTGGGCCGTCTGCGCCGCCGTGCCGACGATCGCCGTCGGACTCGGCACCCTGCGCTCGGGCACCGCAGCGGGACGCCGGCTCGGGCGCTGGTCCGAGGCGCGGCGCGCGCGGTGAGGGGCCCCGGCTCGGGCTAGGGCTAGGAGGCCTCGAGCAGGATCCGCAGCCAGCCCGAGGGCGCGAGCCGGGCCAGCTCCTCCAGACCTTCGCGCAGGTCGTCGGCTTCCACCTCGAACGAGCGGCGCTCGGGACGGTGCCCGGCCGGGGGCACGTAGAGGGCGTGCAGCTTCACCAGGACCTCCGGTCGGGGGATCGCCGGCCGCGGGGGCGACCGGGTTGCGGGACGTCGTCCCACGGCTCCCCCATCGGCCGGGCGCGGCGTCCCCTGAGGGGACGTTCGTCCTCCTCAGGCGGTGTTCGCCGCGTCGACCGGACGGCCCCCGACCAGGCGGTGCCGCAGGTCGACCAGCTCGCCGACCGTCTCGAGGAACCGGGCGGTGCTGTCGCCGACCTGGAGGTCGTCGAAGTAGTGGTGCCGCATCGCGACCCGGGCCAGGTGGTGCTCGTCGTGCTCGAGCCGGGCGGCCAGGAGCAGGGCGAGGTGCTCGACATCGCAGTCGTCGACGACGTCGAGCACGTCGGCGCAGCGGCTCACCGGCACCTCGGCGCGCAGACGGTCGGCGTCGCGGTGCCGATCGGCGACGAACATGGGCTTGTCGGTGCACAGGTAGAGCCAGTCGAGGCCGACGGAGGAGACGTCGGTGACGATGGCGTCGCAGCTGGGCATGACGGCCAGGATGTCGCCGGACAGCAGGGCGCGGTGGCCGGCCTCGGGGTCACGAGCGGCGGCGTCGCCGAGCAGGTCGAGGATCACCCGGTGCGCGTGCTGCACCGCGGGGGTCTGGCTGGTGACGACCTTCGGGTGCGGCTTGTAGACCACGCGCACGTCGGGCAGGGCCAGGGCGGCGCTCACGACGACGGGCCCGAGGGTGTCGACCGAGGTGTAGTTGTTGTAGTCGGCGTCACCCTCCCAGGTGGGGGCGTAGAGCACCGTGCGGCGTCCGGGCGTCTCGGGCAGGACGGCGGCGGGGTGCAGGTCGAGCTGCGGTCGACCGATGCGCACCAGCTTCGCGGCGTCGAACTCCAGGAGGGTGCCGAGGTAGCGCTGCACGGCGGCCTCGCCGGCGACGAGGACCCGGTCGTAGGCCTTGGCGTTGTTGCTGGCCATCGACTGCTTGTCGCTCTCGCCGTGGTTGATGTGCACGTGCAGCTTGCGGTGGTCGAGCAGCGACTGGAAGTTCAGCTGGGAGTTGTTGCAGTACAGCACCACCGCGGCGTCCTCGAGCGAGGCGTAGAGGTCGGTGAGCTCGGGGAAGGTCGGCGCGACGACGATGGGCAGGTGGGTGCGCTCGCGCAGGATCGCGGCCGACTCCTCCTGGCGCAGCACCAGCGCCACCGGCTCCCGCTGATCGAGGATCTCGAGCACCGGCAGCCATTGGGCCAGCTGGTAGACCCGGGTCGGGTCGTCAGCGAAGTAGGCAAGTACCGACACCGAGATCCTCTGCACGCGCGCATCCTACGGTCGTTGGATGACGAACCTGTCTCGGCCGGGTCACCTCTGTGGTCGACGGGCGGCGAACCGGCGCGTCGGGGGCTCATGACGCCGCCGGGCCCGCCCCGAACGGGGTCGGGACGGGCCTCGTGGGCGTGGGGTGGTTCACATCGCGCGGAAGACCGGGGCGTCCGTCGGAACCCCGGCCGAACCCGGCGCGCGGGTCAGGCGGAGCGCTCGAACCAGAGCGGGGCGTCGCCGACAGCGTCGAGTGCGAGCTCGCCCTCGCCGCCGTCGCAGCCGATGAGGCGCAGGGAGACGGCCCGGGCCATCTCCTCGGGGTAGCCCTCGAGCTCCAGGGCCCGGTCGACGCGGCGGTTGCCGGAGCCGTCGTCGGGCTCGATGACGCAGAAGGTGCGGTTGCTGACCTCGCGCCCCTCCTCATCGACCAGGACGGCCCAGGCCTCGATGGGGGTGGCGGCCACGACGGCGGTCGTCGAGGCGGCCTCGGCGCGGTGCAGCCGGTCGGCGAGCTGGTCGATCATCGCCTCCGTGCGCTCGATGCCGCGCTGGAGGGAGGGACGCTCGAGGGCGAGCATGCGGTCACGCGAGCGGCGCAACCGAGCGATCGCGTCGCGGAGGCGCTCCAGCGTCGGGTTGGGAGAGAACTCGGGCAGGAAGCGGGGGTCGTACTCGGTGCGGGCCGTGCTCATCGCCATGCTCCGTCCTCCCGCTCGGCGCGGTGGCGCCGGGCGAGATCGAGGTCGAGGATTCGTGCGGACGACGTCGTCGTGGGCGTCGGGGCCGTCGGTTCGGGGCCGAGCAGGTAGATCACATCGTCGTCGGTGAAGGCGACGTCCTCCACCACCCCATCGTGGAGGCCGCCGCGGCGGTCGACGAGCAGTACGCGGTCACCGGCTCGCAGCCGGCGGGTCAACCCGCTGCGGCTGTGACGCAGCGCGATGGTGGCGTTGCGACTCACGAGCGCGGTGGCGGCGTAGGGCGTGAGGAGCATCGGCCGCGCGACGGGGCGATCGGGGCGGAGGGAGCGGAGGGTGCGCCGCACGGAGCCCGCGGAGGGGTGCTCGCGACGGCTGGTGGTGATGGTGGCTCCTGCGACAGATGAGGTCGGCGGGGTGTCGCCCGCCACGTGCTGCACCCCGCCGACCAGTCGCAGTCGAGGTCCCTGGGGCTGGGCCATGGCCGCCTCCTTGGGATCTCGACGAAACCTGAACATCTACCTGAACGCTCTGTTGAGCTTCCGGTGACAACTGTTGAGGTTCAAGGTAGGTTTGTCAACACACCGATCAGAAATTCACCCAGGAGGCGATGGTGGCCACCCACCGATCACCGTCCGATGCCGACGTCGTCGTCATCGGTGCCGGCGTCGCCGGCCTCCGTGCGGCCGCCGTCCTGCACGAGGCCGGCGCCGAGGTCGTGGTGATCGAACGCTCCGACGCGGTCGGCGGGCGGGTACGCAGCGACGACGTCGACGGCTACGTCGTCGACCGCGGCTTCCAGGTGCTCAATCCCGCCTACCCCGCGCTGCGACGCGCGGTCGATCTCGGGCGGCTCGGACTCCAGCCCTTCACCGCGGGGCTCGCGGTGCGCGACGACGCCGGCCTGCGCCGCCTCGGCCACCCCGCGCGCGCTCCGCGACTCCTCCCCGGCGCGCTCGCCGCCCTCGTGCGCAACCCGGGTGAGGCGTTCGCGCTCCTGCGCTGGGTGCGGCCGATCCTGGTCGCCGGCCGCGCCGGCCACCAGCTGGTGCCGCGCCTCGACCACGTTCCCGACCTCGATCTGCACGCCGGCCTCGACGCCGCGGGTATCGATGGTGAACTGCGCGCCACCCTGGAGGCGTTCCTCGCCGGAGTCGTGCTCGACGAGCCCGGCCGCGTCGCCCAGCGCTACGTGCTGCTGGTGCTGCGCACCTTCCTGCTCGGCAACCCCGGCGTCCCGGCACGCGGCGTCCGCGCCCTGCCCGAACTCATGGCCGCCCCGCTGACGGGCCGCCTCCACCTCGAGACCGAGGCCGCATCGGTGCGCACCGTCGCCGACGGCGTGGAGGTGAGCACCTCCGCCGGCACTGTCCGCGCGCGGGCCGCGGTCTGTGCAGCGGACGCCGCCGGCGCGCTGCGGCTCCTCGACCTGCCGGCGCCCGAGCCGCGCGGTGTCGTCACCCAGTGGTGGGCCACCGACGAGGCACCGGCCGCCGACGCGCTCGTCCACGTCGACCTGCGCCGGCGCGGGCCCCTGGTCAACACCGCGGTGATGACCCGGGCCGCGCCCGCGTACGCACCACCCGGCTCCCACCTCGTCCAGGGCAGCGCCCTGCTCTCCCCCGGGGCGGGCGATGCAGTCGCCGAGCAGCGCATGCGCACCCACGCGGGTGAGATCTACGGCGTCGACACCGCGCACTGGCGCCCGATCGCACGCCACGAGATCCCCGAGGCGCTGCCCGCCCTGCCGGCCCCGGCCGGCGACCGCTTGGGCGGGGTCGTCGCCCTCGAGGGATCGGTCGTCGTCTGCGGCGACCACCGCAGCACGCCGTCCCTGCAGGGGGCGCTGTCCAGCGGAGAGCGCGCCGCCCGCCTGCTCCTGCCCCGTCTCGGACTCGCCCACCCCGACCACGGAGCCCGCGCAGCCCGCGTGGCCCGTGCCGGCTGAGACGCCCGATCCACCACCATCGCACCATCCGACCCGCCCGCCCGCCCCTGAGAGGAGTACACCGTGATCTCGTCCGACGAGGACGCCGTCCTGAGCATCGGTGACCTGTCCGAGCAGACCGGCGTCGCGGTGGCCACCCTGCGCATGTGGGAGAACCGTCACGGGTTCCCGCGCTCGCAGCGCCTGGCCAGCGGCCACCGCCGCTACACCCGCAACGACGTCAAGGCCGTGCTCGACGTGATCGCGCGCCGCGAGGCCGGCATCCGCCTCGAGGCAGCGATCAACGACGTCGCCGAGCTGGCCCGGCCGACCTCGCCGTCCATCTTCGCGCGCATGCGCCAGACCCACCCGCACCTCTCCCCGCTGCGGCTGCGCAAGGGCACGCTGCTGGCCCTCTCCTGGGCCATCGAGGACGAGTTCTGCGCGAAGGCCGACCGTGCGCGCATCTTCGGCTCCTTCCAGCGCTCGGCCTTCTACGACAAGGCGGCCGACCGCTGGCTCGAGCTGGCTCGGGTGGCCCAGGTGGCGATGGTCTTCGCCGACTTCCCCGGCGAACCGCTGCCCTCGGAATCGGGCAACGGCCCCTACACCCCGGTCAAGATCCCGCTCGCCGAGAGCGCGCCCATGCGACGCGAGTGGGCCGTCATCTGCGACAGCCCCGAGCTGCCGGTCGCGCTCAGCGCCTGGGAGCTGCCCGGCCAGGGCAACGTGCGCGACCGCGACCGCATCTTCGAGGCGGTGTGGACCTTCGAGCCGAGCGCGGTGCGCGAGGCCGCCCGCGCCTGCGCCGGCGTGGCCTCCGGCGTCGATGCCGCTGCCGCCGCACCCGTGCTCCACGCGCTCGCCGGCGACCCGACCCGCGGCATCACCGACCTGCGGGCCGCCTCGGAGATGGTGGGCCGGTTGGTCACCTACGTCGACAACTTCGGCCGCTGAGACGCCACGGCCCGTCTGCCCGCGGCGATGCGGGGAGACGGGCCGGCAGGACGGCGCCGATCACGGGCGCCGATCACGGGCGCCGATCACGGGCGCCGATCACGGGCGCCGATCACGGGCGCCGATGACGGGCGACGGGCGGAACAGCCCAGCGCCCGTCGCGTCGCTCAAGAGCGCGGCGGCTGGGCGGGCCCGATGGCGCGGGCCGTACGCGGCGCGTGGGTCAGGCCGGCCGCCTCGCAGAGCGCGGTCCAGGTCGCGGTGTCGACATGACCGGGCTCGCGCGGCACCAGCGCCTGCTCGGCGGCCGCCGCGACGACGAGCGAACCGTCGGCGGTGCAGCCCTCGTAGCGCAGGAAGTCGCGCTCGTCGCGGACCGGGAACCAGCCGACGCGCGCGAGGTGGGCGACGGCGTCGTCCCACGCGGCGGTGAAGACCGAGTGACCGTCGAGCCAGACATCGCGCTCGGGTCGGGGGCAGACGATCAACCCCGCACCCGTGATCGGGTCGAGGTGGGCGCGGTGGAACTCGTCGAGTCGGATCGTGAACACCATGACCCGAACAACGTGCGCGCCCGCCTCGGGTTACGTCACACCCCCTGGGGTATGCGTAACCTCCGGCACACCTCCTCGTTGACCTGGACATGACCGGTTCGACCACCCTGCGACGCGAGACCCGACTGCTGTCGGTCAGCGGAGCGTGGGTGCGCGGCACCTGGATCGACGACGCCGTCCTGGCCCACTGCCAGCGCTCGGCGAACGGCGGCTTCGGGTTCCGGGTCCGCTCGGCCGAGGTGCGCCGGGCTCTGGTCGATGCCGGTCTCGCCGTGCACGACGCCGGCGATCCCGCGCTGCTGACGGGCACCCGCCTGGCCGAGCGCGTCATCGAGGAGCGGTCGACGACCGTCCCCGCCCACGCCGTGCGGATCCACCCGCCGGCCCCCGATTCCCCTGCTGCGGCGGCGACCCCCTTCCCGGCGCCGCAGCGGGGACACCACGGTGCTCCCACCGCCCGCACGGCCGCCGCCGAGCCGTTCCTCGGCTTCTGCGCGAGCAGCCATCACCGCCTGCCCGTCGAGGCGGTCGTGCGGGGTCACCGACAGCGCGGCGCCGCCGACGCGGCGACCGAGTCGGTCGCGCTGTGCGCCCGCTGCGCCGACATGCTCGGCAGCGCCGGCTTCTTCCGCGAGGCGTGAGCCCTCCCTCCGGGACCACGCCCCGGAGCGACCCCGATCAGCTCCCCGGTCACCCCCGGACCACCTCGATCCGCATCGTCGCCCGCCGCACCTGCGCCGGGCTGAAGGCGAAGTGCACCCACCGCTCCTGGGAGAACAGACGCGTCTGGTCGGCGGAGAACGGCGAGGACGGGTTCTCGGACTGGGAGTAGGTGAGCATCGTGCGGGCGAGCACCCGACCGCCGTCCAGGAAGGCGATGGCCTGGATGTGGGACGACCCGTAGGTCACCGGTCGGTAGCGGCCCGTGTTGTCCGCGGGGTTCTGGGAGGCCAGGGCGTTGGCGTTGCCGGTGTCGTCGCCCTCCCCGCCTCCGAGCGGGAGAGGCGGAGCGCCCCGATCACCCGCCACCTGCAGGGAACCCCAGCGCGCGTCGAACGCGATGCCCGCGTCGCGCACCTGGTCGATCGCGGTCTGCATCGCCTGGACCACGCCGGGGTTGTCGACGTTGAGGCCGCGCGGAGTGTTCAGCGGGTCGTTCGGATCGAAGGGCGTCGTCCAGACGGTGTCGACGAGGTCGAGCGGCACGCTCGGGAGGTTCTCCACGAACGCGAGGAACAAGTGGTAGCCGCGGGAGGAGCGGTCCGAGCGTCCGTCCCATTTCCGCAGCGCGGCGCACGCCTTCGACTCGCCGGTCTGATCGCACACGGCGTCGAGTGCGCCGTCCTGGCGCATCACCTCGGCAGCCCGCACCCGATTCGCGTACTCGTGGCCCCGCAGGGAGGCCGGGGTCTCCTTGCGACCCGTCGCGAGGCGATCGATGACGTACTGGGAGACCATGCGGGTGCGCATCGTGCGCTGACAGCGCTCGCAGCCGATGATGCCGGCGAATCCTTCGAGCGGGCTCGCCGGGTTCGGCAGCCAGTAGGAGTCGTTCGCGTTCATCACCCAGTCACGGCGCACGACGTCCGGGAGGTTGTCCGGGCCGAGGATGCCGGGCCGCTCGGCGTCGGCGTCGGTGCCCCACGCGCACCTGCCGTCGGCGAAGGTCCCGTCGAGGCCGGGCAGTCCGGCCACCTGGTCGAGGACCCGGCCGACCGGCGTCATGCACGTCGTCGCCAGCAAGTCCGGGACGTTCGGAACGACCGAGTGGTCGGCGTAGAGCACGTCGCCGGTGCGGTCCGCGGCGATGGTGTTGACCCACGGCATGCCGCCGCCGGCGTCCTGGCGGCGCAGCAGGTCGCGCACGTCGTCGGCCTTGCCCATCTCGAGGAAGGTGTCCACCGTGCGCAGCTGTTCGGCGTTGGCGTCGCGGATCGCCCACACGCTGGCGATCGACCACGGCATCAGGGAGTCGGGGGCGTCGATCACGTAGCCCTGCGGCGTGCGGTAGAGGTCCTCGGTGACGGTCTTCACCGTGCCGTCGGCCTGCTTCACCCGCACGCGCACCTCGCGCCGCTCGAGTTCGGCGACGCCGCCGGAGGTGAGGTAGGTCGTCGGGCCGAGCAGCCGGTACTCGTAGGGCGTGAACCGATACGCCGTGGAGACCGTGTGGCTCCACGCGACGCGGGAGTTCCATCCGATGTTCACCGCGGGCGAGCCGACGAGCGAGGCGCCGGCGACGTCGTAGCGCCCGGGGATCGTCAGTTGCTGCTGGGTGAAGCGGTAGCGCCCGCGCCAGGGGAAGTGCGGGTTGCCGAGCAGCATGCCGCGGCCGGTGCTGGACGCCGCGCCTCCCACGGCGGTGGCGTTCGAGCCGAACGGCCGCTGCGGGTCGCGCCCCAGGGAGGTGAGCAGGGCGTCACGGTCGACGTCGGCGGCGACCGGCAGGGTCGGCAGCCCGGGGTCGGTGAGCGACGGCGGAGCGGCGTCGGCGATCTCCTTGACGAACACGCCGGTCGAGGCGAGGAGATTGGCGAGGTAGACGCCGTACCAGAGGTCCAGGGGCGTGATGTCGGGTCGGACGTCGAGTCCGGCGCACGCCGGGTCGGTGATGTCCGCGCCGTGCCGGCGGATCCAGGTGTTCACACCGGCCACGTACCCCCGCACCATCGCACGCGACTGCGCGCCCGGACCGCGGACGTCGTCCTTCAAGAGCGTCTCGACGACCTTGCGGGCGTGCAGGTCGCCGACGACGGTGTCGACCTGGAGGTTGGTGGCGTCCAGCGTGACCTGGTCGTCGTAGCGGGCATCGGGGCCGAAGTGCAGCGACCGCTCGCCGCGACCGGTGACGACGGTGTCGTAGAGGGTGCAGATCACGAGGCTGGACGCCGCATAACCGCTGCCGAAGCCGAGCGACCCGAAGTCGTCGGCGGTGATGTGGGGGATGCCATGGGCCGTCCAGCGGATCGTGGCCTCGTATCGCTGCGTTCGATCGGCGGGTGGGGCGTCGGCGCTGGCGCCGATGGGGACGTTCGCGGTCAGCGGGACGAGGGCCGCCACGAGGGCGGCGGGCAACAGGCGGCCCAGGGGGAGGGAGCGGAGCACGCTCGCTCAACGAGGCGATGTGACGCTCGTTACGTCGTGGCGATCAGAGATAGAGGCCCGTGGCCGCGTCGCCGACCCGCTCGGCGGCCACCGCGTGGACGTCGCGCTCGCGCATGACGACGTAGAGCTCCCCGTGCACCTCGACCTCGGCCTTGTCGTCGGCGTCGAAGAGCACGCGGTCGCCGGCCTGGACGGCGCGGGCCTGCGGGCCCACGGCCACGACCTTCGCCCAGGCCAGCCGCCGCGCACCCATGGCGGCGGTGGCGGGGATGACGATGCCGCCGGAGGAGCGGCGTTCGCCGGCCTCCTTGTCGAGCTCGACCAGCACGCGGTCGTGCAGCATCTTGATGGGGGTCTTCTCCGACATCAGGTGGGACCCCGGGTCAGGCGACGAGCTTGCGGACGATCACCAGCGCGGCGACCGAGCCGACGACCACTCCGACGACCTTGAGGATGTTGTCGGTGCGCGGCTGGCCGGTCTCGACGTCGACGAAGTGCGCCTTGAGGGTGGCGACCTCGCGACCCACGATCGTCTTGGGGCTCGACCGGTGGATCAGCTGGTCGATGGTCGCCGCCAGTCGTTCGCGGGTCTCCTCGATCTCTTGCTCGAGGCGGGAGGTCTCGTTGCTCACGAGAGCAACCTACCAACGCCCTTCACCGAACCGCTCCCCCCGCCCGACGGGCGGCTGCCACGGCGGCAGGGTCGAAGCCGAAGGGCAGTTCGAGGCGGTGGGCGCGCATGAGTTCGGCGTCGGCCAGGATCTCGTCGGTGGCGCCGTCGGCCACGATCGTGCCGTCGTGCAGCACCACCGAGCGCTCGCACAGCTCGAGGGCGTAGGGCAGGTCGTGGGTCACCATCAGCACGGTGACGTCGAGGGAGCGCAGGATGTCGGCCAACTCCCGGCGCGAGGCCGGGTCGAGGTTGGACGACGGCTCGTCGAGCACCAGGATCTCCGGCTCCATCGCCAGCACGGTGGCCACCGCGACCCGACGCCGCTGACCGAACGAGAGGTGGTGGGGCGGCCGGTCGGCGAAGGCCGCCATCCCGACGAGCTCCAGCGCGTGCTGCACCCGGGCGTCGAGCTCGGCGCCGCGCAGGCCGAGGTTGGCCGGGCCGAAGGCGACGTCGGCGCGCACGCTGCCCATGAAGAGCTGGTCGTCGGGGTCCTGGAAGACGACGCCGACCCGACGCCGGATCTCCAGCAGGTGGCGCTTGGTGACCGGCAGGCCGCTGACGGCGACCGTGCCCGCGCCGGCCTCGAGGATGCCGTTGAGGTGGTGGACGAGGGTGGTCTTGCCGGCGCCGTTGGGCCCCAGCAGGGCGACGCGCTCGCCGCGGTGCACGTGCAGGTCGACGCCGAACAGTGCCTGGTGTCCGTCGGGGTAGGCGTAGGCCAGACCACGGACGTCGAGTACCGGAGTGGTCATCGGCCGTGCCCCGCCTCTCGCAGACCCTCGGGCATGCGCCCGTCGAAGCCGCGCGCCAGCATCGCCAGATGCACCCGCTCACCGCGCTCGTAGGAGCGGATGAACAGCGCCCCGACCGAGCGGGCGAGCACCGGCCAGTGGCGCGGGTCGCGGGCGGAGAACCCGCGCGCCTCACGGGCGACGCGCATGCGACCGAACTCGGCGGTCACGACGTCGAGGTAGCGGACCATGAAGGCCATGATCGCCACGAGCTGGGCCGGCATCCGCAGCCGCTCCAGGCCGGCGAGCAGCGCCTGGGGCTCGGTGGTGGCGGCCAGCAGGAGACCGGCGAGGACGCCGAGGGTCGCCTTGGCCAGCAGGGCGCCGGCACCGATGAGGCCGGGCCGGCTGAGCTCGAGGCCGAGCACGTCGATGCGCTCGCCGTGCGCGACGAACGGCAGCACGGCCGCGAACACGAGCACCGGCGTCTCGACGACGAGTCGTCGCGCCAGGTAGCCGATCGGCACCCGCGAGACGGCGACAGCCGCCAGGACGACACCGAGTTCGAGGAGGTAGGCCCACCACCAGGTCTTCGGCGTGGCGACGACGAGCAGCATGAACCCGAGCAGGCTCAGCACCTTGAGGTGCGCCGGAGCGTGGTGGAGCGGCGAATGACCGTGGTAGTGGAGCCGATGGCCGTGACCGGCGCCCACTCAGTCGGCTCCGCCGGCCGCCGACGCGCCACGATGGCGCAGCAGCCAGGTGAGGGCGCCGGCGACGACGAGCACGACCAGGACGCCGACGATGCCGGCCCACGGACCGGCGTAGTCGGCGAAGGGCGAGCCTGACGTGTGGTGCGGTCCTGCGGTGTCGGCGAAACCGAGCTTCTCGGCGGTCTTCTCCAGTCCATCGGGAGAGGAGTCGGCGTACCGGCTCACGAAGCCGGCGAGGAAGAGGGCGACGAGGAGGATCGCGACGAGGACGCGCGGCAGGGTGACGCGCCGCGACGGCGTCCGCTCGCCGGTCTCGACCGGGGCGCTCATGCCGCCACCTCGTCGCCGGTGCGGATCTGCAGGTCGCGCTTGGCCAGCACCCGGCGGGCGCCGTACACGAGGTCGGGGCGCACCGAGACGATTGCACTGACGGCGAGGAAGGTGATGACGGCCTCGCCGATGCCGATGAGCACGTGCACGCCCAGCATCGTGGTGGCGAGGGTGTCGAGCGGGATGTCGGCGACCCCGCCGACGGCGTAGAGGCCGACGAAGAGCAGCGCGGCCACCGGCACCGACAGCAGGGCGCCGATCGCCGCCTGGAGCGGTACCAGCGAGATCCTGCGCGGCATGACGGTCTGGAGGGCACGGAAGGTGCACCAGCCGACCACCACCGTCGTGACGCCCATCAGCAGGATGTTGGTGCCGAGCGCGGTGATGCCGCCGTCGGCGAAGAGCAGGCACTGCACGAGGAAGACCGTGCTCAGGCACAGGACCGCGGTGAACGGCCCGACCAGCACCGCCGCGATCGCGCCGCCGAGCAGGTGGCCGCTGGTGCCGGCGCCGACGGGGAAGTTGAGCATCTGGGTGGCGAAGACGAAGGCGGCGACGAGTCCGGCCAGGGGCGCGGTGCGGTCGTCCAACTCCCGCCTGGCACCCTTGAGCGAGACGAGCACTGCGGCCCCCGCGACGACGCCGGTGGCGATCGAGGTCGGGGCGTCGAGGAAGCCGTCGGGTACGTGCATGACGACCACCCTACGCTGTTGCGAAATACTTGCAAGAAAGGATCGACGCGTGAGCGTGCGCCTCTCCCCCGGGGACCCCGCCCCCGACTTCACTCTGACCTCCGACGCCGGCACCGAGGTGTCGCTCGCCGACCTCCGCGGCCGGAAGGTGATCGTGTACTTCTACCCCGCGGCGATGACGCCCGGCTGCACCAAGCAGGCCTGCGACTTCACCGACTCCCTCTCCTCCCTCCAGGCCGCCGGCTACGAGGTCCTGGGCATCTCCCCCGACAAGCCGGAGAAGCTGGCGAAGTTCCGCGAGCGCGACGGCCTGACCATCACCCTGCTCTCCGACCCCGACAAGTCGGTGCTCGCCGCCTACGGCGCCTTCGGCGAGAAGAAGCTCTACGGCAAGGTCGTCGAGGGCGTCATCCGCTCGACCTTCGTCGTCGACGAGGACGGCGCGATCGAGGTCGCCCAGTACAACGTCAAGGCCACCGGGCACGTCGCGAAGCTGCGCAAGGATCTGGGTCTGGACGCCTGAGGGGCGGCTGGGAGTTTTCCCGGTCAGCCGGGGAAACTCCTTCATGGCACAGCAAGCATTCCCTGACCAGTGGGAGTTTCGCCTGACAAGTTCGGCTGGAACAGCCGATCTGGTCGGGTCCTGTCGCGCCCCTGCAACCGCCCATCGGACACGCCGAGGATCGACGTCCGACGTCGCCCTCCTAGACTGCGCGTGCTCGCCGAAGTGGTGGAACTGGCAGACACGCGGCACTTAGGATGCCGTGCTTTCGGGCGTGCGGGTTCAAGTCCCGCCTTCGGCACTCGACCTTCGATGGTGACGGCTCGCCGCAGGAGGTGACCGCCCTCAGCCCAGCACCGCGGCCAGCAGCGGCGCGAGCTCGCGCAGCGCCCGCCCGCGGTGGGAGATCGCGTCCTTGTCCTCGCGCGAGAGCTCCGCGGTCGTGACGCCGGGGTGGTCGTCGGCCTCGAAGAGGACGTCGTAGCCGAACCCGCCGCTGCCGGCCACCGCGCGGCGGATGCGGCCGTCCATGCGTCCCTCGACGACCAGCTCGCCACCGGCGTGGACGACGGCGACCGCGCAGCGGAAGTGTCCGCCACGCCGCTCGTCGGGGACGTCGGCCAGCTGGGCGAGCAGCAGCTCGTTGTTGCGGGCGTCGGACTTCGGCGGACCCGACCACCGCGCGGAGAGCACGCCCGGCATGCCGTTGAGCGCGTCGACGCAGAGCCCCGAGTCGTCGGCCACCGAGACGAGACCGGTGGCGGCGAACCCCGCGCGCGCCTTCAGCAGGGCGTTGCCGGCAAAGGTCGGCTCGTACTCGACCGGCTCGTCGTAGGTCGCGATGCCGAGGTCGGCGAGGTCGTCGAGGCCGACGACTCGCACCCCCGGCACGAGGGGCGCGAGGATGCGGTCCATCTCCTCCAGCTTCTTGGCGTTGCGGGAGGCGAGGAACACCAGCGGCGAGGCCGTCACCGGGCGAGCGCCTCGATCTGCAGCCGGGTGAGGTCGGCGCAGCCCTTGGCGCCGAGGTCGAGCAGGGCGTCGAGCTCGCGGCGGTCGAAGGCGGCGCCCTCGGCCGTGCCCTGCACCTCGATGAAGCGGCCGTCGCCGGTCATCACGATGTTCATGTCGGTCTCGGCACGCACGTCCTCGACGTAGGGCAGATCGAGCCGCGGGACGCCGTCGATGATGCCCACGCTGACCGCGGCCACCGAGCCGGTGATGGGCTCGCCGGTCAGGGCGCCGGTGGAGCGCAGGTGGTTCACCGCGTCGACGAGCGCGACGTACGCGCCGGTGATGGACGCCGTCCGGGTGCCGCCGTCGGCCTGGAGGACGTCGCAGTCGAGCTGGATGGTGTTCTCCCCGAGCGCCTCGTAATCGACGACGGCGCGCAGCGAGCGGCCGATGAGCCGACTGATCTCGTGGGTGCGACCGCCGATGCGGCCCTTCACCGATTCGCGGTCGGAGCGGGTGTTGGTCGAGGCGGGCAGCATCGCGTACTCGGCGGTGACCCAGCCCAGGCCCGATCCCTTGCGCCAGCGCGGCACGCCCACCGATGCCGAGGCGGCGCAGAGCACCTTCGTCCTGCCGAACTCCACCAGCACCGAGCCGGCGGCGTGGTCGAGCCAGTTGCGGGTGATCGTGATGGGGCGCAGCTCGTCGTCGGCGCGGCCGTCCTCGCGTGCAGTCATGGCGCAGAGGCTACGGCCCGCTCCTCCTCGACCGGACGGCCCCATGCGGCCCGCACCGCCCACGGACCCAGATCGCGGGCCCGGCGCCCCATCCACGGCGCGCCCTCGGTGAGCACCCAGGCGGCGTTGCGCCGCCAGGTCGGCTCGATGCCGCCGGAGGGCTCGAGGGAGGGTGGTGCGACGGCGACGCCGTGCTCGCGCAGTCCCTGGGCGACCGCTCGGGCGAGCATGCGGTGCCCGATCTCGGAGGGGTGGAGGCGGTCGACCGACCAGGCCGCGCGCTCGTAGACGCCGGGCTGCTCGGCGAGGTCGACGCGCACTCCCCCGTGCCGACGCACCACCTCGTCGTAGGCGGCGTTGACGGCGGCGATGCGGTTGTCGAGCGGACGACGGACCGCGGGCGGGAGGCCGAACACGCGTCCGTGGTCGTGGAAGCGCAGGGTCACGAGCAGGGCGCCGGTGGCGGCCACGGCGTCGGCGACCTCGAGCAGGTCGCGGGCGAACCGGTCGGGATGCCACGTCGAACGCATGACGTCGTTGACCCCGACGATGAGCGAGGCGAGGTCGGGCGCGTGGGCGACGGCGTCCGCGAGCTGGCGGTCGCGGACGTCGGCCACGGTGGATCCGGAGATCGCGAGGTTGCAGAAGGAGAGGTCGTGATGGGCGGCGAGACCCTCGGCGAGGAGTCTCGCCCAGCCCCGACAGCGTTCCCGGCCGTCGGGGTCACGTACGGGGTCGCCGATGCCGACGGTGGTGCTGTCTCCGAGCGCCGCGAAGCGCAGGTACGCACGTGCCACGACCCTCAGGGTCCCCCCGAGAGGGGAACCTGAGGGCCGTGACGGCTGACCTGTCGGTCAAGCGTTGATGAACTACTTCACCTCGGCGGAGAGGATGCGCCGCAGACCGAGCACCAGCGGGATGCCGAGCCAGATGGCACCCGAGACGAGCAGCTGCGCCCATTCCGACCCCGTGTTCAGCGAGAGGTCGGCCAGAGGCTGCTGTGCCCGCTGGAAGTCGATGTAGTGGCTGAAGTCCTCGAACCAGTCGAGGAAGACCGAGGCGATCGCCAGGATCGTCGGCACCACGTAGGTCAGCGCGAAGAAGACCACGATCGCCGCCGGGGTGTTGAGCAGCAGGGCCGCGAGCGCGAAGCCCGTGGTCATCGCGATCGACTGCAGCAGCAGGAAGCCGATGAAGATCGACCAGCCGAACGTCCAGTCGGCGCCGCCGGTGGCCAGGCCGAGGACGGCGTTGCAGACCGCGCCCACGACGACGGCGACGAGCGCGGTGACGAGGGTGAGCACGAGCCCGACGACGTACTTGGCGCCGATGACCCGCGACCGGCGGGGCTCGAGGGAGAAGGTGACCATCGCGGTGCGCTGACCCCACTCGCCGGTGACGAGCAGGATGCCGAGCACGGGCAGCAGGACAGCGGTCAGGAACGCGGCCACCTGCACGAAGTTGCCGAAGTTGAGGTCGGCGTCGTCCTGGGTGATGCCGACGATCGTCACGATCGTCTCGGCCAGGGTGACCAGGATGCCGATGGTGGCCAGGAGCCAGAACCCGGCACGGGTGTCGTAGCTCTTGCGGAACTCGACCCCGATCAGCCGCGTGAACGGGATCGGCGCGGTGTTCGAGATGTCGATCGTGCGCGGGGCGACGGGTGCGGTGGCGCTCATCGGGCTGCTCCCTGGTTCTGGACGGGCTGCATCGGCTGGGTGGGCGGGGCGGGCTGGGCGCCGGGCGCCTGCTCGCGCTGGGTGTCGGCGGTGAGCTGGAGGAAGAGGTCCTCCAGGCCGCGCGAGCCGGTGCGCAGGTCGACCAGGACGACGCCGGCCTGGAGCGCGACGCGTCCGACCTCGACCGGCGGGCACTCCACCCGCAGGCCCTCGCCGGCGCGGGAGACCCCGAACCCGGCCTGGGTCAGCGCCTCGCCGAGGCGGCCGTTGTCGAGCGAGGTGACCAGCGAGCTCGGCTTCTCCTCGCGCAGCAGGGTCTGCTTGTCGCCCTGGGCGACGATGCGGCCGTTGCCGATGAGGATCATCTCGTCGGCGATCAGCTCGACCTCGTGCAGCAGGTGGCTGGAGAGCAGCACGGCGCCGCCGCGGTCGGCGTACCCCTTGAGCAGGCCGCGCATCCAGCGGATGCCGGCGGGGTCGAGGCCGTTGGCGGGCTCGTCGAGGATCAGCACGGAGGGGTCGCCGAGCAGCGCGTGGGCGATGCCGAGGCGCTGCTTCATGCCGAGGGAGTAGTTGCGCAGACGGCGCTTGGACTCCGCGGGCGTGAGCGAGACCAACTCGAGCATCTCGTCGACCCGGCTCATCGGCAGCCCCATCGTGCGGGCGCCGAGGGTGAGGATCTCGCGGCCGGTGCGGCCGCCGTGCTGCGCCGAGGCGTCGAGGAGGACGCCGACGTGGCGCCCGGGGTTGGGGATGTCGGCGTAGCGGTGGCCGCCGATCGTGACGCTGCCCCTGGAGGGCGGGGTGAGCCCGACCATGATGCGCATCGTCGTGGTCTTGCCGGCACCGTTCGGGCCCAGGAAGCCGGTGACCCGTCCCGGCTGGCACTCGAAGCTGACGTCGTCGACGGCGGTGAACGCGCCGTAGGTCCTGGTGAGTCCTTCGACCTTGATCATGGCCCCAGCCTGCCCACCGGGGCCGGCCGGACACATCGGTCGCGCGGCGGTTCCGCGCCCGACCAAAGTAGGGGGTCGCCCGCGACCCGGGGCCGGTCCACGGCGTCCCGGGTCGTCCCTAGAGTGGGCGGCGTGATCGAGGCCGACGCGCGGCAACGGCCCGCACCCGCGGCCTACCAGCCGCAGCTCACCCGCTGGCGCCACGGCTGGCGTTTCGCCCTGGCCCTGGTCATCGGCGGCACAGCCTGGGCGACGGTCGCCGCCCGCGAGTACGACGCCGGCGGTCTCGCCCTCCTCGGGCTGGACGCCGGGCTGGGCACGCTGGCCTTCGTCGCGGTGCTGTGGCGGCGGCGCTGGCCGGTGCCGATCGGGCTGCTCACCAGCCTGCTCGGGTGCGCCTCGGGGCTCGCCGCCGGCGCCTCGACCCTGGCTGCGGTCTCGGTCGCCACGCGTCGCCGCTATCGCGAGATCGCGGTCGTCGGGGTCGCGAACTTCGCCTCCGGGTTGATGTTGACCCGCCTGGTGCTCCCCGACCCGGACGCCGACCCGTGGTGGTTCGACGTCATCGTCAACGCGATCTTCACCGCAGGGATGATGGGCTGGGGCATGTACATCGGCTCGCGTCGCGAGCTCTACTGGACCCTCCAGCGGCGCGCCGAGCTCGCCGAGGCCGAGCAGGAGCTCCAGGCCCAGCGCGCCCGCGAGAACGAGCGGGCCCGCATCGCCCGCGAGATGCACGACGTGCTCGCCCACCGCATCTCCCAGATCTCCCTGCACGCCGGCGCCCTGTCGTTCCGCGACGACCTGACGGCCGAGCAGATGCGGGAGAGCGCGACGGTGATCCAGCAGAAGGCGCACGAGGCGCTCACCGACCTGCGTGGTGTGCTCGGCGTGCTGCGCGACCCCGTGACCGGGCGGTTGGACGCCGACACCGCGGTGCCGCAGCCCACCTACATCGACCTGCCGCGCCTGGTCGAGGAGTGCCGGCACGAGGGCCTCAACCTCGACTACGCCGACCACCTCGGGGAGCCCCTGCCCGACGCCCTGGGCCGCACCGTCTACCGGATCGTGCAGGAGGGCATCACCAATGCCCGCAAGCACGCCCCCGACACGCTGCTGACGATCCGCCTGGGCGGCGACCCGGCGCGCGGTGTCGAGGTCGTGCTCGACAACCCCCTCGGCTTCAGCCGACGCCCCACGCCGGGTGCCGGGCTCGGGCTCATCGGCCTCGCCGAGCGCGCGGAGCTGGCCGGCGGACGGCTCGTGCACGGCGTCCGGGGGTCGCACTTCGAGGTCCGCGCGTGGCTACCCTGGGCGCCATGAGCGGCCCCGTCACGCCGATCCGCGTCCTGCTCGTCGACGACGATCCGCTGGTGCGCTCCGCCCTCGCCCTCATGCTCGGCGGCCGGGAGGAGATCACGGTCGTCGGCGAGGCCGGCGACGGCGAGGCCGGGGTCAACGAGGCCGCGCGCCTGTCCCCCGACGTCGTCCTCATGGACATCCGAATGCCGCGCCTCGACGGCCTCGAGGCCACCCGGCGCATCCAGGCGCTCGCCTCACCGCCGCGCGTCATCGTGCTCACCACCTTCGACGCCGACGACCAGGTCGTGGCCGCGCTCGCGGCGGGCGCCGACGGCTTCCTGCTCAAGGACACCCCGCCGCCCGACCTGCTCGCCGCCGTACGCGCGGTCGCCGACGGCGACCCGATGCTCTCCCCGTCGGTCACCCGCACCCTCATCGACCGCATCCGGGACGACGACCCGGCCGCCGACAGTCGCACCACCCGCGCCCTCGAGCGGCTCGACGTCCTCACCGAGCGCGAGGCCGAGGTGGCACGTGCGGTGGGCCGCGGCCTGTCGAACGCCGAGATCGCGGCCGAGCTGTTCCTCTCGGTGCCCACCGTCAAGGCGCACGTCTCGAAGCTGTTCGAGAAGCTCGGCACCACCAACCGGGTGCAGATCGCGATCTGCGTCCACGACGCCGGATGGGTCTAGCGAACTAGAGTCACCCCATGCCTCCTGTGACCCGCGCCACACCGCACTGGGTGGTCGTCGGGTCGGGGTTCGGTGGCAGCGTGGCGGCCCTGCGGCTGGTCGAGAAGGGGTACGACGTCACCGTCGTCGAGGCCGGGCGCCGCTTCGAGGACCACGACTTCGCCCGATCGGCCTGGCACCTCCCCCGCTACCTGTGGGCACCCCGCCTGGGCTGGCGCGGCATCACGCGCATCACCACCACCCGGCACGTCTCGATCGTCTCGGGGGTCGGCGTGGGCGGGGGCTCGCTGGCGTACGCCAACGTGCTCTACCGCGCCGACCCGCACGTGCTCGCCCACCCGCGCTGGCGCGGCCTGGCCGACTGGGCCGCCGAGCTGGCGCCGCACTACGCCGAGGCCGAACGGCTCCTGGGCGCGACGCCGTACCGAGCGGCCGAGCCGGGCGGCCCCGACGATCCGGGCGACCTGCTGCTGCAGGACCTCGGCCGCGACCTCGGGGTCGAGCACACCTACCGCAAGGCCTCCGTCGGGGTCTTCCTCGGGACGCCGGGACGCACCGTCCCCGACCCGCTCCTCGACGGTGCCGGTCCCCCGCGCACCGGCTGCACCCGCTGCGGCGACTGCCTGCTCGGCTGCCGCGTCGGCGCGAAGAACACGCTGGTCAAGAACTACCTCCACCTCGCCGAGCATCGCGGCGCGTTCATCCGACCCGACACCGAGGTCGTCGGTCTGCGCCCGCGCGGCGCCGAGGACGGCGGCGACGGCTACCTCGTCACGGTGCGGGCCCGGCGCCGCTGGGGGCGTCTTGGCCGGGCGGAGGCGATCGAGGCGGACGGCGTCGTGCTGGCCGGCGGCGTCCTCGGGACGACGCGGCTGCTGGCCACCGCACGGGCCGCCGGAGACCTGCCCCGGCTCTCCGAGCGGGTCGGGCACGAGGTGCGCACCAACGGCGAGTTCGTGCCCGGCGTCCTGCTGCCGCGGGCGGTCGCCCATGGCCTCACCGAGCGGGTCGCCATCACCTCCAGCATCCACCCCACGCCCGACACCCACGTGGAGACGCTCGGCTACGGCGCGCACGCCGACTACATGTCGACGGGCCTGACCCTGCTCACCACCGGCGGACGCCGGCGAGCGCTCGCCTGGCTGGGGACGATCGCGCGCCATCCGTGGCGTTTCGCCCAGACCCTCGTGCCGTTCGGGCAGTCGCGACGCCAGCTCATGCTGCTGGTCATGGGCACCGGCGGGGGCGCGCTGCGCCTGCGGCCGGGGCGGCGTGGCGGCCTCGTCAGCGAGCTCGATCCCGACGACCCGCTGCCCTCGACGTCGGCGGCTGCCGAGGACGCCGCGCGGCGTGTGGCCGCCCGCACCGGCGGTATCGCGGAGAGCCCGTTGCTCGACGCCGTCGCCGGCATCGGGCTGACCGCCCATCCCCTCGGCGGCGCCGTCATCGGCGCGTCACCCGCCGAGGGCGTCGTCGACGCCGATCAACGGGTCTTCGGCTACCGCAACCTGCTGGTCTGCGACGGCTCGGTGGTGCCGGTCAACCTCGGCACCAACCCCTCGCTGACGATCACCGCGCTCGCCGAGCGGGCGATGAGCCGGGTGCCGGCGGCGCAGCGGTCGCCGGGCCGTGCTGACGGCGTCCCGGTGCCCCTCGCCGGCGGGCCTGGTCAGGACAGGTCGTAGACCGCGCCCGGACGGGCGAGCTCGACCGGCCCGGCGAAGGAGTCGCGAGCCTCCTCGAGGGCGACGTCGCTGGTGAACCACGGCGGGATGTGGGTGACGACGAGGCGCCGCGCCCCCATCCGGGTGGCGACCTCGCCGCACTCGGTGCCGGTCAGGTGCAGGGCCGGCGGGTTGGTGTCGCAGGAGCGGAAGGAGGCCTCGGCGAGGAAGAGGTCGACGTCCTTGGCGATGGCGTCCAGGCCCTCGCACGGGCCGGTGTCGCCGGAGTACCCGATCGTGGTGCCGTCGGCGCTGATGCGCATGCCGTAGGCCTCCACCGGGTGGTCGACCGGCACCGGCTCGACGACGAACGGCCCGATGTGCACCTCGGCGTCCCAGGTGAGGAACTCGAACTCCTCGTGCATGCCCGGGTCGATCTCGAGGTCGTAGGCGCGGGCCATGCGGTCGGCGGTCGTGCTGGGCCCCCAGACGGGCAGCCGCGGCTGCGAGCCGGTCGGGTGGTACTTGCGCATCACGTAGTAGCCGCACAGGTCGAGGCAGTGGTCGGCGTGCAGGTGGCTGATGAGGACGGCGTCGATGCTCAGCGGATCGATGTGCCGGTGCAGTTCGCCGAGCGCACCGCTGCCCATGTCGACCAGCAGGCGCCAGGGACGGCTGCCGGTGCCGTCGTCGAGCTGGGCCTCGACGAGGTAGCAGCTCGCGGCTGCGTCGGGGCCGTTGTACGAGCCCGAGCAACCGATGACCGTCAGCTTCACGACCGGCCCCCGGGTGCGCGCCGCACCCCACCACCGCGACGCGGGGCGAGGGAGGTGGGAGTCGTCGGCACTGACATGGCGCCTTAGGTTACGACATCGATCCGGCGGCGTCCGGCTACCGCGATGTAGCTCACGTCGGCGGTCGGCCCGCGGAGTCGCGCCCGCAGCCCACCGCCTCGTCGTACTCTCCTCGGGTGCGCCTTCGAAGCTCCGCCGCCGTGGTCCTGTCCCTCGCCCTGCTGGCCGTCCCGACGGCCGCTCACACCGAGTCCGCGCCGTCCCCGGTAGCGGCGCCCGCAGCCGCGGCAGCGCCCGACGCCCGCACGCAGCACGTGCTGGCGATCTCGGTCGACGGACTCAACCCCGCCGCCATCCGGCGGCTCGGACGCACCCGCGCGCCGCATCTCTACCAGCTCATCGACCAGGGCGTCTCGACCCTCAACGCCCGCACCGCGGTCGAGCGCACCACGACCCTGCCGAACCACACCAGCATGCTGACCGGACGCCGCGTGACGGCGTCCCGCGGCGGGCACGGCGTCACCTGGGACGACGATCGCCCCGGGACGACGGTCCAGCAGGCGGCCGGGCACTCCGTGGCCTCGGTGTTCACCGTCGTCCACGACGCCGGCGGCAGCACCGCACTGTTCGCCTCGAAGGCGAAGTTCTCCCTCTACCAGCGCTCCTGGCCGCAGGCGATCGACCGCTCCTTCACCCGCGACGACGAGGCGGCCACGGTGCGGCAGGTGCGTCGCGATCTGCGCACGCGGACCCGCGCCTTCACCTTCCTCCACCTCGCGCGCCCCGACCGCGCCGGCCACGAGTACGGCTTCCTCTCCTCCCGCTACCTCACGGCGGTGGCCAAGGTCGACGACGAGATCGGCGCGGTGCTCGACACGATCGCCGCCGAGCCGGCGCTCGACGACCTCGTCGTCGTCCTCACCAGCGACCACGGCGGCGCGCAGGGGTCGCGCTCGCACAGCGACGCCTCGCTGCTCGCGAACTACACGGTGCCCTTCATCGTGTGGGGACCCACCGTCGACCGTGGCGACCTCTACCAGTTCAACCCCGACTACCGCGACCCCGTCGGCGGCCGCCCCGGCTACGGCGCTGAGCGCCAGCCGGTGCGCAACGGCGACCTGGCGAACCTGGCCACCGCACTGCTGGGCCTCGGCCCGGTGCCGGGCAGCGAGCTGAACGACGCTCAGAACCTCGACGTCGCCCTCTGAGCACACCGGCCGGCTGGCCGGGCGATCAGCACCCTGACTGGTCAGGGGAAACTGGCACTTGGCACAGCAAGCATTGCCTGACAAGCAGGAGTTTCCCCGGCTGACCGGGGAAACTCCCGCACGGACACGGGTCGAACCTCAGGCCCAGAGCTGACCCTCGAGGGCGTCCTCGGCCTCGTCGATCGTGCCCTCGTAGGCACCGGTCGAGAGGTACTTCCAGCCGCCGTCGCAGACGATGAAGGCGATGTCGGCACGCTCGCCGGCCTTGACCGCCTTGGCGGCCTGGCCGAGGGCCGCGTGCAGGATGGCGCCGGTCGAGACGCCGGCGAAGATGCCCTCGAGTTCGAGCAGCTCGCGCACCCGGCGGACGGCGTCGCGCGGGCCGACCGAGAAGCGGGAGTCGATGAGGTCGGCGTCGTACAGCTCGGGCACGAAGCCCTCGTCGAGGTTGCGCAGGCCGTAGACGAGCTCGCCGTAGCGCGGCTCGGCGGCGACGATGCGGACGTCGGGCTTGGCCCGACGGAAGAACCGGCTGACGCCCATCAGCGTGCCGGTGGTGCCCAGGCCCGCGACGAAGTGCGTGATGCTCGGGAGGTCGGCGAGCAGCTCGGGGCCGGTGCCCTCCTCGTGCGCGAGCGCGTTGGCCGGGTTGCCGTACTGGTAGAGCATCACCCAGTCGGGGTGCTCGTCGGCGATGCGCTTGGCCACCCGCACCGCCTCGTTGGAGCCGCCCGCGGCCGGCGAGGAGACGATCTCGGCTCCCCACATGCGCAGCAGCTGGCGGCGCTCCTCGGAGGTGTTCTCCGGCATGACGCACACGATGCGGTAGCCCTTGAGCTTGGCCGCCATCGCCAGCGAGATGCCGGTGTTGCCGGAAGTCGGCTCGAGGATGGTGCACCCCGGTCGCAGGGTGCCGTCCTTCTCCGCCTCCTCGATCATCTTCAGGGCCGGACGGTCCTTGATCGAGCCGGTGGGGTTGCGGTCCTCGAGCTTGGCCCACAACCGCACCTCGGCACCGTTCGGCAGCACGCCCGGCGACAGCCGCGGCAGACCCACCAGGGGCGTGTTGCCCACGGAGGTCAGCAGGTCGTCGTAGCGCGCCATCGAACGGTCCCGGGTGTCGTCGCCGTCGCTCAGACCGCGCCGCCGGCCACGGCCGGCAGGACGACGACCTGGTCGCCGTCGGAGAGGTCGGCCTCGAGGCCGCCCAGGAAGCGGACGTCCTCGTCGTTGACGTAGATGTTCACGAACCGACGCAGGTCGCCGTTGTCGATGAGGCGGTCCTTGATGCCGGGGTGGTTGGCCTCCAGGTCGTCGATCAGCGCGCTCAGGGTGGCGCCGGAGGCGCTGACGGACTTCTCCCCGCCGGTGTAGGTGCGCAGGATGGTCGGGATCCGGACCTCGATGGACACGGGTTCTCCTCGTGGGTGTGACGTACCTGACCGGGCGGTCAGGGGGCGGGCGTGAGCTCGGGGACGACGACGACCTCTTCCTCGGTCACCTCGCCGTCCACGATCCGAAATGATCTGAACTCCACCGGGCCGTCGTTATTCCCGTGCTCGCGCGTGCTGACGAGCACGTAGTGCGCGTTCGGCTCGCTGGCCAGGCCGATGTCGGTGCGGCTCGGGTAGGCCTCGGTGGCGGTGTGGGAGTGGTAGACGACGACGGGTTCCTCGTCGTTGGCCCACATCTCCTTGTAGAGCGCGAGCAGCTCGGTGGAGTCGAACTCGTAGAACGTCGGGCTGCCGGCGGCGTTGACCATCTCGACCACGCGGGTCGGACGGTCGCTGCCCTCGGGACCGGCCACGATGCCGCACGCCTCGTCGGGGTGGTCCCGCTTGGCATGGGCGACGATCGCGTCGTAGGTCGCCTGGTCGATGGTCAGCACCGGTCCAGGGTAGGGGAGGACGGGCGGCCCACCCGCATCAGCTCAGGAAGCGGGCCGCGGTCTCCCCCGAGGCCGCCGCCTCGATGCGCTCGAGCAGGTAGGCCTCCATCGGCGGCAGCGCGTCGAGAGGCCACCAGGCCACCTCGAGGTTCTCGTCGTCGCCGACCGCGGCCTCCCCGGAGACCCACGAGCAGGCGAAGGTGAGGTCGAGGTAGACGGCGAGGTCGCCGTTGGCGTGGGTGATGACCGGGGTGACGCCGGTGGCGGCCAGCCGGTCGGCGCGGACGACCACGCTCGCCTCCTCCTCGGCCTCCCGGACGGCGCCGACCGCCGGATGCTCGCCCGGGTCGAGGAGGCCGGTGATCGGGGCCCATCGCCCGTTGTCGGCGCGGCGGGTGAGCAGCACCTGCCCCTCGTGCAGGACGACGGCGGTGACGGCGGGCAGCCACAGCTGCCGCTGGCCGACGAGCTCGCGCAGCTCGACGACGAAGGGCGGGATCGGGCTCATCGGCTGAGGGCCCCGACGATCGTCTCCTGCAGGTAGCCGACCCACTCGTAGATGTCGTGGGCCTGCGAGCGCGGGTCGTCGTCGGGCAGCGCCGCCCAGCGCTCCTCGTCGTCCTCCTCGATGCCCAGGCGGGTGGCGAGGGCGAGGCGGAGGTCGGTGAAGGAGCGCATCCAGACCTCGGCCTCCTCCGGCGTCAGCTCGACGTCGATCATCAGGCCGTCCTCGAAGGTGTCGGTGGGCAGACCGGCCTCCTCGAGGGTGTCGATGATGGCGCAGGCGGCCTCGGCCTTGCCGTGCCGCAGGCCCTGCTCGGTGTAGCGACGGAAGTCGGCCGCAGCCTCGGGGTCGTCGGGGTAAGCGGTCGGGAACAGGCGCGCGAGCACGGGGTCGTCGGGCTCGGTGACCGGCCCGGAGAAGTCGAACATCGCCTCGAGCGGGTCGGCGACCTCGGTGGGCGCGGCCGCCTGGTCGCGCAGCAGCTCGACGAGCTGGGAGGCCAGCGAGCGCAGCAGGTCGGCCTCGAAGCCGCTGAAGGTCGCGATCACCCGGCCGCTGCGGCGGTGGCGCGCGAAGCCGGTCATGACCTCACTCCTGCTTCTCCATCGTGGCCCACAGGCCGTACTCGTGCATGGCCTGGACGTCGCGCTCCATCTCCTCGCGGGTGCCGCTGGAGACCACCGACTTGCCGTCCTCGTGGACCTCCATCATCAGCTTCTCGGCGGTGCGCTTGTCGTAGCCGAAGTACTTCTGGAAGACGTAGGTGACGTAGGACATCAGGTTGACCGGGTCGTTCCACACGACGGTGACCCAGGGCTTGTCCGGGATCGACCAGGTCTCTCCGAGCTCGTCCGGTGTGGTGATCGGCTCGGCCTCGACGGGACTGGTCGCAGACACGTCGTCCATGCTGTCACATCGAGGGCCGCGCCCTACTGTCAGACCCGTGACCCGCTCCACGGCGCTCCTCACCGACCACTACGAGCTCACGATGCTGCAGGCCGCGCTCGCCTCGGGTGCCGCGCACCGCCGCTGCATCTTCGAGCTCTTCGCCCGTCGGCTCCCCGAGGGACGCCGCTACGGCGTGGTCGCGGGCACCGGTCGCGCGCTCGAGGGCCTGGCCGCCTTCCGCTTCGACGACGACGCCCTCGGCGTCCTCGACGGGGTGGTGGACGACGCGACGCTGGCCTGGCTGGCCGACTACCGCTTCGCCGGCGACGTGTGGGGCTACGGGGAGGGCGAGGTGTACTTCCCCGACTCCCCCGTGCTCGTGGTCGAGGGCACCTTCGCCGAGGCCGTGCTGCTGGAGACCTTCTTGCTCTCGGTGTTCAACCACGACTCGGCGGTGGCCTCGGCGGCCTCGCGGATGACGCTGGTGGCCGAGGGCCGGCCGTGCATCGAGATGGGCTCGCGGCGCACGCACGAGGAGGCCGCCGTCGCCGCGGCACGCGCCGCCTACCTCGCCGGGTTCGCGACGTCGTCCAACCTGGCCGCGCGGCAGCGGTACGGCGTCCCGTCGGCGGGCACGAGCGCCCACGCCTTCACGCTCGTGCACGACTCCGAGGACGACGCCTTCCGCGCCCAGGTCGCCTCACTCGGCACCGGGACGACGCTGCTCGTCGACACCTACGACGTCGCCGAGGCGGTGCGGCGGGGCATCGAGATCGCGGGCACCGGATTGGGGGCGGTGCGCCTCGACTCCGGCGACCTCGGCGTGCTCGCCCGCGACGTGCGTCGCGAGCTCGACGCGCTGGGCGCCCACGACACGCGCATCGTGGTGACCAGCGATCTCGACGAGTACGCGATCGCCGCCCTGGCGGCGGCACCCGTCGACGGATACGGCGTCGGCACCCGCCTGGTGACCGGATCGGGCCATCCGACGTGCGGGTTCGTCTACAAGCTCGTCGCCCGCGAGGACGACGACGGCCGGCTGGTGCCGGTGGCCAAGCGGAGCCCGCAGAAGGGGTCGGTCGGGGGTCGCAAGTGGGCCGCGCGGCGGGTCGTGGGCGGGCGGGCCGTCGCCGAGGTCGTCAGCCACGCCGACACCTTCGCCGAGGACGAGCGGCCGCTCCTGCGTCCGCTCGTGCGGGCCGGTGAGATCGTCGGCACCGAGCCCCTCGACGTCGCCCGCGAGCGGCATGCGGCCGCCGTCCGGGAACTGCCGGTGGCCGCCCGTTCGATGGCGCGTGGCGAGCCGGTGATCCCGACCGAGCACCGCACTGCTCGCGGTAGCGTCGCGCCATGACCCGCGCGCTCATCGTCGTCGACGTGCAGAACGACTTCTGCGAGGGCGGCTCGCTGCCGGTGACCGGCGGCAACGCCGTCGCCGCCGGGGTCGCCGACCTGCTCCGCTCCCCCGCGGCGTCGTCCTACGTCGCCGTGGTCGCCACCCGCGACCACCACCACGACCCGGGTGCGCATTGGAGCGAGGAACCCGACTACGTCGACAGCTGGCCGGTGCACTGCGCGGCCGGCACCGAGGGCGCCGCACTGCACCCGGCGCTGGCCGACGCACGGTTCGACGCCGTGTTCCTCAAGGGCGCGCACGAGGCGGCGTACTCGGGGTTCGAGGGCACCGCCGAGGGCACCGGACTCGCCGCCTGGCTGCGCGAGCGGGGCGTCACCGACGTCGACGTGTGCGGCCTGGCCACCGACCACTGCGTGCGCGCCACGGCGCTCGACGCCGTCACCGAGGGGTTCGGCGTCCGGCTCCTCGACGACCTCTGCGCCGGTGTGGCGCCGGAGACCACCACGGCCGCCCTGGCCGAACTCGAGGAAGCGGGAGTGACCCATGGCTGAGACCGAGGCGGCACCGTTCGTCGGCACCGAGCAGGTCGCGCTCGAGGTGCGCGACGGCGTCCTGTGGGTCACCTTCACGCGCCCCGAGGTGCTCAACGCCGTCAACGGCGCGATGATGCAGACCGCCTCGGAGGCCGTGGAGGCCGCGCGCTCGCGCGAGGACATCGGCGCCGTCGTGATCACCGGCACCGGCGCGGGTTTCAGCGCCGGTGCCGACATGGAGTCGCTGCACCTCGCCCCGCAGTTCCCGCACGAGACGATGGACGGCGCCAACCGGTTGATCCGCGCGATCGTGGCCATCGACAAGCCGGTCGTCGCCGCCGTCAACGGCGTGGCCGCGGGCGTCGCCTGCGGGGCCGCGCTGGTCTCCGACCTCATCATCGCCGCCGAGTCGGCGTCCTTCCTGCTGCCCTTCACCAAGCTGGGGCTGATGACCGACGGCGGCTCGTCGCTGACGGTCGCCGCCTCCATCGGCCGCGCCCGGGCGATGCGGATGGCACTGCTCGCCGAGCCGATGAGCGCACGTGAGGCCCTCGAGACCGGCCTGATCACCCACGTCGTCCCCGACGACGAACTCGTCGCGACGGCGTCCAAGCTCGCCACCCGGCTGGCCGCCGGCCCCCGCATCGCCCATGCCGCGGTGAAGAAGGCGATCAACGCCGCCACCCTCCCCGACCTCGAGGAGGCCCTGGCCCGCGAGCACTCCGGTCAACGCACCCTCTTCCGCACCGCCGACTTCACCGAAGGACTCGCCGCCTTCGCCGAACGACGTCGTCCGGTGTTCCGCGGGGAGTAGCCGGGGCGGGCGGCGAAAGCTTGTAACGCGGGGTTCGCCCCCACTACCCGACCCTTACAAGGGGTTCCTAGAGCTACCGAACCGCGCGTTACAAGCGATGGATGCGCTCCAACCGGACGGCGTCGGGGATGATCAGCCCCTCCAGACCGGTGAGATCGCGCCCGTACAACTCGTCGCTGCGTGCGATGTCGGTGTTCAGACGCTTCTGGGTGCGACACCAGGCGATCGGGGTGTTCACGTCCTCCCAGACGACGCGGGAGATCCCGAGGTGGAGGCCTCGGAGGAAGTCCTCGCGCAGCTTCTCGTCCCACAGGTCGCTCTCATCGCGGTACTTCCGACGTCCATCGAACTCGATGAGATGGCGCCGGACCCTCAGGTCGCTCCAGACCTGGCGTCCTCCATTCATCAGCCCGAACTGCGTCTGGGCGATCTCACCCATCTCCCGCAGCAGAAGCCTGGTCAGCGATTCGCCCGGCGACTCCGCGCCCCAGGTGGCGAGCTCCCGGCACTCCTTCACGACCGTGACCTGCGGCCAGTTGCGCATGCCGGCGACGACAGCGTCGAGATCGGCGGGGCGACACCCCATGGCCAAGGCTGCGTCGAAGGCCACCAGGCCTTGGTGGAGTCCGTGCTCCCGGGCGAGGTCCGCTGCCGTCCGGGCGATCCCGAAGTACGGAACGCCCGAACTCTCCTCGACCATCCACGGCTCGAACGGCGCTTGATGGTGCTTGACCCCATGGCGTGTGCGACCGCCGTGGACGCCGTAGCGGGTGATGTGGGTCAGCGCCCGGTGCGTGCGGAGGACAGGGAGGCCGGCGATCAGGGCAGCCGAGTCATGGGACACCACGTGCGGATGGAGCATCGACAGACTGGCGGCGAGCGCGCGCATCAGTGGTCGGCCGACATGCTCGTCGGCGGCGTCCCACCGGACTGTGCAGATGTAGACGCCGCGCCGGATCGCCGTCCACTCGCCACTCGCGACCTTGCGGTCGATGAGTGCTGGGGGCCACCCGCCGGCCAGGAGTTGGCGCCGCAACACCAGACCGTGCTGGCGCTCCATGAGTTCGAGCGGATCGATCGTCATGGGACGACGATCGAACCCCGACAGCGTCCCTGGAGCGACCGGCGGCGAGGCTGTGGACGTCCGGACGGATGCACAGGGGATGTGGACAGTTCGTGGCCGTCGCCGTCCGCCACTCATGTAACGCGGGGTTACGTAGCACTAGGCACCCCTTACAAGGGTCGGGTAGTGGTGTGTAACCCCGCGTTACAAGCGAGCGGGCCTCAGCTCACCGTGATCGGCCGACCAGCCGACACCAGGCGCCAGTCGACGGAGGCGAAGGTCGCGGGGTCGATGGTGCCGGTGGCGGTGACCCAGTCGATGAGGAGCTGGCGGATCTCCACCTGCGCGTTGTAGACGACCGGGGCGGTGGAGACGGCGGGGAAGCCGCCGCCCCCGGACTGGCGGTAGTTGTTGACCGCCAGCACGAACTGCTGGGTGTCGGTCACCGGCGCGCCGTCGTAGGTGAGATCGGTGATGCGCGAACCCGCCGCAGCGGCGACGTCGATCGCGTAGGCCAGCGGGGCGTCGAGGCCGGCGACGGAGTCGAAGTTGTAGTCGGGCGTGCCGTTCGGCGCCGTGGCGGTGACGGCGTTGGTGAGCTGGTCGATCGTGAACGGCCCGGTGCCGCTGACCTGCTTGAAGTACCGCGCCGAGTACTCCAGGTAGGCCCGGACGTCGGCGCCGGTCACCCGCACCGCCAGCAGCGTGTTGTCGTAGATGTAGAGGCCCGCGACGTCGCGCACCGTCACCTGGCCCGAGGGGAAGGACGCCGCCCGGTTGAAGGGGGCGGCGATCGAGAGTACCGGCAGCGCGGCGTCCGAGCCGGTGAGCGCCTTCTTCACCGCATCGGCCTGTACGTGGTTGACGAAGTCGATGATCGGGACGTCCTCGACGACGGCGCGCGCCGCCGAGAGCTGGGTGGTCGAGGTGCCGATCGGCGAGTTCACGTAGGCGACGACGGTGTCGTGGGCCTTGCGCACCGCGGCGGCGACCTCCGGGTCGGCATCGACGGTGTTGGAGTTCAGCACCTGGGAGGTGGCCGAGACCAGCCGCCAGCCGGTGTGCCGGCCGCGGCGGTCGCGGGTGGGCTCGACCACGAGGTCCATCACCGCGAGCCGCATGCCCCAGTACGACGGCTCGCACAGCAGCACCTGCTGCCCGGAGCTGTCGTTGGCGACGTAGCGCTGCGCGATCTCCTTGTGGGCGTGACCCACCAGGATCGCGTCGACCCCCGGGACGCCGGCCGCGACCAGCGACGAGGCGTTCTCCGGGTAGGGCAGCGCGTCGCCGTAGGACGACGAGGTGTCGGCACCGGAGTGGGCCGCGACGACGACGAGGTCGCAGCCGCGTCGCTTGAGCTCCGGCACGTAGCGCTTCGCCTGCTCGACCAGGCCGGGGAAGGCGAGCCGACCCTCGACGTTGGCCTTGTCCCAGATGGCGATGCCGGGGTTGGTCAGCCCGAGGACGCCGACGGTGAGCGTGCGCCCGCGCACCCGGAAGCGCTTGATGATGTAGGGCGGGAACGCGGGTCGCTTCGTGGACGGGTCGACGGCGTTGGCGCCCAGCAGCGGGAAGTCGAGCTGGGACTCGAAGGTGCGCAGGACGTCGAGCCCGTAGTTGAACTCGTGGTTGCCGAGCGCGGCGGCGTCGTAGCCGACGAGGTTCATCGCCGTGGCCATCGGGTGCACCGAACCGCGCGTGATGGGGTCGATGCGGGCGTAGTAGTAGGCCAACGGCGTCCCCTGGATGGTGTCGCCGGCGTCGAGGGTGAGGATCGGCTCGCCCGCCCGGTCGGCGCGCACGGCCTCGATGAGGGTGCGGACCTTCGCCAGGCCGATGTCGTCGTGGGCGGCGTTGTCGAACTCGGCGTTCTTGAAGTAGTCCCAGTTGTAGACGTTGCCGTGCAGGTCGGTGGTGCCGAGCACGGTCAGCCGCACCGGCCCGCGGCCGCCCCCGTGGCCACCGCCATGGCCGCCGTGCGGCGGGTGGCCTCCCGCGACGGC
Source organism: Nocardioides fonticola (assembly GCF_039536805.1). Classification (NCBI taxonomy): domain Bacteria; kingdom Bacillati; phylum Actinomycetota; class Actinomycetes; order Propionibacteriales; family Nocardioidaceae; genus Nocardioides; species Nocardioides fonticola. Next base: position 276,282 of record NZ_BAAAZH010000012.1, on the reverse strand, counting down.
CGGGGACGCCGTGTAGCCGGCGGCGGCGAGGGTGGCCGACACGGCGGCGCCGGTCAGGACGGTGCGGCGAGTGGCGGGCGCGGGCGCGCCCGAGTGGTGCTGAGACAAAGGATCCTCCCGAGATCGGTCCGAGACAGCGGGATCCAACCTAGGCCCCACGACCGGGCGGCGACCACCGGGTGACGCCTCGATGAAGGAGTTCTCACCCGGGCGGAGGGCAGCACCACGCCAGCGCCTGCTCAGCACCACCTCCGGGCGACCTCGCGGACGACGGTGATGCGGCGCGCGGTCGCGATGCCGAGGTGCCGTTCGACGAGGGCGTTGGTGAGCTTGGCCCGGTGGTAGTCGGCTCCGAGGAGGAGGTGCGCGGCCCGCCCGCGGACGACGGCCCGCTCGTCGTCACGCGCCGCGGCCTGCAGCGCCGCCACCGCCTCGGCGGTCGGCTCCGCCTTCAGGAAGGAGACGTGGTGGCCGACGTCGTCGCCGGGAGCCGAGAACTCGGCGGCGTGCTCGACGACGTCGCGCATCTCGGCGGCCGTCATCACCACGGTCGGCACCTCGAAGCCGGCGGCCGCGAGGAACGCCTCCTCCAGGCGCCTCTCGAGGTCGAGCCGCTCGCCGGCGGCCAGGAAGCCGACGTTGCCGGTGTTGAGGTGCACCTCGACCTCCTCGAACCCCGCGGCCCGGACGGCGTCGGCGACCGCCGTCTTCGGGAACTTCCGCTGGGCGCCGAGGTTGATGGCGCGGAGGAACGCGACGTGACGGGTCGGACCGGGCGGCGTCATGGCCTCACTGTGACAGAGCCCACCGACAGGCGACCACGAGATACATAGGCACCCTATGTATGGTGGAGGGCATGGCTTCCGACGATCCGCTCCGCGACCACAGCAGCGACCTGGTCGTCTACGCGGCCCGCCTCATCCGCACGGTGCGGCGACGCAACGATCTCCCACCCGGCTTCCGGGTGCTCTCGATGCTCGACGAGCACGGTGACATCGGCGTCACCCGCCTGGCCGAGCTCGACGGCTGCAGCCAGCCGACGATGTCGGCCACGGTCACCGGCCTCGTCGATCGCGGCTGGGTGGCCAAGCGACCTCGCCCGGGCGACGCCCGGGCCGCCGACGTCCACCTCACCGACGCCGGCCGCACCGAGCTGACCCGGGCCCGCAGCGCCAACGCCGCGACCGTCGCCGCCCTCGTGGCCGCGAGCGGTCACACCGCCGACAACGTCGCGACCGCCGTCGCCGTCCTGCGCGACCTGCTGGCCGCCACCGAACCGGCGCCCGTCCCCGCCTCACTCCACCCGCTCGACGAGAGGACCTCATGAGCACCCCCGCTACCACCTCCGCCACCGGAACGGCCGCAGACCGGCCGTCCACCGACCAACCGGCGTCCTTCTTCGCCCAGCCCCGCGCGGTCTGGGCCGTGGCCTTCGCCTGCGTCATCGCGTTCATGGGCATCGGCCTGGTCGACCCGATCCTCAAGGACATCGCCGCCCAGCTCGACGCCACCCCGAGCCAGGTCTCCCTGATGTTCACCAGCTACATGGCGATCATGGGCATCGCGATGCTCGTCACCGGCGTCGTGTCCAGCCGCATCGGCCCCAAGCGCACCCTGCTGGCGGGTCTGGCGATCATCATCGTCTTCGCCGCCCTCGCCGGCTCGAGCGACACCGTCGGCCAGATCGTCGGCTTCCGCGCCGGCTGGGGACTGGGCAACGCCCTGTTCGTCGCGACCGCGCTCTCGACCATCGTCTCGGCGGCCAAGGGCTCGACGGCCCAGGCGATCATCCTGTTCGAGGCCGCGCTGGGCATCGGCATCGCCTCCGGCCCGCTGGTCGGCGGCCTGCTCGGCGAGCAGTCGTGGCGGGCGCCGTTCTTCGGGGTCTCCTGCCTGATGGTGATCGCGCTGGTGGCCACTACGTTCCTGCTGCCCGCCACTCCCCCGAGCGGACGCCGCACCTCGCTCGCCGACCCCTTCCGGGCGCTGCGGCACCGTGCGCTGCTGCTCGTCGGCGTGACCGCGACGTTCTACAACATCGGCTTCTTCACCGTGCTCGCCGCCGGACCGTTCGCGCTGCCCGAGGCGAGCATCCTGCAGATCGGCTGGGTCTTCTTCGCCTGGGGCCTGCTGCTGGCCGTCACCTCGGTGTTCGCGGCCCCGGTGGTGCAGCGCGCGATCGGCACGGTGCCGGCGATCATCACGATGCTGGCGCTCTTCGCCGCCGACCTCGCCGTGATGGCCCTCTTCACCGAGCACACCGCGGTGATCGTGATCGGGATCATCGTCACCGGCGCCTTCATCGGCGTGAACAACACCCTCATCACCGAGGCGGTCATGGGCGCCGCGCCGGTCGAGCGGCCGATCGCGTCGGCGGCGTACTCGTTCCTGCGGTTCACCGGCGGCGCGGTGGGTCCCTACGCCGCCCTCAAGCTCGGTGAGAACGTCAGCCCGCACGCACCGTTCTGGTTCGGCGCCGCCGCGGTGATCGTGGGCGCGGCCATCCTCACCCTCGGACGCCGCACGGTCGCCGGCCGCACGCCGCACGCCGAGGTCGGCTCCCGCGCCGAGGCCGAGGCGGTGCTGGTGGGCGACGCCTGAGACGCCTTGGTCGCCGTCCGATCCGACGCGCACGCGGCCGCCGTCCCGGGGAGGGGACGGCGGCCGTGGCGTCTGCGGGCGGGCGTCGCCTCAGCCCGGTGCGATCGCTCAGAGGTTGCCGCGGGCGTCCTGCTCGCGCTCGATGGCCTCGAAGAGGGCCTTGAAGTTGCCCTTGCCGAAGCCGAGCGAGCCGTGCCGCTCGATGAACTCGAAGAACACGGTCGGCCGGTCGCCGACGGGCTTGGTGAAGATCTGGAGCAGGTAGCCGTCCTCGTCGCGGTCGACGAGGATGCGGCGCTTCTTGAGCTCCTCGATCGGCACCCGCACCTCGCCGATGCGGGCGCGCAGCTCGGGGTCGTCGTAGTAGGAGTCGGGGGTGTCGAGGAACTCGATGCCGCGCTCCCGCAGAGCGTCGACGGTGGCCAGGAGGTCGCCGGTGGCGAGGGCGAGGTGCTGGCAGCCGGGTCCGCCGTAGAACTCGAGGTACTCGTCGATCTGCGACTTCTTGCGCGCGATCGCGGGCTCGTTGAGCGGGAACTTCACCTTGTGGTTGCCGCTGGCGACGACCTTGCTCATCAGCGCGGAGTACTCGGTGGCGATGTCGTCGCCCACGAACTCGGCCATGTTGGTGAAGCCGAGCACGCGCCGGTAGAAGTCGACCCACTCGTCCATCCGGCCGAGCTCGACGTTGCCGACGCAGTGGTCGACGGCCTGAAAGAACCGGCGCGGACCGTCGCCGCGCACGATCGTGCTGCTCCGCTCGACGTACCCGGGCAGGTAGGGGCCGTGGTAGCGCGACCGGTCGACGAGGGTGTGCCGGGTCTCGCCGTAGGTCGCGATGGCGGCCATCCGGACGACGCCGTGCTCGTCGGACTCCTCGTAGGGCTCGACGAGGATCCGCGCCCCCTGGGCCCGCGCGTGCTCGATGCACCGGTCGACGTCGGGCACCTCGAGGGCGAGGTCGACGACGCCGTCGCCGTGGCGGCGGTGGTGCTCGAGCAGCGGGCTCTCGGGCGCAACGCCGCCGGTGAGCACGAACCGCGCGGAGCCCGAGCGCAGCACGAAGGACTTCGCGTCGCGGTGGCCGGTCTCGGGGCCGCGGTAGGCGACGAGCTCCATGCCGAGGGCGAGTTGGTAGAAGGACGCCGCCTGCGTGGCGTTGCCGACCACGAAGACGACCGCGTCGAGCCCGTTCACGGGGAACGGGTCGGCGCTGACGTCGTGGTCGACCAGGCCGAGCAGGTCGCGCAGCTGGTCGTCGGAGAACCGGTCGGTCGGGGCCGAGGGCGTCGCAGTCATGACGGCAGGGTGGGTGGCGCGGGTCACACTGTGCAACCATCGTCGGGATCATTGAGCAGATTGCTCACATCGGAGGACCCACATGGACGATCTCGACCGCAGACTGCTCGATCTGTTCAGCACTGAGCCGCACATCGGCGTCCTCGGGGCGAGTCGACGGCTCCAGGTGGCCCGCGGCACCGTCCAGGCCCGCCTCGACCGGCTGGAGGGGCGCGGCGTGATCACCGGCTGGGCGCCGTCCCTCTCCCCCGAGGCGCTGGGCTACCCGGTGACCGCCTTCCTCACCCTCGAGATCCGCCAGGATCCCGACGGGGACGGCGGCCACGACGCCGTCGGCGAGCACCTGCGGGCGATCCCGGAGGTGCTCGAGGCGCACACGACCACCGGCACGGGCGATCTGCTGGCCCGCGTCGTGGCCCGCTCGAACACCGACCTGCAGCGGGTCATCGACCTGGTGCTGCGGCACACGGCGATCCAGCGGTCGAGCACGGTCATCGCGCTGGCGACCCAGATCCCCCACCGAGTGCTGCCGCTGGTGACGGCCGACGCGGGAGCGGCCGGCGCGCAGGCTCAGCCGAGGGCATCGGAGAGCTGACGGGCGGCGTCGAGCACGGCGGCGCCGACGGCCTCCTCGTCGACGTCGCCCAGGGTCACCACGCCGACGCTCGCCTCGAGTCCGGCGACGCCGAGCGGCGCGGCCACACCGTGAGCGCCGGCCTGGAGCTCCCCGACGGTGGCGACGTAGGGCAATCGGCGTCCGCGCTGACGGCCGAGGAGGATCGCCTTGCCCGCCGCGCCCTGCTCGAGCGGGTGCCGGGTGCCGACCCGGTAGGAGACGTGGAAGTCGGTGCGGGTCGGTTCGACGACCGCGACGGCCAGCGCCTGGCTGCCGTCGGCCACGGTCAGATGGGCGGTGCAGCCGACCGCCTCGGCGAGCTCGCGCAGCACCGGCACCGCGGTCTCGCGCAGCACCGGGTTCACCGCCGAGGCGATGTGCAGGACGCCGAGGCCCACCTGCACCCGACCGCCCGGCTCCCGACGCACCAGCGCATGCTGCTCGAGGGTGGTGACGAGCCGGTAGACGATGGTGCGGTTGACGCCGAGACGCGCGGCGAGCTCGGTGATCGTCAATCCGTCGGGCGCGGCCGCGAGCTCCTTGAGCACCCGCAGGCCACGATCGAGGGTCTGGGAGGTCTCGGTCGGCACCCGTGGAGTCTAGTGGCGCGTGCACGAAATCTTTGGACGGTTGGCGCCGCCATGGCACGCACCTCGCAGCGTCGGCATCGCTCGCGTTACGCCCGGTAGCCCTTCGCGACGCCGCCTTGCGATGCACGCACCCTGACGACGCGAACCATCCAAGAACTTCGCACACGCGCCACTAGTGGCGCGCACGCGACCTGGTGCGCCGTCGCGCCGAGAGGACGTGTCTCGAGAAGGGGACGGCGGCCCGGCCCCGAGAGGCCGGACCGCCGTCCGGAACGACCCGCGCGGGGTCGTCCGTGGTCACGCGATGGTCACTTGGTGAAGGTGTCCTTGATGTTCTCGCCGACCTTCTTCACCGACGACTCGGCCTGGTCGGCCTTGCCCTCGGCCTGCAGCTCCTTGTCGTCGGTGAGGTCGCCCACGACCTCCTTGGCCTTGCCGAGGGCGTCCTGAGCAGCGTTCTTGGCCTTGTCAGCCAGTCCCATCGTTCTCTCCTTCGGTTCCATACGGTGCCCGCGGAGCGGTTGCTCCGAGGGGTGGTGCGGTCGGGTGGTCGAGGTGGCCGGGCGGACCCGCACGCGGTCGCGGCGGGGCTCCTTGGTCCGGCGCGGGGGGTCGAGGACGACGCGGCACGCGACGGCCTCGTCGGGCAGGGCGGCCGCCAGCTGGGCGGCGGCGGTCGCGGCAGCGGCGGCGAGGTCGTCGGTCGCGGTGGCCGCGGCGGCGCCGGCGTCGTGCGCCAGGCGTCCGCGCAGCTCGACGACGGTCGTGCCGCGGTGGGTGGCCACCGAGCCGCGCACGTCCTCGAGCGGCGTCCGTGCCGCCAGGTCGGCCGCGGCCGCCCGGGCCAGCGAGCGCGCGTCGACCTCGAGGCGCCCGGTGTGGTCGCTGGCCGCGAGACGGATGGCGCCGGTGCCGGGACGGCGCACGTGGGCGAGCAGCCAGAGCAGCCCGAGCACGATGAGCACCAGCCCCACGGCAGCACCGACCCAGGGGAACCATGCGGTGGCGACGGCGTCCTGGCCGGCGGCGGTCGACAGCGTCGGGCGCAGGTCGAGCACGGTGTCGGCGCGCCAGTCGAGACCCAGCAGCCCGAGCGCGAGGAGCAGCAGCCCGGCGACGAGGACGGCGGCGCGGTCGCGCCGCAGCGGCGCCATCACGCCACCGCCTTCACGCGGACCCGTACGGCCGGCGCGGGCAGGCCGGCGAGCCGCACGTCGACCGCCTGGCGCACGGCGACCGCGACAGCCTCCGGGTCCTGCCGAGCACCGCTCACGACCTCCAGGACGATGCGGCGCCGGCCGCTGCGGCGGGCATCGACGGCGAGCACGCCGGGCGTGCGGTCGGCGACCGCGGCGGCCAACGCGCTGAGCGCGCCGGCCGAGAACCACAGGACGCCGTCGGCGGAGCGATGCGTGGCGCGAGCGGGCAGCACGGCGATCACCACGAGCACCAGGCCGAGGAGGACGGCGCCGCCCGCGGCGACCGTCACGCCGGTGGTGGCGGTCAGGCCGTCGAGACCTCGCAGCGCCTCGAGCGTCCATGACGATCCCGCCGCCCATCCCCGGGCGACGAGGAGCTCGCGCACCCCGACGACGCCGAGCGCGACGAGCCCCAGGGCGAGGACGACGGCCACGGTGCCGACGCTGCGGCGGGCGGTCGGCGCGGGCGCCGCGATCACTGCACCCTCCGTGGCGTCGCGGCCTCGTCGGGGCTGACGAGGTGCACGGTGACGTCGACGGTCGTGACACCGACTCCGCTGAGGTCGGCGGCACGCCGCAGGACGTGGTCGCGCACCTCGGCGGCGATGCGACCGATGTCGGCGGGGTAGGTCGCGGCGACGTCGAGCACCACACGCACGCCGGGGCCGGAGGTGCTCACGTGGGCGCTCGGGGCGGACCCGCCGATGAGGCCGCGGAGGCTGCCGCGGTGGGCCACGGTGCCCGGCGTCTCCAGGACGGCGCGCTCGGCCAGCCGCTCGATCGCCCGGGTGCGGATGTCGAGGGTGCCGCGCTCCTCGGCGTCCCGGCGCTCGGCGAGCTCAGCCACGACGACCCCGCAGGGCGCTGAGGTCGAGGTCGCCGTCGAGGTGCGCACCGACCAGGTAGCCGCCGCCCCCGAGCAGGATCGCGAGCACGAACCCGAGGAAGCCGCCGAGCAGGGCGGCGATGGCGAGCAGCAGGCCGGCGACGAGGCCGAGGGTGGAGCTGGGCATGGTGTTCTCCTGGCTGGTGGCGGGCTGATGGCGGGCTGAAGACGGGCTGGTGGCGGGCTGGCGCCGGCTCAGAGCCGGCCGTAACGACGGGCGCCGGGGACGTGGCGGGGCAGGCGGGCGCGGACGCCGTCGGCGAGGCGTTGGGTCGAGCGCCGCAGCGAGCGCCAGCGACGGCGCCGGGCGACGATCGAGACGGGAGCCTCGGCGACGGGCTCCGGCGACGCCTCTCGGGCCAGCCGCTCCATCTCGGCGACGAAGACGGCGGGATCGCCGCCGCGATCGGGGTGATGGCGACGGGCGATCTCCCGGCGGCGCCGCGCGAGCCGGTCGACCGGGTCGAGCTGGTCGCCCGGGTCGCTCGGGTCGGCCGGTGTCACGCCGACCCGCTCATGCCGACCGGCTGACGACGTCCTCGACGACGACGTGCACCGCTCCTGCGACCAGGGGGCGCACGGCCTCCCGGACGGCGGCGACGACGGCGTCGAGGCGGTGGCCGAAGAGCACGGTCACGTGGATCTCGCACGCCGCGTCGTCGACGAGCCGGATGCCCGGCACCCGGCGCCCGGGGAGGTAGGTGCCCACCTCCCCGAGCACACCGGCATGCAGGTCGGCGACCCCCTCGGCGGCCCGGACGGCCGCGGCGACGTCGTCGGCGAGCGCTGCGGTCGCGTCACTCGACACGCGGGCTCGTCTCGCTGTCGTCGGCCTCGCCGTCGAGGTGGATGTCGTGGACGGTGATGTTGACCTCGGTGACCTCCAGGCCGGTCATCGCCTCGACCGAGCTGATCACGTTGCGGCGGATCGCGCCGGCGAGGTCGGCGATGGCGACGCCGTACTCGGCGACGATGTCGAGGTCGACGGCGGCCTGCCGCTCCCCCACCTCGACGGCCACGCCCTGACTCAGGTTGGTGCGCGAGCCGGGGATGCGCTCGCGCAGCGCGCCGACGGCGCGGGCGGCGCCGCCGCCGAGGTCGTGGACGCCGCTGATCTCACGGGTGGCGATGCCGGCGATCTTGGAGACCACGGTGTCGGCGATCGAGGTGCGCCCCTGCTCGCTCACGAGCGCGCCGGCGTCGGTGCGGGTGGCGACCTGGCGGCTGCCGGCGGCCGTGGAGGCGCCGGTCGTCGTCTGGGTCTTCTCGGTGGTGGTAGCGGTCGTCATGGTGACCCTCTCGCGTCATCGGGATCGGACGCGCATTGGTCGTCACGACCCGTCCGAACCGCACGCGGGAATCGCTGTGATCCGGGTCACGCCGCCCAGGCCGGTCAGCGCAGGCGCGGGTCGCCCACCACGACGTCGACGATGCGCACCGCGACATCGGCGTCGTCGAGGTCGGGATCGACGCCCAGCAGGTCGCGGACGACGTCGAGCACCTGCGTGCGGACCTCCTCGGCGAGCGCGTGCAGATCGGTGCCGTAGGAGCCGACGAGAGCGACCTCGACACCGACGAGCCGGCCCTCCTCGATGAGGAGGTCGAGGGCGTCGGGGGTGTGCGTGGCGGTGTCGAGCGCGGCCCGCAGAGCCGCCTTCACCACACGGGAGGCCACGCGGGTCGTGGAGCCGCGGTCGTCGAACTCCCGTCCGCCGTCGGGGGCGAACGCGTGCAGCGGCACCGAGGGCGTGACGAAGGCCCGGACCCGCTCCATCGCGGACGCCGCGACCTGGGGCCAGGCCTCCGGCCGTTCCCCACGGGCGAGTTCGACGGCGCGGGCCAGGGCGTCGTCGGGGCTGTTCAGCGCCATCGGGCCATCCTCTCCGCCAGGGTGCGGCGTCCACGCTGCAGGTGTCCGCGCGCGCTGTCCAGCGGGACGCCGAGCGCGGTCGCGATCTCCTCGTAGCTCATCTGCTCGACCTCGCGCAGCAGCCAGGCGGCCCGCTGGAGCGGGGGCAGAGTGTCGAGCGCGGCCTGCAGGGCGGCCAGCAGTTCGGCGTCCAGCACGCTCTGCAGCGGGTCGTCGGGGGCGGGCCGGGCGATCGCGGCCATCACCTGGTCGTCGATCGGCACCGGACGCCGCCGGCGGGCGAGGTCGACCGCCCGCCGGTGCACCAGCCGGATCAGCCAGGTGCGCAGTTCGGAGCGCCCCTGGAAGGACCCGATGTCCTTCCACGCCGAGACCAGCGCCTCCTGGGTGACCTCGGCGGCGTCGGACTCGGCTCCCGAGCCGACCATGCGCAGCGCGTAGCGGTACATGGCCGGGCCGTGCCGCTCGACGATCACGCGGAACGCCTCCTGGTCGCCGAGCCGTGCCGCGCGCACGAGGGCGGTGTCGGTGCGGGCGTCGGCGTCGACGCCCACCTGCGTGGCGGACATGCCCCCTCCGACCCCGAGACCGCGGGCCCGAGCCCGATCGGGTCGAACCTAGGTCGGCGCGGCGCGCGATCCAGGCCCGGAAGGGGGAGATCGGCGGGGCCCGCAGACGGGTGGCCGGTGGTCAGCCGCTGCGGCGGGTCGCCCACTCGCGCACCCGATCGATGCGGGCACGCAGCTGGTCGGCGTTGGCGATGGCGGCGGCCGGACCGCCGCACTCCTTGCGCAGCGCGGCGTGGGTGATCGCGTGCGGCTGCCCGGTGCGGTGGTGCCAGGCCGCCACGAGCCCGTTGAGCTCGCGACGCAGCACGGCGAGCTGCTCGTGGGTGGTCACCTCGGCGACCGTCGGCTCGCTGGCGGCGGGCCGGTCGGCGGCACGCTTGCGGGCGCGATCGCTCTGGCGCTTCTGCAGCAGCTCGCGCATCTGGTCGGGCTCGAGCAGGCCGGGGATGCCGAGGAAGTCCATCTCCTCCTCCGAGCCGACATGCACCTCGCCGGCGTGGCCGAAGGCCGCACCGTCGTAGAGCACGTGGTCGAAGCGGGCCTCGGACCCCAGCGCCTCGAAGGCGAAGGTCTCCTCGCTCGCGGAGGCCTGCTCAGCGGCGTTGGCCTGGGCGAGCAGGTCGTCCTCGGCGGCGAACAGATCGGTCTCGTCGGTGATCTTGCGGCCGAGCACGTGGTCGCGGGCGACCTCGAGCTCGCCGGCGAAGCCCAGCAGCGTCGGCACCGAGGGCAGGAACACCGACGCGGTCTCCCCGCGGGTGCGGGCACGCACGAACCGGCCGACCGCCTGGGCGAAGAACAGCGGGGTGGAGGTCGTGGTGGCGTAGACGCCGACCGCGAGCCGGGGCACGTCGACGCCCTCGGAGACCATCCGCACCGCGACCATCCAGCGCTGGTCCCCGGCGGCGAACTCCGAGATGCGCTTGGAGGCGCCCTTGTCGTCGGAGAGCACCACCGTGGCCGGCTCGCCGCTGATCTGCTTGATCAGCTTGGCGTAGGCGCGGGCGTCGTCCTGGTCGGTGGCGATGACCAACCCGCCGGCGTCCGGCACGTGACGGCGCACCTCGGAGAGCCGCTTGTCGGCGGCGGCGAGCACCGAGGGGATCCACGATCCGCCGGGGTCGAGCGCGGTGCGCAGCGCCTGGTTGACGAGGTCCTTGGTCAGCGGCTCGCCGAGGGTGGCCGCGATCTCGTCGCCGGCCCGCGTGCGCCACTGCATCTCGCCGGAGTAGGCCAGGAACAGCACCGGCCGGACGACGTGATCGGCCAGGGCCTCCGCGTAGCCGTAGGTGTAGTCGGCCACCGACCGCGGGACGCCGTCCTCGCCCGGGGCGTAGGTGACGAACGGGATCGGGTTGATGTCGGAGCGGAACGGGGTGCCGGTCAAGGTGAGGCGGCGCGAGGCCGGCTCGAAGGCCTCCCGCACCCCCTCGCCCCACGAGAGCGCGTCGCCGGCGTGGTGCACCTCGTCGAGGATGACCAGCGTCTTGAACCGCTCGGTGCGGATGCGCATCGCGAGCGGGTTGACCGCGACCCCGGCGTAGGTGACCGCGACGCCGACGTAGTCGTCGGCGGTGCGGCCCTTGCCCGCCGAGTAGGTCGGGTCGATCGGGATGCCGGCCCGGGCGGCGGCCTCGGCCCACTGGAGCTTGAGGTGCTCGGTCGGCGCCACCACGGTGATGCGGTCGACCATCCGGCGGCCGAGCAGCTCGGCGGCCACCGAGAGGGCGAAGGTCGTCTTGCCGGCGCCCGGGGTCGCCACCGCGAGGTAGTCGCGCGGCTGGCGCGAGAAGTAGTCCTGCATCGCCGCCTGCTGCCAGGCGCGCAGGGACGTCGCCGTCCCCCAGGCCGCACGGTCGGGCCAGGCGGGAGTGAGTCCCGAGGCCAGCGACGGTGCGGACGACGTGGGGTCGCCGCCCGTCACGCGTCGGGGCCCTGGCCCTGGTCGTCGTTCAGCGACTCCCAGACGTCCTTGCACTCGGGGCAGACGGGGAACTTCTCGGGGGCCCGGCTGGGCACCCACACCTTGCCGCACAGCGCGATGACCGGCGTGCCCATCACCATCGCCTCGGTGAGCTTGTCCTTGTCGACGAAGTGCGAGAAGCGCTCGTGATCACCGCTGTCGGTGGGGACCGTGCGCTGGTCCTCGCGGACGCGCTCGTCGACGGCGGTGCCGGTCCCGAATCCGATGGTGCTCACGACGGGTGAGTCTACGCCAGCGGACCGACGCCTCCGACCGCCACTCCGACCCCGGCTCCCCCACCATCGGTGTTGGTGGCAGGGCCGCGCCGTGGTCGCGCGTGGTCAGTTCAGACCCGGGTCGAGGGGCCGGGTCGAGTGCCAGGCGAGGTCGCCGGGCTGACGGCGCAGGACGGCCCGCGCGAGGCCGGCGGCGTCGGCTGCTTCGGCGGCGAAGGGATCGACGAAGGGGTCGGCGAACTCGGCCGGGACGACGTACCAGCTCATCGCCTCGAGCTCGGCGTCGAGCTGGCCGGCACCCCATCCGGCGTAGCCGGCGTAGATGCGCAGCTCGACCAGGGCGGCGGCGAGCGCCTCGACGGGCGCGTCGAGGTCGACCAGGCCGAGCCGGCTGCCCTCGGTGAGGGCCGAGAAGCCCGGCGGCGGCACGGCGTCGGGGGCCAGGAGGCCGACGGCCAGGGCGCCGTCGGTGCCGACGGGTCCGCCCTGGAAGAGCACCTCGGGGGTCGTGGCGAGGTCGGCCCAGTCGGGGAGGATCTCCTCCACCGGCACGGGCGAGGGCCGGTTGAGGACGACGCCGAGGGCGCCCTCGGTGCCGGCGTCGAGCAGCAGCACCACGGTGTCGACGAAGTTCGGGTCGACCAGCTCGGGGCTGGCGACCAGCAGCATCCCCGGCCCGAACGCACTCATGGGCCCCATCATCCGCCCTGGGCGCGCTGGGAGGGTGCGCGGGGCGGCGTGGGGCCCATGAGTCGGTTCCTCCAGGGGAGGGAGGGACCGGGGAGGGGGCTGGTGCGGAGGACCGGCCGGTCGGCGGCCGGTCGACAGCCGGGTCAGGCGGCCAGGGCGGCCTTCAGCCGGTCGATGAGGGAGAGACGGGCCGGGGTCGAGACGCGGTCGATGCGCACGGCCGAGCGGGCCTCCTCCTCCAGGCGAGCACCGACGGCCTCGGTCGCGGCGCCGGGGCCGCTGGCGAGGCCGGCCATGAGGGCCAGCATGGTGCGCTCCTTGGCGGTCGCCTTGGCGAAGGCCAGGGCGAGGTCGGCGCCGAGCTCGCCGTCGGCGGCGAGGGCCGCGTACCGGTCGAGGATCGCCCGGATGCCGGGCTGCTCCTCGGCGGTGCCGCGCCAGGCGGTCACGACGGCGCGCGGGAGGTCGTGCGGGTCGATCAGGATCTCGCGCTCGATGCGTCCCGCGAGGCGCGTGTACCAGCGCAGCAGCAGGGCGCCGAGCAGGTCGGCGTCGTCCGCGAAGGCCTCGGCGAATCCGGCGACGTCGCGCGGGATCTCGCCGTCCTGGCGGGCGTCGGCGGCGTCGGTCACGAGGCGGAGGGTCTCCCCGCGGTTGCGATAGGACGTCCAGGTCATGGGGGCTCCTGAGGGTGCTTTCGAGGGTCCACATACCTCGAGTACGTCTTCAGGGTAGGGAGACATACTCTCGGTATCCAACATTCCCGGGCGTGACGCTGCCCACCTGCGACACCCGGTCGGCGCCGGCACCGCGGGCCGTCGCGTCGCACGGACCCTCCCGCGTGAACAAGGCCACACGTCCTAGACTCCGCGGGTGGCGAAGTCCCCGAAGTCCAGCGTCAGCAAGCTGGTCCCTCGCGTCTCCGAGGTCGCCAAGGCGGCCGGCTCGGTCTCCGGCGTCAGTCGGCGCCAGCAGTACTCGGCCTCGACGAAGCGCGCGCTGGTCGACGTCGCCGAGCGGCTCTTCACCGAGAACGGCTACGCCGCGACGTCCCTCGACGCGATCGTCGCGGGCGCCCGGGTCACCAAGGGGGCGCTCTACCACCACTTCAGCGGCAAGCAGGAACTCTTCGAGGCCGTCTTCGAGCGCGTCGAGGCCAAGACCTCCAAGGCGATCCAGAAGGCCCTGCGCGGGCATCGCGATCCGTGGGACAAGGCGCGCGCCGGCCTCGAGGCCTTCGTCGTGGTGGTGCAGGACCCCGGCTATCGGCGGGTCGTGATCCAGGAAGGACCCGCGGTGCTCGGCTACGAGCGCTTCCGCGAGCAGGAGGAGCGCTCCACGTTCGCGATCGTGCTCGACATCGTCCGGGCCGTGCTCACGGCCGGCACCTGGGAGCTCGACGAGGAGATGCTGCAGACCTTCGCGCGGATCTTCTTCGGCGCCCTGTCCTCGGCCGGCGACTCGGTGGCCAGCGCCGAGGACCCCGAGGCCGCGGCCGAACGCGTCGAGCGCGCACTCGGCTTCATCATCGCCGGCTTCCAGGCGTTGGTGGAGGCCGGCCGCGAGCTGCCGCCGGCCTCCGAGCGCACCGACTGAATCGGGCTGGTCCGGGCTGGTCCGGGCTGGTCCGGCCGGCGGCAGCGGGCGGACCTACTTGCGGTAGGTGACGTTCCCGCCCGAGGCGGGCACCAGCTCGATCCAGGTGTGCCCGGCGGGGACCGTCAGCGGCCCGGCCTTGGTCGAGAGCTCGATCGGGGAGTCGAGGTCCGCCTTGCTCCACGTGCCGCGCACGAGCCGCCCGCCGTGGAAGAGCATGGCCTGTCCCTTGCCGACCAGCTTGGTCTCCGGCACCGGGTTGCCGGCCGGGTCGAGGTAGCCGGCGTCGCCCACCTGCACCCGCAGCACCAGGACGGTGTCGGGGTTCAACCGGTCGTTCTCGGCGGCGTTGGAGTTGGTGTTGACGTACTTCCCGCCCTGGAAGGTCCAGTCGGTGGTGTGGCCACCGGAGAAGGTGGCCGCGATCGTGCGGGCCGGGACGCCGCCGGGCAGGTCGTCGGCGCTGCCCCACGGCAGGTAGTCGGCCGGCCGCTCCTTCGGCGCCTTGGTCAGCGTCGCGGTCTGGCGCAGGTCGGTGAACAGGTTGTAGGGCGCGCTGCGCGAGGAGTCGCGCGCGAAGCCCTTCGACCCCTCGCCGAAGAACGTGATGCCCGCGCCCTGGATCCGGCGGATGGTGACCCCGGCCGCCCCGCTGGTCACGACGTCGGCCTTGACCGGGGACACGATGCCGATGTCGCTGGCGCGCATCGAGCGCACCGGGCCGGTCTTGCCGGGGAGGGTCGAGTAGTAGAACGCCGCGAGTCGGGTCAGGCCGCCCTCGACGAGCTCCTCGACCACGAGGTCGGCGCTGCCCAGGCCGAGCTGCGGTGCACTGGCGTAGGTGTTGTCCATCTTCACCACGAGCACCGGGTGCTTCTCGATCGCCGAGCCGCCGTCGGGCACGTCGAGTCCGGTCATCGGGTTGGTCTCCGGGGCCGCGGGGGTCGAGGACGACGACGACGGCGAGGCCGAGGTCTTCGAGGTGTCGTCACCGCCCCCTCCGCAGCCGGCGAGCGCGAGGCTGGAGACGAGGGCGAGGGCGGGCAGGAGGGCGGTGGTGGTGCGACGCACGGTGGTCTCCGGAGTGGGTGGAAGGTGTAGCGATCTGGTCGACTTAGAGCCGGGTCCCAGGATGACGAACGGGCGCGCCCGCGCGGTGCAGGCGCGCCCGTCGGGGGCGTGAATCCGCAGCGAATCCTCAGGATCCTCGGGCCCGAGGGCCCGGGCCCGGGGATCAGCCGAGGGTGGCGCCGCCGTCGACGTAGAGGGTCTGACCGGTGATGTAGGACGCCTCGTCGCTGGCCAGGAACGTGACGGCCGCGGCGATGTCGTCGGGCAGGCCGACCCGCTTGACCGGGTTCGCCTCGGCGGAGAGACGGCGGAACTCCTCGACGTCCATCTTCAGACGGGCGGCGGTCGCGTCGGTCATCTCGGTGGCGATGAAGCCGGGCGCCACCGCGTTGACGTTGATGCCGAACGGGCCGAGCTCGATGCCGAGCGTGCGGGTGAAGCCCTGGATGCCCATCTTGGCCGCGGAGTAGTTGGCCTGACCCCGGTTGCCGAGCGCCGAGGTGGAGGAGATGTTGACGACCTTGCCGTACTTCTGGGCGCTGAAGTGCACCTGGGCGGCCTTGGTCATGAGGAACGCGCCCTTGAGGTGCACGCCCATCACGAGGTCCCAGTCCTGCTCGGTCATCTTGAACAGCAGGTTGTCGCGGGTGATGCCGGCGTTGTTCACCAGGATGTGGATGCCGCCGAGGGACTCCACGACCCGCGCGATGGCGGCGTCGACCGAGGCGGCGTCGCTGACGTCGCAGCCGATGCCGACCGCGGAGCCCGGCAGGTCGGCGGCGGCCGACGCGGCGGCGTCCTCGTCGAGGTCGATGATCGCGACCGAGGCGCCCTCCTCGGCGAACCGCTTGGCGGTGCCGAACCCGATACCGCGGGCGGCGCCGGTGATGACCGCGACACGTCCGTCGAAGCGACCCATGCTTGTCTCCCGTTCTGAAGAGGATCCGTCTGGCGCACGGCGTGCGCACCTCCGGCACCTTAGGGCAGGACGGCGCGCGCGGCTCGGCCGGTTCCCCTGGCGGACCGGGGAGGGCTCGGCCGCACGGGATCAGCGCCGCATGACCCCGACCGCCTGGGGTGTGAAGCCCGGGAACACCGTGGCCAGGGAGGCCGAGGTGCGCGTCCCGATGACCTCGGCCAGCACCGAGCGGTAGTCGGTGGTGACGGGCAGGTCGGCGTCCCCGGTGGCCGTCAGGCCGGGCCACCGGCCGTAGTAGCGACCGCCGTTGACCCCGGCGCCGGCGAGGAACATGACGCTCCCCCATCCGTGGTCGAGCCCGTGGTCGGCGTTCTCGACCGTGCGCCGGCCGAACTCGCTGACGGTCACCAGCGTCACCCGCGACGCCCACGAGCCGAGATCGGCGAAGAAGGCCGACACGGCGGCCGCGAACTGACCCGCCTGGTTCGTCATCCAGCCCCCGGCGACCGTGCCGAGGTCGGTGTGCATGTCCCAGTTGCCGTGGTCGACGGTGACGACCGAGGAACCGACGTCGGCCCTGATGCTGCGCGAGACCAGCGCGAGCGCACGTCCCAGGCTGGTGGCCGGATAGGACGACGTGGTGTCCTTCGCGGCGCGGACCGCGCCGTAGTCGGCCACCGCGGTGACGGCGGTGCGCAGTCCGCGACCCATCAGGTCGTCGGCGTCCCAGGCGCGGGCCAGCGAGGCGATGCGCGGGTCGCTGGTCGACACGGCCGACGCACCGGCCACCCGGACCGCGTTCACGCTCGCGACCGTGAGCGAGGGCTGGGCGCCGGCCGCGAGGGCGAACGGCGAGGTACCGACCGCGACCCCCTGCAACGGCGAGGTGTAGGCGTCGGTGCCGAGCAGCCGGTTCAACCATCCCGACCGGGTCGAGGACCCCGGGGCGGCGTCCTCGACGGCCTCGATCGCCGCGAAGTGGGAGCGGTTCGGCGCCGGCAGGCCGGCGGCGTGGACGGCGGCCAGTTTGCCCTGCTGCCACATCGACTGGAGCGGCGCGAGCGCCGGATGCAGGCCGAACATGGCGTCGGCGACGAGCAGCCGATCCTTCGGGATGGCGACCCGCGGCCGGGCCGAGTAGTAGACCGGGTCGCCGTGGGGTACGACCAGGCTCAACCCGTCGGCCGCCCCGCGCATCGAGAGCACCACGAGGGTCCAGGGCGCGCTCTGCGTCGCGGCGGCCGCGATGGGGGCCGCGGTCACCACCGCGGACCCGACGGTGAGGGCGGTGCCGCCCAGCAGGGCTCCGCGGAGGACGCCGCGCCGGGAGAGCCCGCCGTCGGCGACGGTCGCGGCGGAGGTCAGCAGGTTCCCCTCGGGGCACCCGCAGCCGGTCGGGGTGGGGTCGGCGCTCATCGGTACCAGTGCTCCGGGGTGTCGAGGAGGGCCGCCAGCGTGCGGCCGATGCCGGTGACGGCTGGGTGGGAGGCGTCGGGGATGACGGTCTCGGCGGCGATGCCGGTGGCGGTCACGGCGATCTGGAGCAGCTCCGCGGTCGAGCGCCTCGTCAGCACGCTGCGGCAGAGGTGGTCGACGAGGTCGCCGTAGGTGATCGGGAACGACGGCACCCAGGACGCCGGATCGCGGTAGCTGACGTCGGTGACCGGGTAGTAGCGGTTGGCCAGGTTCCAGTGGAGGTCCAAGGACCCCAGGGCCCGAGCGGTCGAGGCCCAGGCCGTGTTGGCGACCGGCGCCCCGTCGGGTCGGGAGTTCGAGGCGAACCGCCAGCCGAGCGCGCCGGTGGAGTTGAGCATCGCCACGGTCGCGGAATCGGCGGCCAGCGGGGGCAGCACCTCGATGTCGAGGGCGCGGTAGGTGGCCACGACGTCCTCCTCCGGCGTGCGCAGCTTCGCGCCCGCGGAGGCCCGGAACGGGCGGGACCCGACGAGCTCCAGCAGCACGGGCGCGATCGCGGTGTCGTGGTCGAGGTAGGTGCGGGCGAGACGGTCGACCAGCCCCCGCGGGACGTCGTCGGAGACGAACACCTCGACCAGGCGGGTCGCCAGCCGCTGGGCGGTGTCGGGGTGGCGGGCGAGGTAGCGCAGGTAGGCGGCGCAGACGGCGCGACCGTCGGCGTCCCGGTTCGTGCTGGTGAAGCCGCGCACCCGCACGCGGCCGGTCGAGTGGTACTCGGGCACGTAGAACTTCTGCCAGGTCTGGTAGACGTCGACGCACCAGCCGGTGAGGATCCGCGCGGAGTCCTTGACGTCGTCCTCGCTGTAGTTGCCTACGCCGACCGTGTGCAGCTCGAGCAGCTCGCGGCCGAGGTTCTCGTTCGGCGCGGTCTTCGTCGACGTCGCGGCGTTGAGGTAGACCAGCATCGCCGGGTGCAGGACCGCGGCCGCCAGCAGGTCGCTGTAGCGTCCGAGCGCGCGGGCGCGGATCGTGCGGCCGTAGTCGACGCGCCACGTGAAGTACGGGTCGCCGCTGACCGGCACGTAGAGCAGGTTCTCGAAGAACGCGGTCATGGTCTCCAGGACCTGGCGCGAGGAACGCAGCCGCCGGGTCAGCACCCACGACCCGTAGTCGTTCATCACCTGCCAGCCCTGACGGGTGCCGTCGCTCTGGCGCATCCACAGGTCGAGCGGCGTGCGGGCGAGGTCGGGCCACCACTCCTCGATCTGCTCCCCCGCGGGGTCGGGCACCGACGCGGGCTTCAACTGCCGGGCGAACCAGCGCTGCTCGCGCCCACCGGCCACCGCGTGCGCCAGGGACGGCGTGGGGCCTGCCGTGAAACGCGACAGCAGCAGCCGTGCCGTGGGCGTGGGGACCGGGACGGCGGACCGCGCGGCGGTGCCGGTGGCGGTGCTGGCGGAGCGGGGGTGGGCTGGCGGTACCAAGACGACTTCCGAGGAGCAGGGAGGGAGCCCCCAGTCTGGCGATCACGCGCGCCCCCCGCTGGAGAATCGGGCGCTTCTCGACGTCCGTCGGCCGCTGTTCACGTGCCGTTCGGGCGACGGGCTCAGTCGAGGGAGGCCAGGGCCTCCCGCAGCCGTGCGGCGACGGCGGCCCGCTCGCCGTCCGCGTAGCGCCGGCGAGGCCAGAAGAACCCGCGCAGCCCGTCGCCCTTGGTGCGCGGGACGACGTGGAGGTGCAGGTGGGGCACCGACTGGCTGACGGTGTTGTTCATCGCCACGAAGCTGCCCTGGGCGCCGAGGCCGGCGACCACGGCCCGCGCGAGGCGCTGGGCGGCGGCCAGGAACGGATCGCGCAGCTCGGCGGGCAGGTCGGGCAGCGTGGGCACGTGGGCGCGCGGGATGAGCAGCACGTGCCCCTCGAAGACCGGCCGCTGGTCGAGGAAGGCCAGCAGGGACGGCGTCTCGAGCACCACGTCGGCCTCGACCGTGCCGGCCACGATGTCGCAGAAGACGCACGCCATGTGCGCACCGTAGCCCGATGGCCAGACGGGCCGATGGCCCGGCGACCAGCCGGTCACCGGGGGCCGAGCACGCCGATCAGGCGTCGAAGTGCTGGGTGTCGGCCAGGCCGTAGGTCCAGCGCAGGCCGTGGGCCCGCATGATCCGCACGACCGGGTGGTCGCTGCTGCGCCAGGCGACCCGCGGGTCCGAACGGCTCTGCCACCAGCTGTTCGGGACGATCCCCCGGCTCGACCGGAACGGGTTCTCCCAGGTGTTGACGTCGAGGGAGCGGCCGCGGGCGTGGGGCGAGCGCACCCCCGGACGCCCCACGACCCAGCGGCAGTTGAAGGCAGATGTGTTGTCGGCCGCCATCGAGCGCCGGTCGTCGGCGCCCTGGAGCTGCGAGGACCATCCGAACCGATCGGGCAGGTACATCGAGCGGATCGGGTAGCGGCCGGCGTACATGCCGGCGAGGGCGCCGGCCATCTCCCCGATCGCGCCGGTCGCGGCCACGAGCTCCCCGCGGCGGCGATAGCCGTCGAAGTCCCAGTAGTTGATGCGCAGCAGTCGCAGCCCGGAGCGGCCGACCGGGCAGCCGGCGTGCCAGGACCGGCCCACCATGCGCCGCCACACGGCGTCCGGGATGCGGGTGACGACGGGGTTCGCACCGGCACCGACGGCGCGGGGCTGCGGCGGCAGCACGACGGTCGGCTCGGGGGCGGCCATCGGGAGGACGACGGGGCGGCCGGGCGGCCGGTTGTCGACGCGCAGGACGCCGCTGGCGGCGGCGCGCAGCCAGTCGAGGGCGGGGGTGCGGACGCGGTAGTCGGTGTCGACGCGCGGTCGCAGGCGCAGCGCCGCCGTCCCGTCGGCCGCGGTGCGGTGAGCGCCGACCTCGCGCCAGCCGCGACCCGCGGTGCGACTCTCCAGGACGTACCTGCCCGCCACCGGACGGTCGGCGTCGTCGCGCCAGGCGAGGGTCAGGGTGATGGCGCGCTCGTCGATCACCCGCGACGGTCCGTCGAGGACGACCCGGGCGGTGCGCAGCGTGAGCGGCAGGCGCTGCTCGACGACGGTGAGGTCGGGGTCCTGGCCCGTGGTGACCCGCACCCGGTTCTCGGCGTCGGTGCGCGAGAGCACGACCGGGACGGTCGCGGTGCCCTCGGCATCGGTGACGAGGGAAGCGATCGGCGTCCAGCCGTCGCCGTCGGCACGCTCGACGATGACGGGGACGCCCGGCGCGGGGGTGCCGTCCTCGGCGGTGACGGCCACGGCGACCGTGGTCGTCTCGCCCTCGCGCACCGGTGGGGCGCTCACCGCGACCCGGGGTGCGCCGCCGGTGTCGGCGCGGGCCGCGGCGGGGGCGAGGAGAACCGCGATCAGCGTCGCCGCCAGGGCCGGTGCGCCGACCCGGAGCATCGCGGCGCCGACGGCGCGGAGCCGGTCGAGAGGCCGGTCGAGCGGCCGGTCGAGGGGCCGGTCGAGGGGCAGGGGCTGGCGTCGTCCGGCTCCGAGATCCATGCGGGGAGCATGTGCTCGACGGGCCCGGGTCAATCCCGTTCGCCCCAGCGGGTGGGACGCCCGCACCGGCATCCGACCGGGTGATCCTGCAGATCGCCTCGATCGTTCGGGTTTCAACCTCTCCGGGGCAGGGCAGGAAGGCTCTGACAGCCGGTCCCCCGCCGGCGACTCCCATCATCTTGCCGAGCTCGGGTCGGTGAGACCCTCGAAAGGTCTGATGCCCCGTGCGTGCACCTCTCCGCGTCGCCGTCGTCGACGATCACCCGCTCACCGAGCCGGGCCTGCGCACCATGCTCAGCGCCCACCCCGGACGCATCCGCCTCATCCAGGTGCGCGACGACGCCCGGCCGGTCGAGGTCGACCTGGTGCTCTTCGAGCCGATGCGGCTGAGCGTGCGCAGCCGCGCCGTCCTCGGTCGCCTCACCGCGACGGGGGCCCGCGCCGTGGCCTACACCTGGCAGGAGTCGACGGCGGCGGGCCAGACCGTGATCTCCAAGGCCCTCGGCACCGCGGCGCTCACCGAGGCGATCGAGGAGGCCCACCGCCGCCTCTCCTCGACGCTGCCGACCGCGCTGCCGACGGCGCTCACCCACAGCGCCCACGACCTCAGCCCGCGCGAGGAGGAGATCCTCGGCCTCATCGCCTCGGGCCGCTCCAACGACGAGA
Source organism: Nocardioides fonticola (assembly GCF_039536805.1). Classification (NCBI taxonomy): domain Bacteria; kingdom Bacillati; phylum Actinomycetota; class Actinomycetes; order Propionibacteriales; family Nocardioidaceae; genus Nocardioides; species Nocardioides fonticola. The sequence goes on along the minus strand of NZ_BAAAZH010000012.1, from coordinate 254,571 downwards.
TCGCCGAGCAGCTCGGACTCTCCATCAACTCGGTCAAGACCTACATCCGCCAGGCCTACCGCAAGATCGACGTCGTCCGTCGCTCCCAGGCCGTGGCCTGGTACGTCCAGCATCGCCAGGACGACCGCGACGGCGTCGCGGCGGAGCGCACGCCCCTCGAGGCCGTCGGCAGCTGACCGGCGGTCCACCGGCGCTGGGCGGTCGCCGCGTCAGCGGCTCCACGGCTCAGGCGGGATCGAAGGCGTAGCCCGAGCCGTCGACCGTGCGGATCCACTCGTGGTCGCTGTTGCCTGCCTTGCGCAGCTTGCGACGGATGCTGGCGACGTTGAGATCGACGAGGAAGTCGGACTCGATGAAGTCGCCCTTCCACACGGTGCGCACCAGGTCGGCCCGCGCCCAGAGCCGGCCCGGCTCGGCGGCCAGCACGGTGAGCAGCTCGACCTCGACGGGGGTGAGCGGGAGCGGCTGGCCGTCGAGGATCGCGACGTGCGCCACGGGCACGAGCATGAGCCCGCCGCCAGCGTCGACCGTCGCGCCGCCCGAGGCGGGCGCGGAGGCCCGGGGACGCCGCAGCAGCGCGGCCACGCGGGCCCGCACCTCGCGGGCCGAGAACGGCTTGCTCAGGTAGTCGTCGGCGCCGACCTCGAGGCCGACGAGGCGGTCGACCTCCTCGCTGCGGCCGGTGATCATCATGATGTAGACGTCGGTGAAGGTGCGCAGCTCGCGGCACACCTCCGTGCCGTCCATGTCGGGCAGCGAGAGGTCCAGGGTGACCAGATCGGGACGCTGCTCCCGGACGACCGCGATCGCCTCACGCCCCTCGGCGCAGGTGGTGACCTCGAACCCGTCGCGCTGCAGGGCGAACTCCAGGAGACTGCGGATCTCCGGATCGTCCTCCACGATGACGACCCGCCGTGCCTGACTCACGTCCGCATCCTCTTCCCATGGCCCGCGGCTCCCGGGCGCCGCGATGAACGGTGCCCACGCTAGCGGGGAGCCGGGAGGCTCCACCGGCGATCGCGAGCAACTCGTACGGAAGGGCACCGTTCGCTACGACCTCCTGACAGGATGTGCGCGTGACAGGCACGACCCCGCTCGGGCGGGAAGAACGACGACAGCGCGCGGTCGAGGGACTGCTGACCGCCGACGCCGCCCTCCAGGAGCGGCTCGACCGGCTGGCGCGGCTCACCCGACTCAGCCTGGACGCGAACTGGGCGGGCATCACGGTGCTCGACGAGGACTCCGCCTGGTTCCCGGCCGCCGTGGGCTTCGAGAAGCGGCCCCTGCCGCGCCGTCAGACGTTCTGCCACACCACCACCGCGCTCGACGAGGTCCTGGTCGTCCCCGACGCCCGCGACGACGAGAGGTTCGCCGACCTCGACCTGGTGCGCTCCGGTGCGGTGACCTTCTACGCCGGTCACCCCCTGCGCGATCCGCAGGGCAACGTGGTCGGCGTCCTGTGCGTCTTCGACACCCGGGTGCGCGACCTCGACGAGGATCAGCGGCGTGCTCTCGTCGACCTCGCGGCCCTCGCGGAGGAGGAGCTGACCTCGGCCGACGACATGGCCGCCGCCGAGCGGGTGCAGACCTCGATGCTGCCCTCGACCGCCCTCGACGCCGAGGGGTGGGACGTCTCGGGCATCTGCCTGCCGGCGCTGTCGGTGGGCGGCGACTTCTTCGACTACGCGGCGAGCAGCGGCGTCATCGACCTCGTCCTGGGCGACGTGATGGGCAAGGGCACCGGCGCGGCGCTCGTCGGCGCCGGGGTGCGCGCAGCTCTGCGCGGCACCCACTCGGCGGTCACCGCCGGGGTCGACCTCGGGGTCACCAGCACGCAGGTCGCCAAGGCTCTGCTGCCCGACCTCGAACGCACCGGTGCCTTCGTGACCCTCCTGCACGTCGCCATCGACGCCGACGACGGCTGGACCCGCTACGTCGACGCCGGTCTCGGGCTGGCGCTCGTGCGGCGGGCGGACGGCAGCGTGCAGGCACTCCTCAGCGAGGACCTCCCCTTCGGGATCATCGTCGATGCGCACTGGACCGAGCACCGGCTCTCCCTCGGCCCCGGCGACCGCCTCGTCATCTTCAGCGACGGGCTGCTCGACCTGCTCCCGCCGGACGCCGACTGGACGGCCGAGGTCGGCGCGATGACCGCGGCGGCGAGCGACGTGCGCGACCTGCTCCGCATGGTCACCGATCTGGCCCGGGGGCGCGGCGCCCTCGACGACGTCACGGTGGTGGCGGCCTTCCGTGCGCTGCAGGAGCAGGACGACCCGGCGGACCCGGCGGGAGAAGACGCATGAGCGACCGCCCTCCCCTGACCCGTCGCCTGATCGCGGTGCGGGTCATCGTCGTCCTGACGGCGGTGCTCGGACTCAACTACATCGTGTGGCGCTGGCTGTTCTCGGTGCACTGGTCGGCCTGGTGGATCGCCGTCCCGCTCGTGATCGCCGAGACCTACAGCCTCATCGACTCCCTGCTCTTCGGCCTGACGATGTGGCGGCTGCGGGTGCGCGGCGAACCGCCCGCCGCTCCCGAGGGGCTCACGGTCGACGTGTTCATCACGACCTACAACGAGCCGATCGACCTCGTCATGCGCACCGCGCTGGCCGCTCGTGAGATCCGCTACCCGCACCGCACGTGGATCCTCGACGACGGCAACCGCCCCGAGATGCGGGCGGCCGCGGAGGCCGAGGGCATCGGCGTCATCACGCGCTCGGCCGACTGGGTCGGCATGCCCCGGCACGCGAAGGCCGGCAACCTCAACAACGCCCTGCTGTCCACCGACGGCGAGTTCATCCTCATCCTCGACGCCGACCAGATCCCGGTGCCGGAGATCCTCGACCGCACCCTCGGCTACTTCACCGACGAGCGCATGGCGCTGGTGCAGACCCCGCAGTACTTCACCAACGTGCCGGAGAGCGACCCGCTCGGCTCGCAGGCGCCGCTCTTCTACGGGCCCATCCAGCAGGGCAAGGACGGCTGGAACGCCGCGTTCTTCTGCGGCTCCAACGCGATCATCCGCCGCGAGGCCCTCATGCAGCTCGGCATCGCCCGCTACGCCAAGGAGGTCGAGGTCGGCGTCCGCAAGGCCCTGCGGACGGCGCGCACAGTGCTGGAGGAGGCTCGCGAGAACCTCGAGCCGGGCCAGGACCGCATCGCCGAGGCGCTCGACGCGATCGAGCACGACGTCAAGCGCGCCCAGCGCGAACTGGCCCGCGGCGTCGCGCTCTTCGACGTCACCTACCGCTTCCAGCGGCGCGTCGACTCGGTGCACCGCGAGCTCGTCGAGGCCGACCTGGACGCCGTGGCCGCCGACCTGGCGATCATCGCCGAGCTCGAAGCACTGGCCGAGGACCCCATCGACACCCTGGCCGGCATCTCGACCGAGGCCCTCGACCGCATCGCGCACCGGCAGTGGTCGCCGCTGGGCGCCGTGGACGCCGTCCGCGCCCTCATCGACGCCGTCGACGTCGGGCGGGCCGGCGAGGCGCAGCCGATCATGCCGCTGGCCACCATCTCGGTCACCGAGGACATGGCCACCTGCATGCGCATGCACACCCTCGGTTGGCGCTCGGCCTACCACGACGAGGTGCTCGCCCACGGGCTGGCGCCCGAGGACCTCCAGACCATGCTGACCCAGCGGCTGCGCTGGGCGCAGGGCACCGTGCAGGTGATGTTCCGGGAGAACCCGTTGACGCAGCGGGGCCTGACGATCACCCAGCGGCTCATGTACTTCGCGACGATGTGGAGCTACCTCTCGGGGTTCGCAGCCCTCGTCTACCTGGCCGCCCCGATCACCTACCTGACGATCGGCGTCCTGCCGGTGCAGGCCTTCAGCGTCGACTTCTTCGTCCGCCTGATCCCGTTCCTCATCGTCAACCAGCTGCTCTTCTTCGTCGTCGCCGACGGCCGGCCGACCTGGCGCGGTCAGCAGTACTCCCTCGCGCTGTTCCCGACGTGGATCAAGTCCTTCACCTCCGCCTTCGGCAACGTCTTCCTCGGACGCGACCTCGACTTCGCCGTCACCCCGAAGGTGAAGCGCGAGGACACCGGTCCGCGCTGGGACCTCATCAAGCCGCAGCTGTGGGCGATCGGCCTGCTGGTGGCGGCGATCGTCATCGGCCTCGTGCGCATCGCCGTCGGTCAGGCCAACCTGTTCGGCAGCCTGTTCAACATGCTGTGGGTCGCCTTCGACCTGCTCATCTTCTCCGTCATCATCCGGGCTGCCCGCTACCGCGGGTTCGAGGGCGACCCTGCGCCCGAGCCCGCCGTCGCCATGCGAGGAGCATCATGATCGAGTTCGACGTCAGCACCGACGCCCAGGGCATCGGCATCGTGGTGCCCCGCGGGCGGCTCACAATGGTCTCCGCCCCCGAGCTGCGCCAGATCCTCTCCGACCTCGTCGCGCAGGGCACCGTGCGGATCGTCGTCGATCTCGCGGAGACCACCTTCATGGACTCCTCCGGCCTCGGCGCCCTCATCGCCGGCCTCAAGAGCGCGCGCCAGGGCGGCGGCGACCTGCGCATCGCCCGTCCGACCGAGGCCGTCACCGCCGTGCTGAAGCTGACCAACCTCGACAAGGTGCTGCGGCCCCGCGAGAGCGTCGAGAGCGCGTTCTATGTCTGAGCCCCACGACCACGCCCCGATCGGCCTCGACCTCAGCGCTCCCGCCGAACCCTCGGTGGTCGAGGCGGTGCAGAACGAGTTGGCGCTCCTGTGGGAGCAGCGTCCCGACCTGGACCCCGGCGTCACCCTGCGCTTCGAGATGGGCCTGGTGGAGATCCTCGGCAACATCGTCGAGCACGCCTTCGATCCCGACACCCCGGGTCGGCTCCTCACGGTCGCCGTCACCATCGAGGGCGACGTCGTCCGCGGCACCCTCTCCGACAACGGCCAGCCGGTCGCCGTCGACCTCAGCACCGTGACGATGCCCGACGAGGACGCCGAGTCCGGGCGCGGCCTGGCCCTCGCCGTCGCCGCGCTCGACGAGCTCTCCTACACCCGCGACGGGGACTGCAACCGCTGGATCCTGCGCTGCGGAGGGGCCGGCTCGTGACCCACCTCCTGCGCCGGTGCATGGCGGCGCTGCTGCTCCTGATCGTCGCACTCGGAGCCGCCGTGCCGACGGCCGGATCCGCCCTCGCCGCCGAGGATCCCTCCCCCGATCCGGTGCCAGCGCTGCCGCCGGAGGGACACCCGTGGTTCGGCCCCGACCTGGACTGGGTGCGCGACTCGGCGACCTCCTACGCCGATCGCCTCGGCACCACGCCGTCCCTCTACTCCCAGCGGGTGCACTACCCGCTCACCGACGACGACGTGCGCTACCTCGACCAGTTCGAGCAGCAGGCCTCCAGCCAGGGCGCCGTGGCGGTCGTGACGCTCGAGCCCCAGGTGGGGCTGGCCGACCTCACCGCCGCCGACGCCCGGCGGCTCGCCGACGAGCTGGCCCGGCTCCACGTCGCCTACGACACCTACACCCTGGTGCGTTTCGCCCCTGAGATGAACGGCTCCTGGGTCATCTGGGGTCAGCAGCCCACGGCCTACGTCGCGGCCTTCCGGGAGGTGGCGCAGGCGGTGCACGCGGCCACCGACCAGGCCGCGATGGTGTGGTCGCCGTCCTACGGCGCCGGCTACCCCTTCGGCCGGGCCTACGGCGAGGTCCCGCCCGCGGGTCCGCGCGACCCGGCGCTGCTGGACACGAACGACGACGGTCGCGTCACCGACGCCGACGACCCCTACGGCCCCTACTGGCCCGGCGCGCAGGCGGTCGACTGGGTGGGGCTCTCGCTCTACCGGTTCGGCACCGCCCAACCCTTCGGCACGAACACCGTGCCCGATCCCGAGGAGTACGCGCTGCGGCTCTCGGAGGACTGGGCCTACGCGACGCAGACCAACCGCCGCTCCTTCTACGAGCGCTTCGCCTTCGACCAGCGCAAGCCGATGCTGGTGCAGACCGCGGCGCTGTACAACCCGAACTCCCCCGAGGGGCCGGGCGAGACCGCGATCAAGCAGGCGTGGTGGCGTCAGGTCTTCGCCGAGGACGCCGCCTACCCCTGGATCCGCGGCATCAGCTGGCTCGAGCTCAACCGACGCGAGGACGAGGTCGGGGGCGACAAGGTCGAGTGGGGCGCCACCCGCCCGCAGTCGATGGCCGACCGGCTGCGCGATGACCTGCGACGCGACGAACTGACGCTCGGCCCGGTCACCCGGGTGCTCGACCAGGCCACCAACTCCGCGGCGACCGCGCAGGGACGCCAGCCCGACGACGTCGGCGCGGAGATGGGCTGGATCGTCTTCTGTGCCGCCCTGCTCGCCGGCGCCTACCTGCTCGCCGGCCTCGTCGGCCGGTTCGTCCCGTCGTGGCGCTACCCCGACGAATCGACCAGCCGCGACAAGCGCCTCGACCTGTTCCGGGGCTGGATCATCATCGCGGTGGTCGTCACCCACATCGAGCTGTCGGGCGCCTGGAGCTACGTCACCCTCAACGCGATCGGCGCCATCACCGGCGCCGAGATGTTCGTGCTGCTCTCCGGCGTCGTCCTCGGCATGGTGTACCGGCCGGCGATCCGCCGGGCCGGCGAGTGGCTGACCGCCGTCACGATGTGGAAGCGCGCCCGCAAGCAGTACCTGACCGCGCTCGTCGTCGTCCTGCTCGTGCCGCTGCTCGGACTCATCCCGAAGGTGAACACCGAGGTCGTCACCACGTTCGTCGACCGCGGCACCGGCGAGGGCGGCGGCGCCGATCTCGGCCAGGTCTACGACCTCTACCCCAACGTGGCGCGGCTGCTGGACTATCCGCCGCCCTGGTACGCCGTCAAGCAGCTGCTGCTGCTCGAGATGGGCCCGTGGGTCTTCAACATCATGGGCCTGTTCGTGGTGCTCTCCCTCGTCCTGCCGCTGTGCATGTGGCTCATCCGGCGCCGCCTGTGGTGGCTGCTCCTGGCGATCTCCTGGGCGTTGTACGTGCTCCAGGACCAGGGCAACTACCACCCGCTGCCCTCGCAGTTCGACTACGTCTTCCCGCTGCTCACCTGGCAGCTGCCCTTCACCCACGGCCTCGTTCTCGGTTGGTACCGCGGCCGCCTCGTACCCGCCCTGACCAGCGCCGTGGGCAAGGTCGTCGTGGGTCTGCTCGTCGTGCTGTACGCCGCTGCTCTGGTCTACCTGTGGTGGTGCCACCACCAGGGCGTCGCACCGATGGTGTTCCCGGCCGACAGCTACAGCTACCTCTACGAGAACGCCTACACGCGGGTCTTCCTCCAGCCCGGGCGGCTCATCGACCTCGCGCTCATGGTGGTCGTCGCCTACGCCGTCCTGACGACCTGCTGGAAGCCGATCGACAAGGCCATCGGCTGGTTCTGGACCCCGATGGGCGAGAACAGCCTGTACGTGTTCGTGGTGCACGTGTTCTTCGTGATCGCGGTGGCCAGCATCCCCGGTCTCGACCGCGGCGACTTCTGGGTCGGCACCGCGCTGCACACGGTCGTCGTCCTGCTCATCTGGGCGATGATCAAGCGGAAGGTGCTGTTCTCCGTCATCCCGCGCTGAGGGCGAGCCGCTCACGGGTCGCGGCGTCTGCCGGGAAGAGGAGCTCGACGCGCAGCGAGGCCAGCGTGATGTGCAGCGGCGCTCCGAACGTGGTGAACATGCTGAAGAACGCGAGCTCGCCGCCCGGTGCCCGATAGCGCGTCACGAGGGTCGGGGCGGCGGGCACATCGATCGCTCCCCCGGTGCCGGCGACCTCCTCGAGCACCGCGAGCAACGGCTCGAGGCCGGGGACGCCGACGGCCTCGGCCCGCACCTGGGCCAGGAGCGGTGGGGCGACCTCCTCAAGATTGGCGATCGTCGCGGCCAGGCCGTGCTCGAGCAGCAGGTCGACCATCGGCAGCGGAGGCGTCGAGGGCGCGCCGTCGCGCAGGTCGGGTACCGGTGCGCTCACTCCGAGGAAGCCCAGCAACCGGGTCAGACCGGAGTTGCCGGCCACGACGTTCCAGTCGGCATCGAGCAGCAGCGCGGGCAACGGATCGTGGGAGGCCAGGAGAGCGCCGAGCGCCGCGGTCGCCTCGCGCAGGTGGACGCCGTCCAGCGGAGCATCGTCGTACAGGGGTGCGTAGCCCGCCGCCGTGAGGGCCTGGTTGCGCACCGCGAGGGGCACCTCGAGATGCGCGAGCCACCGCACGAGCAGCGCGCGGCCGGGCCGCGAGCGCCCCACCTCGACGAACCCGAGGTGCCGGGCCGAGATGCCGAGCTGGTGGCTGAGCTCGAGTTGGCTGAGCCGTCGTCGATGCCGCGCCTCGCGCAGCAGCTCGCCCACCTGCGTCATCTCGTGATCCCAGCACACGTCAGGTCGGTGCGGCCACTACCTGCGAGGTAGTTGTGCCGCCTATCCCTGCGCGACACGCTGGCGGTCCCCGACGAGAGGAGGAGCCGGATGAGCGGCTACGAGGTGGCAGCAGCGGCAGGGGCGATCGCGTTCGTGGCGGCGGGACTGGCGATCGCCGTCGCCGCCCGGACGCCGGGACCGGCGTGGGCGGCGCCGGCGCTGCTCAGCGCCGGCTTCCTCTGCTGGAGCATCGGCACGGTGGCAGCGGAGGGACCGACCGGCTTCTGGACGCTGCACACCGCCGACTCCTGGGGCGTGCAGGTCTGGTGGGACCTCCTGCTGGCGGCCGGCACGGCCTGGTTCCTGCTCCAGCCGCGCATGCGCGAGCTCGGGCTGCCGCGGGTGCCCTGGTTCCTCGCGATCGCCGCGTCCGGCTCGATCGCCCTGCTCGCCCTCGTGGCGATCGTCCTGCGGAGATCGGCGACCGACCGGGTCGAGCAGGCGGCGACCGGCGCCTGAGCCTCTCCGCGCCGGGCACAGCCGAGGGTGCGCCCGGCGCGGAGGACGTGCGCGTCAGAGCGTGCAGAGCCTGCTGCGGTCCTGGCGGCCGCCGGCGACCGGCGTGATGCGGAACTTGCAGGCGTCGTAGCCGCGCTCGGTGACGATGTCGCGGATCTGCGACCAGGTGATGCCCTGCAGGTCGGGGGTGCGCGAGAGCACGAAGCCCGACCGGCGGGCGGGATCGCCCACGATCGCGGTGGAGTAGTCGGGCGAGAGGTAGGTGATCACGTAGTTCGGCTGGCTGGTGTCGCCGAAGTTCGGGATCCCGTTGAAGTTCACGCGCAGTTGGGCGTTCGTCGTCGGGTCGAGGACCGTGGCCTGACCGGTGACCGAGCTGGAGAAGCCCAGCCAGGTGCGGCAGGTGTTGCGCACACCGATGGTCGAGGCGTCGACCGCGGTGTAGGTGGCGCGCGAGTCGCGCGCGCACTGGATCTGGAAGATCTGCGGGATGGCGGCGACCTGGTTCCAGTCGCCGAGGTAGCGCTGGAGGTCGACGGAGGCGACCGGGGCGAGCGGTGCCGTGGTCGCCTGGGCCGCAGCGGCGTCGGCGGTGGGCGCGACCGCGGCGAGGGACGCCACGACGGCGGCACCGGCCGCAGCGGCGGCGGCGAGACGGGTTCGGATGCGGATCATGGGGATTCCTTTCCGGGATGGAACTTTCTCCTCCATGGTTCGCCACCCACCCCCGAACAGCTGGGTCCGAGAGGGTGAGCCGGACGGCGCGCGACCTAGAGTGGCGACATGCGCCGCATCGCCGCCGCCTCCCGCGGGCCCTCCGGCTCCCGGTGGAGCATCGCGAGCAGCGACTCGCTGCTCAGCATCGCCAGTGCGGGATCGGTGTTGAGCATCGGCAGCGTCGGGTCCTTCGCCTCGGTCGCCTCGATCGGCTCCTCGATGAGCATCGCCAGCATCGGCTCGCACCAGAGCCGAGGGTCGGTGCTGTCGCATCAGAGCGACACCGCCGTGCTCAGCGCCCAGTCGCGCCGCAGCCTGCTCTCCTACCGCTCCCAGGACGCCGTCCGCGGGCACGCCGCGAGGGGTGAGCGGTCGTCGCTCCCGCCCGGGCTGGGCCTCGGCATCGGCGTCCTCGCGATGACGGGCGCGGCACTGCTGGTCCGCGCGCGCCGTCGCGGGGCGGGGCTCAGCCTGGATTCACCGGTGGCCGCGTAGCGAGCGGCACCAGGCGGGTGTCCTGGCAAGGCGCCGGCGCGACGGCGGTCTGGTTGCACCATCGAGCGGCGGGAGCGCAGGGCGCCCGGATGGTGTCGCGCAGTAGCGGGGGAACCGGTGAATCCGGGCTCAGCTCTTCGGCGTGACCCAGAGCCGGATGACGCCCTCGACGACCACGGTGCCGTCGTCGCGCACGCCCGTGACCCGCACCGGCAGGTCGGGGTCGTCGGAGGCCCACTGCTCGGGGTCGGTCTCGGCGATGCAGGTGATGTCGCTGGTGGCCTTGGCCGTGTAGGCGACCTCCATGCCCTTGGGGATCCAGCGCTTGTCGGCGGGGATCGTGGCCTCCGCGAGGGCGCCCATGGCGGCCTCGAGGCCGTTGCACAGCGCGATGGCGTGCACCGTGCCGATGTGGTTGTGCACGCCGCGACGCTTGGGGATGACCAGCTCGGCGCGGTTGGGCTCCAGCACGGTGAACCGCGGGCGGATCGTGGCGAAGTAGGGCGCCTTCTGCGCGAACGCCAGCGAGAACACGCGCTTGCCGACGCTGGCGCCGACGACGGGGACGGTCGTGGCCGTGCGCCACAGGGAGAGGACCTGGCTCATGGGACGAAACTTACCGATGGGTAACTTGTCCGGTCAATCGGACGCCGGTCCCCTCGGCTGACACCCGTCAAATCCGCTGCTACCGTCCGGCCGTGCCCCTGATCGCCACGCTCCCCGAGGACGTCGACGCCGCCTTCCTCGCCGCCGCCCTCGATCTCGACGCGGCGCCGTCCGATCTGCGGGTGAGCCCGGTCGGCACCGGCCAGATGGGCACCTGCGTGCGGGCGGCCTGGACGGGCTCCGGCGGCGACGCGCGGTCGGTGCTGGTGAAGCTGCCTGCGGCCGATCCGGCAGCGCGGGCGCTGGTGGCGGGCGCGTACGCCACCGAGGTGCGGTTCTACACCGAGCTGGCCCCGACCCTCGCCGTCCGCGTGCCGACCTGCCACCTGGCCGCCCTCGGCGACGACGGCGCCTTCACCCTCGTGCTCGAGGATCTCGCCCCGCGCGTCCAGGGCGACCAGATCGCCGGGAGCACCGCGGCACAGGCCCGCGCCGCCGCCGTCAACCTCGCCGGACTGCACGGGCCGCGCTGGTGCGACCCGAGCCTGGAGGACGTCGAGGGCCTCGGCGCCGCGACCGCCGAGGACGCCGCGATGCTCGCCGAGCTCTACGGCCCGACCACCGACCTGTTCCTCGACGCCGTCGGCGACCTGCTGACGACCGAGGACGCCGCGACCCTGCGCGCCTGCGGAGCGGTCATCGCCGACTGGTCGCTGGCCCGCCCCGAGCGCTTCGCCCCGGTGCACGGCGACTACCGCCTGGACAACCTGCTGTTCGCGCCGCCGGAGCAGCCCGACCTCGACGTCGTCGCCGTCGACTGGCAGACGGTCTCGCGCGGACTCCCGGCGCGCGATCTCGCCTACCTGCTGGGCACCGGCCTGGAGCCGACTCTCCGCGCGCGGGTCGAGCGCGACATCGTCGAGGCCTACCGCATCGCCCTGGGCACCCACGGCGTCGACCTCGACACCTTCACCGCCGAGCAAGCGTGGGACGACTACCGGTTGGCCATGCTCCAGGGCCCGCTCGTCACCGTGTTCGGCTGCGCGTACGGCACCCGCACCGAGCGCGGCGACCGGATGTTCGCGGCCATGGCGAGCCGCAGTGCGGCGGCGATCCGAGCGCTGGGGTCGCTCGAACTCGTCGCACACCCGGCCTGAGCCCAGAAGGCTGAGCCGGGAAGGACCGAGGCCGGGTCAGGCGACGGAGAGCAGCAGCTTCTCGAAGGCCGCCAGCTCGTCGGCCGAGAGCGAGGCGTCGTCGCCGAGCTTGGTGCGCAGCTGCGCGGCCACGAGCGCGAGCCCGGCGCGGTCGAGGGCCCGGCCCACGGCGCGGAGCTGGGTGAGCAGCTCATCGGAGTCGCGACCGTCCTCGAGCATCCGGAGGACGCCGGCCAGCTGGCCCTGGGCACGCTTGATGCGATTGGCGACCGGCACGAGGTCGCTGGGCAGTTCGGAGTTCACGGGAGCAGTCCTTCGAAGCGCAGGCCGGATCGGGGAGCGGTGCTAGGTTGTCGCCCGCGCGCAACACGTGAAGCGACTGTCGTTCGAAGGCAACCCCTCGGTGCGAGCACCCCCCCGCTCGTCCGGGGGGTTGCCTTGGGACGACAATGCTTCAACGTTCCGCAGGGCCGCGCGTTACGCCGATCGCGTCGCGACCGCGAAGATCCGCCGGAACGGCAGCACGACGACGCCATACCGGGCGGGGTACGCCGCCCGAAGCCGCCGCCGGAACTCCTCCTCGAACCTCGCCCGCAGATCGGCGGGCAGGGCCTGCAGCACCGGGCGCGCACCGGTGCCCGAGATCCACTCGAAGACCGCGTCCTCGCCCGCCAACCGGTGCAGGTAGGTCGTCTCCCAGACGTCGACCGCGGCAGCGCCGGCGTCCTCGAGGGCGTGCAGGTAGTCGATCGGTTCATCGGACGCCGGCGCGGCGACGTCGGCGGTGTGCGCCGCATACGGGCCCTCGGCCGCCAGCTCGCGCAGCAGCACATGGCTGGGCGCGCCCATGTTCCCCGGCACCTGGAGGGCGAGCGCGCCGCCGGGGCGCACCGCCCGCAGCAGCGCGGGCAGGAGGTCGCGGTGGCCGGGCACCCACTGCAGGGTCGCGTTGCTCAGGACGACGTCGGCGACCGACGGTCCGGCGTGGTCCAGCCAGGTGCGCAGGTCGGCGAGCTCGGCCTGGAGGCCGGGCACCGCGCGGGCCTGCTCGATCATCGCGGGGCTGGAGTCGACGCCGCGCACGCGGGCGCCCGGCCAGCGGGCGAGCAGCAGTCCCGTCAGGTGACCCGGCCCGCAGCCCAGGTCGACCACGTCGTGCACCTGCTCGACCGCGACGCGGGCGATCAGGTCGACGAGGGGACGGGCCCGTTCGTCGGCGTAGGCGAGGTAACGCTGGGGATCCCAGCGCGGTGCGGATGCGGACATGACGACCTCCGAGACAGGGTGATGGTGTCCCTAGAGTCTCGATGTCGTGAATCTTGATGTCAAGAGATCTAGCGTTCCGGGCTGGCCTGGCCGAGGAAGCTGCGGGCCATCTGGAGCGCCTCCGCATGACTGGTCAGCTCGCACACGACCGCCCGCCCGGCCCAGGAGAACCGGATCGTCGCCCCGTTGACCCGGATGCTCTCCAGCATCCGCCACGGGATGAAGTCGACCCCGTAGTCGGGCACGCGCGCTCCCCCGCTCGGCGCCACGAACTCGACGTGCAGCAACGCCTCGGGCATCGCGGCCAGGAGGCGCGCGGGATGGGAGCCGCGCTTCCGCACGAGGTGCGGATGCGGGCGCGAGGAGGAACCCCGGGCGCTGACCATGCGCTGGATCTCCTCGGGGATGCCAGGGTCGTCGAGCATGCCGGGCCGGTCCGGCTCCTCGCGCTCCTCCTCGGCGTCGTCACGGCGCCCGAATCGACTCATGGGGTGCCCATCGGCCACGGTCGGCCGTTCCGTAGAGGTCAGCCGGCGCCGAGGTGCGCCAGCACCTCGGCCGCGACGACATCGGGCCGCTCGAGGTTGAGGAAGTGGCCGGCCCCCGGGACGGCGAGGGCGCGCGAGCCGGGAGGCAGGTGCGCCGCGACCCGCTCGACGTAGCGCGGGTTCAGGCACCCGTCGTCCGCGCCGTGCAGGTAGAGCAGCGGTCGGATCGGGTCGGCGAGCCAGCAGCGCCGGTGGGCGCGGTAGCGCGCGGGCGGGCGCCACGCCGTCCGGAAGGCGCGGTAGTAGCCGAGGACGGCGCTGCGCCGCTCGGGGGTGTCGACGCTGCGGCGCAGGTAGGCCAGGTCGACGCTGGCGTCGTAGCCCGGCGACCAGGCGGCCCACAACCCGGCCACGAGCCGGTCGAAGCGCGCCTCGGGCAGGCGCGGCAGCTGGTTGAACCCGATGTACCAGCTCATCCGCGCCTGCCGCGCGAGCGTGGTGAGGTAGCCGAGCGGGTCGGGCGCGAGGTGGCCCATGGCCGAGAGCGGCGGCACCGCCATCGCCACGACCCGCGCGAAGGGGGCGTCAGGGCACGCGGCCAGCGCGTTGGCGGTGATGGCACCCCAGTCGTGGCCGACGACGACCGCGCGATGGTCGCCGCCGAGCACCCGGTGGACGCCGATCGCGTCGCTCACCAGCGCCGGCACGTGGAACGACCCGTCGACGGGGATCTCGGAGGGTCCGTAGCCGCGGGTGAACGGCGCGACCACGCGGTACCCCTCCTCGGCCAGCCGCGGGCCGAGATGGCGCCAGGTGTGGGCGGTGTCGGGGAAGCCGTGCAGCAGCAGGGCGAGCGGCCGGTCGGCGTCCGCGGGATCGCCCCAGGTCAGCGCGCGCAGGGTGACCTCGGGGAGCCGGACGTCGAGGAGTTCGCTCACGGCGGCGACCCTAACGGCCGGGTCGGCCCGACGGCACCAGACATCTCGACGTCAAGATTCTCGATGGGCGTACCATGGCGGCATGCGCGACGAGGTGGACGACCTGGTCGAGGCCTGGGTGCGGGAGCGCCCCGACCTCGACCTCGCACCCGTCGCCGTCTTCAGCCGCATCTCCCGCCTCGCGCGCCACCTCGACCTCGCCCGCCGCGAGGCCTTCACCGCGCAGGGCATCGAGTCGTGGGAGTTCGACGTGCTGGCGGCCCTGCGTCGCGCCGGCGAGCCCTACGAGCTCTCCCCCGGCCGCCTGCTGCGCGAGACGCTGGTGACCAGCGGCACGATGACCAACCGCGTCGACCGGCTGGCGGCCCGCGGCTACGTCGAGCGCTCCCCCGACCCCGACGACCGGCGCGGCGTCATCGTGCGCCTCACCCCCGACGGCAAGGACGCCGTCGACGCGGCGTTCGGCGCGCTGCTCGACGCCGAGCAGGAGATCCTCGCCGAGATGGACGCCGCCGACCGCGACCGGCTGGCCGGGCTGCTGCGCACGCTGCTCGCTCCGTTCGCGGAGGGCTGAGCCGCGTCAGGTTTCCCCGGTCAGCCGGGGAAACCTGATGTTAGTGGGCGAAACTTCGCCCACTATGTGCCAGTTTCCCCGGTCAGCCGGGGAAACCTGCAGGCCCCTCAGGCCACCAACCGCGCCCCCAACACCGCCTCGGCGCAGGAGCGTCCGAGCGCGATGTGGTCGGCGGTGCGGGAGAAGTCGTTCATCCGCACCCCGAGGTCGGGGGCGGTCAGGTGCACCACCTCGACGCCGGGCGGGAAGGCGATGTCGGGGCGCACCCGCATCGAGACCGCGAGGCTGGCCAGGAGGACGTCGAGCGGCGTGCGGGCCTTGCGGCGCATCGCGTCGACGCTGGCGTCGAGCACGAAGACCCGGTCTGGTGCCAGTTCGGCGGCGCCGGCGACGGGCACGAGGTCGGCGATGCCGCCGTCGACGTGCATGCTCGTCGTCCCGTCGGGCTCGGTGAGCCGGGCCGGCTCGAAGATCCCGGGCAGCGCCGTGGAGGCGAGCAGGACGCCGAGCAGGTCGCCGCGGTCGTGGTAGGTCGCGTGGTAGCTGGCGTGGCCGCCGTCGATGCGGGTGGTCGTCACCCGCACCGGCACCGGGAGGTCCTCGAGCCGGGCGACGTCGGTCCAGCGCCGCACCAGCGACTCCAGGCCGGTGGTCGGGTAGAGCGAGGTGGGGTGGCGCACGACGTGGCCCAGCCTGTTCCAGGCGCGGCCCGGGAAGATGTCCTGGGCGCGGATGCCGCGCCAGTGCTCGGCCAGCCGCGCGACGCCGGCGTAGCCGGGGTGGCAGGCGAGGAACACGGCGTTCAGCGCACCGACGGAGGTGCCGACGTACGCCGCGGGCCGGACGCCGTAGGAGAGCAGCACATCGAGCATGCCCACCTGGACGGCGCCCCGCGAGGCGCCGCCGGAGAGGACGAGCACATCTCGGGGGGACATGCCCCTCCCATCGGCAGCGGGCCGCGCGAGATTCGCGCCACGGCGCGGATCTGACCGATCGGAGGAGTCCGCACCACCCGCCGGGTCCAGCCCCGACGACCGGCCCGTCACCGGAACCGGCGCGGTCTCACTCGACGGCCTCGGCCGCCTCCAACCACTCCAGCTCGAGCTCCTCGCGCTCGGCGGTGACGGCGTCGAGCTCGGCGGCGAGGGTCGCGAGCCGCTCGTAGTCCTGGGCGGCCGCGGCGATGGCGGCGTTCAACTCGGCCTCGCGCTCGGCCAGCCGCTCCAGCTGCCGGTCGATGCGGGCCATCACCTTGCGCGCGGCCCGCTCCTCGGCGCTGCCGGCCTTGGCCCGCGACGTCGCCGGGACGGCGTCCGCGGTGGCCGGCGCAGCGGCAGCGGCAGCGGCAGGGGCAGCGGCGGCGGCCGGGACGGCGTCGACGCGCGGCTCGAGGTGTGCGGGCAGGCGCCGTTCGAGGTACTCCTCGATGCCGCGCGGCAGCATCGAGATCTGCCCGTCGCCGAGCAGCGCCCACACCGAGTCGGTGACCCGCTCGAGGAAGTAGCGGTCGTGGGAGACGACGATGAGGGTGCCGGGCCAGCCGTCGAGGAAGTCCTCGAGCACGGTGAGGGTCTCGATGTCGAGGTCGTTGGTGGGCTCGTCGAGCAGCAGCACGTTCGGCTCCATGAGCAGCAGCCGCAGCAGCTGGAGCCGGCGCCGTTCGCCGCCGGAGAGGTCGCCGATGCGGGCGGTGAGCCGGTCGCCGGTGAACCCGAACCGCTCGAGCATCGAGGTGGCGGTGAGCTCGGAGCCGTCGACGGTCTTGGTCAGCCGCCGGATCGACTCCACGCTCGGCAGCACCCGCGCCTCGGGGTCGAGGTGGTCGAGCTGCTGGGTGAGGTGCTGGAGCGCGATGGTGCGCCCGTGCCGCACCCGGCCCGCGGACGGCGCGAGCTCGCCGGCCAGCAGGTTCAGCACCGAGGTCTTGCCGGCGCCGTTGACCCCCACGATGCCGATGCGGTCGCCGGGCCCGATGCGCCAGGTGGCGCGGGAGAGCAGCGTCCGCTCGCCGCGCGCGAGGTCGACGTCCTCGACGTCGATGACGTCCTTGCCGAGCCGCTGGGTGGCGAAGCGCTGGAGCTCGAAGCGGTCGCGCGGCGGCGGGACGTCCTCGATGAGCTGGTTGGCGGCGTCGATGCGGAACTTCGGCTTGGAGGTGCGCGCCGGCGCTCCGCGGCGCAGCCAGGCCAGCTCCTTGCGCACCAGGTTCTGGCGCCGCGACTCCGAGGCGGCGGCCTGGCGCTGCCGCTCGGCCTTGGCCAGCACGAAGGCGGCGTACCCGCCCTCGTAGACGTCGACGGCGCCGTCGTGCACCTCCCAGGTCCACTGCGAGACGGCGTCGAGGAACCACCGGTCGTGGGTGACGACGACGAGCGCGAACGTGCGCTGCACGAGGTGGTCGGCCAGCCACGCCACGGCCTCGACGTCGAGGTGGTTGGTGGGCTCGTCGAGGACGACGAGGTCGTGGTCGCCGAGCAGCAGCGCGGCCAGCGCGCATCGGCGTCGTTCACCGCCGGAGAGGCCGACGACGGCGCGGTCGAGCGCGACCCCGGCGAGCAGCACCTCCACGACCTCGCGGGTGCGCGGGTCGGCGGCCCACTCGTGGTCGGAGCGGCCGCCGAGCACCGACTCGCGCACGGTGTGGGTGTCGTCGAGCTCGTCGCCCTGGTGCAGGTAGCCGATGAGCAGCCCCCGCTGGCGCGAGACCCGGCCGGAGTCGGGCTCCTCCAGGCCGGTCATCACCTCGAGCAGCGTCGTCTTGCCGTCGCCGTTGCGCCCGACGATGCCGATGCGGTCGCCCGCGCCGATGCCGAGCGAGACCTCGCTGAGCAGGGGCCGCACGCCGTAGGACTTCGAGACCCGCTCGAGGTTGAGGAGGTTCACCACGGCGAGGTCACCACGTGGACGCCGGAGACCGGGGCCGGGACGGCGGAGACCCGCGTGTGCCCCTTGTCGACCATCTCGCGGTGGACGATGTGGGCGTGGGCCATCGACTCGCACAGCAGCAGCACGGTCGGACCCGAGCCCGACAGCAGCGCGACCAGGGCGCCGGCCGCCTCGGCGTCCTCGAAGGTGTGGGCGAGGTCGGGGCGCAGCAGCAGCGCCGGGTCGGTGAGGTGGTTGCCGACCGAGGCGGCGAGCCCGGCGACGTCACCCTCGGCCAGGGCCGCCAGCAGCGCCGGCGGGATGATCGGGTCGGCCACCGTGCCGTCGCCGATCTCGTGGGCGAGCCGGTCGAAGGCCGCGTAGACCGCCGGGGTCGAGAGGCCCTCGTCGTTCTCCACGACCAGCCACCACCACGACCCGGTGTCGGCGACCGGCTCGACGAGCTCGCCGCGCCCGGTGCCGGCGGCGGTGCCGCCGAGCAGCGCGAAGGGGACGTCGGAGCCGAGCCGGCCCGCCAGCTCGAGCAGTTCGTCGTCGGGGGTCTGGAGGTCCCAGAGCCGGTCGAGCGCGACCAGGGTGGCAGCCGCGTCGGCCGACCCGCCGGCCAGGCCCCCGGCGACCGGGATGCCCTTGTGGATCTCGATGCGGGCGGCCCGCTCCCCCAGCCCGTGGTGCTCGACGAGCAGCCGGCCGGCGCGGATCGCGATGTTGGTGTCGTCGGCGGGCACCTCGGCCAGATCGATGCGCGATTCGCCGGTGAGCTGCACCGACCAGCGCTCGTCGTCGGTGACGGTGACGTCGTCGTAGAGCGCGATCGCCTGGTAGACGGTGGCCAGCGGGTGGTAGCCGTCGGGGCGCACCGGACCGACCCCGAGGAAGAGGTTGATCTTGGCCGGCGCCCGCACGGTCACCGACCGGGCCTCCTGCTGGCTCATGCGAGTCCCTCCGCGATCGCGACGAACTCCTCGATGCCCAGCGACTCCCCGCGGGCCAGCGGGTCGACGCCCGCGGCGGCGAGGGCGGCGTCCACCTGCTCGGCGGGGGCGAGGGAGCGCAGGACGCCGCGCAGCGCCTTGCGACGCTGGGCGAAGGCGGCGTCGACGACCTCGAAGACCCGCTCCTTGGCCACCGCGGTGGTGGGCGGTTCGCGCCGGGTCCATGCGACCAGGCCGGAGTCGACGTTGGGTGCGGGCCAGAAGACGTTGCGGCCGATGGCGCCAGCGCGGCGCACGTCGGCGTACCAGGCGGCCTTGACCGACGGGACGCCGTAGACCTTCGAGCCCGGACGCGCGGCCAGCCGGTCGGCCACCTCGGCCTGCACCATCACCAGGCCGCGTTCGAGGGAGGGCAGCAGGTCGAGCAGGTGCAGCAGCACCGGCACCGAGACGTTATAGGGCAGGTTCGCCACGAGCGCGGACGGCGCCGGACCGGGCAGCTCGCGCACGCGCAGCGCGTCGGCGAGCACGACCTCGAACCGGTCGACGTGGTCGGGGGCGTACTCGGCGATGGTGCGCGGCAGGCGTCCGGCCAGCAGGTCGTCGAGCTCGATGGCGACCACCCGGTCGACCACCTCCAGCAACGCCAGGGTCAGCGACCCCAGACCGGGGCCGACCTCGACGACGACGTCACCGGCCCCCACTCCGGACTCGCGCACGATGCGCCGCACGGTGTTGGGGTCGATGACGAAGTTCTGGCCGCGCTGTTTGGTGGGGCGCAGGTCGAGCTCGGCGGCCAGCGCACGGATCTCCGCGGGCCCCAACAGCCGAGGCGCAGCGGGATCGGACATGGGCGCCAGACTAGGCCAGGGGCCGGTCATGCCGGACGGCGGCCGGGCCGGGCCCGACCGCCGTCCGATCGATGGGTGCGTCACGTGCGGAGCTGTCGCTGGACGGCTCCGTCAGCGCGGCAGGCCGAGGGACGCCGCGCAGGCCGGCCAGGCGCCGTACCCGCCGGATGCGTCGCGGACCTTGGTGGCGATGGCGATCTGGGTCTCGCGCGAGGCGTTGCTCGGCAGACCCGATCCGCCATAGGCCTGCCAGGTGCCGAGGCTGAACTGGAGACCGCCGTAGTAGCCGTTGCCGGTGTTGGTGGCCCAGTTGCCGCCGGACTCGCACTGGGCGAGGCGGTCCCAGACCGTCGAGCCGCCCGCGAAGTTCGCGACCGGCGCCTTCGTGCCGACCGAGAGGATCTGGTCGACGGGCGCACGCAGCACGCTCTGGCGCAGCACGGTGCGCACGGTGAGCTGGCCGTTGCGGTAGACGAGGCGGTAAGTGACGTTGCGCAGGCCGTCGCGGCCGGCGCGGACGACGGTGTCCTGACCGACGGGGGCCGAGGCGTCCTCGCGGCGGATGGTGCCGAAGGGCACCTCCTCACCGGCGACGAAGCGCTTGACGATGCGCACGTCGGTGAACACGATCCGGTCGCCGTCGTGGATCGGGGTGTCGAGTCCGGGCTTGGCCACGTCGTGCCGGCCGACCGTCACGCCGAGGTCGTCGAGCGCGTCGGCGACGGTGGAGGCGGTGAGGGTGCGGCGCTCGGGCTTGCGGCCGCCGATGACCACGGTGAGGGTCTTGGGGGTGACGACGTCGAGCGTGGCGCCGGAGCGGTCGATGAGTCCGCCGCGGCTCAGCGACAGGTCGGCGTCGGTGAACTCGCGGCCGATCTCGCCCAGGGCGCCGGCCACGGTGGTGGAGGTGACCCAGTAGGTCTTCTCCTGCCCGTCGACCGACACCGTGAGCTGGCGGCCGAAGCGGACGCTGATCGCGGAGCCGTCGGTGACCGTCTCGTCGGGGTCGGGCAGGACGACGTCGTGCGGGCCGAGGTCGATGCCCTCCTCGCGGAGCACGTCGCCGACGGTGCCGCTGAAGGTGTGCACGGTCTGCCGGTGCCCGTCGAGGGTGAGCGTCACGGTGGTCGAGAACGCCCGGTAGCCCAGGGTCGTGCCGGCGACGGCGGCGACCACCACGGCGGTCAGGGCGACCACCAGGCTGCGGTTCTTGCTGGCGCGGTCGAGAGAGGCGGCCGCCCAGCGGGTCAGCCTGGTGAGGTGGTGCACAGTGCTCCGAACGTCGTGCTCTCCGGGCCTCGGGTGCCGGCGCGACAGTTCGGGGAGGACTGCTCCGGGCACCGTGGCCACGGAGGCGTCGGTGTGCGGTGGGAGACCGCGAGTGGAGCAGGATCTGTCGGTGATGCGCCGGTCAGAATCGGTCCCGATCCCGGCCGTCGAGGATCGATGAGAACAGCCCGCCACCCGCCGATGCAAACTCCCTTGCACCGATGTGAGGAGGCTCTCGACGCTGAGGAGCCGTGCTTGAGAACGGCGTTCTCGCAGGTCAGAGGGGCAATTGACGGCTGTCGTGTGCCGCGTTGATGAGAAACCGGTGAGAGGCGCTTCCTCGCACCTTCGGATGCCCGACCCGAGGACTACCCGAGCATCACCAGGAGCCGCCGAAGGCCCGATCGGTGTTCGCCTCGACGGCCGCGCACAGCTCGCCGAGATCCTCCCCGCGCACCTGCGCCATCAGCCGCATCGTGATCGGGATCAGGTAGCTGGCGTTGAGCCGCCCCCGGTGGGGCGCGGGGGTGAGGAAGGGGGCGTCGGTCTCGACCAGGAGGCGGTCCTGCGGCGCCATCGCCAACGCCTCGCGCAGGTGCCCGGCGTTGCCGAACGTGACGGTGCCGGCGAAGGAGAGGTGGGCGCCGCGGTCGAGGCAGGCGCGCGCGAACGCGGCGTCCCCGGAGAAGCAGTGCATGACCCAGCGCTCGGGAGCCCCCTCCTCGTCGAGCACCCGCAGGACGGCGTCGTGGGCGTCGCGGTCGTGGATCACCAGCGTGCTGTCGGTGCGCTTGGCGAGGTCGATGTGGCGCCGGAAGGACTCGACCTGGGCCGCGATGCCGTCCTCGCCGGTGCGGAAGAAGTCCAGGCCGGTCTCCCCCACCGCGCGCACCCGGTCGTGGCTGCGGACGAGCTGCTCGAGCTCGGCCATCGCGTCGTCCAACCGGCCCGCCGCGACCACGAGCGGCGCCTCGTTGGGGTGCAGCGCGACGCCCGCCACCAGCTGCGGGTGGTCGGCCAGCGCGGCGACCGCCCAGCGGGCCCGCTCGAGATCGCAGCCGATCTGCACGATGCGCGGGACGCCGACCGCCGCGGCCGCGGTGATCGCCTCGGCGACCGGCAGGGCGGGGGTCTCGAGGTCGCCGCGGGCGATGTCGAGGTGGCAGTGGTTGTCGACGACCGGGTGCGGCAGCGGCTCGGGGGCCGGCGGCCGCTCGGTGCGGGCGCCCGCGTTCGGGCTCACGACGCCGCCACGCGCGCCAGGATGGCCGCGGCCAGCGGCTCGGGCGCCTGGGTGGGGATCCAGTGGGTGACGCCCTCGAGCACCACCAGCCGGTAGTCGGCCTCGGGTGCCATGCGCGCCGCCGTCCCCTCAACCCCGTGGCGTCCGACGGCGACGTCGCCGTCGCTCCACACCAGCGTCGTGGGCACCCGCACCTGCTCGGCCAGCAGGCCGCGGTCGGCCAGTGCCATGGCGCGGTACCAGTGCAGCCCGTAGGGCAGGACGCCGTAGCCGACGATGCCGGTGTGGAAGCGGGCGACCTCCGCAGGCGTCATGCCGAAACGGCGCAGCATCGGGTCGATCAGCCGCGGACGCCGGGCCAGGGCGGTCATGACGAACGGCGCGGTGAACGGCACGAAGTACCAGGACTTCAGGAACTGGGTGGAGGTGAACTCCGAGCGCAGGAAAGCGCCGGGATGCGGCACCGAGACCGCCGTGAGCGAGCGGATGAGGTCGGGGTGGCGCATCGCGAGGGTCCAGGCCACCGCACTGCCCCAGTCATGTCCGACCAGGTGCGGACGGCGTCCGGTCTGCTCGTGGAGCAGCTCGGCGAGCACGGCGACGTCGTCCGCGAGCTCGGTGGTGCGGTAGTCGCGGACCCGCCGCGGTCGCGCCCGGGGGCTGTAGCCGCGCTGGTCGACGGCCAGGGTGCGCAGGCCGGCCTCGTGCAGCCGGGCCGCGACCTGCTCCCACGAGCTCGCCCGCTCGGGGAAGCCGTGCAGCAGGATGACCGGGTCGCCGTCGCGGGGGCCGGTGTCGATGACGTCGAAGGTGAGTCCGTCGCGGGAGAACTCGGTGAGGGTGCTCGTGCTCATCATGGGGTCGGTCCTCCGGTGGCGGGCTTGTGCACGAGGTCGTAGACCACGCGCTTGGGGACGCCGGCAATCCTGGCGACCTCGACGATCGCCTCCTTGCGCGCGGTGCCGGCGGCCTCACGCTCGGCGACGGCCGCGCGCAGGCTGGCCGGATCGGTGTCGACGGCGGTGGGGCTCGCGCCGGCGACGACGAGGGTGACCTCGCCGCGGACGCCGTCGGCGGCCCAGGCGGCCAGCTCGGCCAGCGGGCCGCGCACGACCTCCTCGTGGGTCTTGGTGAGCTCGCGGCAGACGGCGGCCGGGCGGTCGGCGCCGAAGGCGTCGGCCAGGGCGCGCAGGGCGGCCTCGGTGCGGTGCGGGGCCTCGAAGAAGACGAGCGTGCGCTCCTCGGACGCCAGGCCCTGGAGGCGGCGCTCGCGCTCGCCGGCCTTGCGCGGCAGGAAGCCCTCGAAGCAGAAGCGGTCGACCGGCAGGCCGCTGACCGCGAGCGCGGTGAGCACGGCGCTGGGGCCGGGGACGGCGGTGACCCGCACGTCGGCCTCGACCGCTGCGGCGACCAGGCGGTACCCCGGGTCGGAGACGCTCGGCATGCCGGCGTCGGTGACGAGCACGACCCGGCGTCCGGCCAGCAGCTCCTCGAGCAGCACCGGGGTGCGGGCCGCCTCGTTGCCCTCGAAGTAGGAGACGATGCGCGCGCTCGGCTCGATGCCGAGATCGCCGAGCAGGCGCCGCAGCCGGCGGGTGTCCTCCGCGGCGATCACTTCCGCCGCCAGCAGCTCCTCGGCCAGGCGGGGCGGCGCGTCGCCGACCCGGCCGATCGGCGTCCCGGCGAGCACGAGGACGCCGGCACCGCCGGTGGGGCCGCCACCGGGGCCGGCGGGGGCGTTCGCGGGGGCGGTCATGGGCCGCATCATCGCAAACCCGCGCGCGGACGCCGGAACGTCGGTGGGGGTCCGTAGAGTTCCGTCCCGTGACCACGACCGCCCCGCCCGCGTCCGAGCGCGACGCGTCCGGCCGGCAGCTCCTCGGGAGCACCGCCGAGGGTCGGCCCGTGCCGTCGGCCTGGCAGCGGGCGCGCGGGCGCCTCGACCTCGAGGACCCCTTCATCGGCTGGTCCGCGGCGATCGGGCTCACGCTGCTCGCGTTCTTCCTGCGGCTGTGGAAGCTCGGCTCGCCGAAGGAGTTCGAGTTCGACGAGACCTACTACGCCAAGGACGCCTGGTCGCTGATCAACCAGGGCTACGTGCACGACTACGTGAGCGACGCCAACGACAAGATCCTCGCGGGCACCACCACGGGCCTGTGGAAGGACACCCCGTCGATGATCGTCCACCCCGAGGTCGGCAAATGGCTGATCGGGCTGGGCGAGAAGGCGTTCGGCATGGACCCCTTCGGCTGGCGCATCGCCTCGGCGATCGTCGGGTCGCTGATGGTGCTGGTCATGGTGCGCCTGGCCCGCCGCGTCACGGGGTCGACCGCGCTGGGGCTGGTGGCCGGCGTCCTGCTGATGTTCGACGGCCTGCAGTTCGTGCTCTCCCGGCTGGCGCTGCTCGACATCTTCCTGGCCTTCTTCACCCTCTGCGCGGTGGCCTGCCTGGTCAACGACCGCGACTGGTCGCGGTCGCGGATGGCGGCGCTCGTGCCCGAGCGCATCGACGACCCGGCGTCCTGGGGCCCGGTACGGGCACTGCTGTGGCGGCCGTGGCTGCTGGCAGCCGGCGTCTGCTTCGGCCTGGCCTGCGGCACCAAGTGGACCGCGATCTACCCGCTCGCGGCGTTCGGCGTCCTGCTGGTGGCGTGGTCGGCCGGCGCCCGGCGCTCCTTCGGGGTGCGGCACGCGTGGCTGAAGGCGCTCGTCGCCGACGGGCTGCCCGCCTTCGGCTACCTGGTCGTCGTCGGGTTCGTGGTCTACCTGGCCACCTGGACCGGCTGGCTCATGCACGCCGGCGCCTACGAGCAGCACCTCTCCTCGACCCAGTACACGCAGTTCGTGGCCGAGCAGGGCTGCCAGGGCGAGAGCCTCCAGGCCGAGCTCGACCCCGAGAAGCGGTGGCCGACGGCCGACGACTACGACCGGTCCGGGCCCGGCACGATCCTGACCAACCTCGAGTCGCTGTGGCACTACCACCACGACGTCTACATCTTCCACACCCACTTCCTGAACTGCGCCACCCACACCTACGCCTCGCAGCCCTCGGGCTGGCTGTTCCTCAACCGACCCGTCGGGGTGGCCGCCGACACCGGCATCCAGCCCGGCACCCGCGGTTGCGAGGCCCCGGCCGGCAGCGACTGCCTGCGTCAGGTGCTGCTCATCGGCACGCCGGCCCTGTGGTGGGGCGGATGCCTGGCGCTGCTCTACGCCGTCCTCATGTGGGCCGGGGCGCGCGATTGGCGCTTCGGGCTCGCGGTCGTGGGGGTGGCCTCCACCTGGTTGCCGTGGCTGCTCTACGCCGACCGGCCGATCTTCCTCTACTACATCATCGTCTCGCTGCCCTTCCTCGTGCTGGCGCTGACGTTGACGATCGGGCGGATGATCGGCAGCGACGAGGGCGCCACCCGACGACGCACGATCGGCGTCATCGCCGGCGGCACCTTCGTGGTGCTGGTGATCGCGAACTTCGCCTGGTTCTGGCCGATCTACACCAACGGGCTGCTCACCCACTCCGAGTGGCTCGACCGCATCTGGTTCTCGAGGTGGGTCTGAGATGAGTTCGTTCGAGCCCGGCTGGGGCGAGATCCCCGCGCCGCTGCTGGAGTTCTGGACCCAGCGGCACCTGTGCACGCTGACGACGCTGCGCCCCGACGGGCGGCCCCACGTCGTCCCGGTCGGGGTCGCGCTCGACCCCGAGCAGGAGTGCGCGTGGGTGATCACCAACCCCGGCTCGCGCAAGGCCCGCAACGTGCTCGCCGGCGCCGGGGCCGGGCAGATCGCGGCCTGCCAGGTCGACGGCCCCCGCTGGTCGACGATCGAGGGCACCGCCGAGCTGCGCGACGACGCCGCCTCGGTGGCCCGCGCCGTCGAGCGTTACGCCTCCCGCTACCGCCAGCCGCGCGAGAACCCCGACCGGGTCGCGCTGCGGCTCACCGTCGAGCGGTTCGTCTTCGGGCCGGGGTTGCTGCGGGTGGCCGAGGGCTGAGGCCCGGTGCACGGATGAGCCGGGGGCGGTGACCGAAAGTTTCAGCGGGTACCCGCCGATTCTTTCGGTTCCCGGCCGAAGCTTCGGCACCGTGCCGAAAGTTTCAGCGGGTACCCGCCGATTCTTTCGGTTCCCGGCCGAAGCTTCGACACCGCAGCGAAAGTTTCAGCGGGTACCCGCCGAAGCTTCAGCGCTCACCCGCCGAATCTTTCGCCGCCACCAGCCCCACCCACCCCCGCGCCACAACATCCCCGCAACACGCTCCCCCTAGGCTTCGCGCCATGCGCGTGCTCGAAGTCGGGGACGGCGAGATCCGGGGCGAGTACGTCGCCCCGACCGTCGACCAGGTCCTGTGGGGGCGGTTGCCGTGCGCGACCGACGCCCCGATCCTCACCGTCGAGCCGGGCAGCGAGGTCACCTTCGACACCCTGAGCCACGAGGGGATCCTGGAGGACCAGGGCCGTGATCCCGAACGGTTCTTCGCCCCCTACGAGGTGCCCGTGCTGCGCGACGCCGTCGCGCTCGCGGCCTCCGAGACGCCGCGCACCTTCGGCGTCGACGGACCGCACGTGGTGAGCCGACCGGTCGCGGTGCACGGCGCTCGGCCGGGCGACCTGCTGGCGGTGACGATCCTCGAGACCACCCCGCGGGTGCCCTACGGGGTGGTGTCGAACCGGCACGGCCGCGGCGCGCTGCCCGGCGAGTACCCGCTGGCCGACGACGGTGCGGTGTTCTCGGCCTTCGCCCGCGTGGCCGCGGACGGCGTCCACGGGGAGCTGCCATTGGTGCCCGGGGGCGAGCAGCACGCGCGGTTCCCGCTGCGACCGTTCCTGGGGATCATCGGCGTCGCGGTGGCCGGCGACCAGCGGCCGCACTCGGTGCCGCCCGGCGCGCACGGCGGCAACATCGACATCAACCTGCTGGTGCCCGGCGCCACGCTCTACCTGCCGGTGCAGGCCGAGGGCGGCCTGGTCTACGTCGGCGACCCGCACTTCGCGCAGGGTGACGGCGAGGTGGCGCTCACCGCGATGGAGGCGTCGCTGCGCGCGACCGTGCGCCTCGACGTCGTCGCGCACGAGGACGCCGTGCGGCGCTTCGGCGAGCTCGCCGGACCGTTGGCCGAGGACGCCGACCACCTCATCCCGACCGGCCTCGACGAGGACCTCGACGTCGCGATGAGCAACTGCGTGCGCGCCGCGATCGCCCTGCTCCAGGCGCGCCACGGGATGGACCCCCGCATGGCCTACGCCTACCTCTCGGCGGCCACCGACTTCGACATCTCCCAGGTGGTCGACGTCGTCAAGGGCGTGCACGCCCGCATCCGCAAGGCCGACTTCGCGCACCTCGGGACGCCGTCATGACGGCGACCGGCGCGGCCCTGCCGGTGCCCGACGGCCTGGTCGAGGCGTTCTGGGAGTACGAGCGGGCCCTCATGGCCGACGACGTCGCGACCCTCGACCGGCTCTTCGCCGACGCGTCCACCACCCTGCGCGGCGACGCGAACGGGCTGCTGGTGGGGCACGAGCGCATCAGCGCGTTCCGCAGCGGCCGGGGCGGTGCGCCGCAGCGCCGGATCGTGCAGACCCACGTACAGACCATCGACGCCGACCACGCCCTCGTCGTCGCCGTCACCGAGCTCGCGCGCGGCGGCCGCGGCCAGCAGACCCAGCTGTGGGCGCGCTTCGCCGACGGCTGGAAGGTGACCGCCGCCCACGTGTCGGTGCCCGCGCCGGCGCTCGACACACGCATCTGGCGGGTCGTCGGCGACCCGCTGGTGCCGGGCGCGGCCACCGGCCCGCTCACCGGGGAGAGCGTGGCCGTCAAGGACCTCTACGCCGTCGCCGGCCACGTGATCGGCGCCGGCAACCCGAGCTGGGAGGCCGAGGCCACGGTCGAGCGCGGGGACGCCGCCGTGGTCTCCGCCCTGGTCGAGGCCGGTGCGGCGGTCCGTGGCATCGCCCGCACCGACGAGTTCGCCTACAGCCTGGCCGGCACCAACGCCCACACCGGCACCCCGCCGAACCCGAAGGCGCCCTACCGCATCAGCGGCGGATCGTCGTCCGGGTCGGCCTCTGCGGTCTCCCTCGGCCAGGCGACGATCGGGCTGGGCACCGACACAGGCGGCTCGATCCGGGTGCCGGCGGCCTATCAGGGCCTTTACGGCATCCGCACCACGCACGACGTCGTCGACCGGCACGGGCTGCTGGCGCTGGCACCGACCTTCGACACCGTCGGCTGGTTCACCCGCAGCGCCGACCTGCTGGCGCTGGTCGGCGAGGTGCTGCTGCCCGATCAGAGCGAGCCGGACGGCGGCCTCGACCTCGTCGTCGTCCCCGAACTGCTGCGGTTGGCCGAGAACGACGTCGCCGCCGCGTGCGACCGCTGGATCGCCGACCGCGGGCTCGTCGTCCGCGAGACCTGGCCGCTGGCCGACCTCGACCTCTGGGTGCGGGCGTTCTCGACCTGGCAGGCATGGGAGGCCTGGCAGGTGCGGGCGCCGTTCCTGCAAGGCCGCCTCGACGTGCTCGGACCCGACGTGCGCGCCCGCTTCGAGAACGCCTCGCAGGTCACCAACGCCGAGGCGCACGCCGCTTACGACGTGGTCGTCGCGGCGCGGGCCCGCATCCGCGAACTGCTCGGCGACCGGGTGCTCGTGCTGCCCTCGGCGCCGACGACAGCACCCGAGCTCGGCACCGGCCTGGCCGATCGCCTCCAGGCCACCCGCGAGGCCACCCTGCGCCTCACCTGCCTGGCCGGCCTCGGCGGGCTGCCCGCGGTGAGCGTGCCGGTCAGCACGACGACCGGACTCCCCGCCGGCGTCTGCCTGGTCGGAGCGCCCGACCGCGACCGGGCGCTGCTGCAACTCGCGGTCACGCTGGCCTGACGCGGACGCCATCAGCCGGGATCCGGGAGATTGGTCAGCTGAGTCTGTCGGTTCGTGACGCAAGTCTTGCCTGACCAATGGCAGGAGTCACCGGGCGCCCGGTGACTCAGACCGCCGATTCCCACCCCACCCGCGCGCCGAACCCCGCGAACCGTTACGCCTCTGAAACGCTGGTTTCGGTTCCGCGAAACGACCGGGTCCTAGTTTCAGGGCCGGAACGGGGTGAGACGTGCTGGTGCAGGAGTTCAACGCGATGCCGAGGGCCGAGGTGGTCACGGCGCTGACGGCGTGCGCGCGCATCGAGAGCTGGACGACGGCACTCGCCGACGCCCGCCCCTTCGCCGACCAGGACGCCGTGCTGGCCGCCGCCCGCGAGCTGGCGGCGGGCTGGACGATCGCCGAGGTCGACGGCGCGCTGGCCGACCACCCGCGCATCGGGGAGCGGCACACCGGCGACGCCGCGGCCGCCGCGCTCAGCAGCCGCGAGCAGGCCGGGGTCGGCGACGACGCCGACGTCGCCGCGCGGCTGCGCGCCGGCAACGCCGCCTACGAGGAGAAGTTCGGTCGCATCTACCTCGTCCGGGCCAAGGGCCGCAGCGCCGAGGAGCTGCTGGCGCTGCTCGACCAGCGCCTCACCCACGACCCGGCCACCGAGGACGCCGTGGTGATCGGCCAGCTCGCCGAGATCGCCCTGCTGCGGCTCGGCGACCTGCTCGACGCCGCCGACGAGTCCCCGACGCAGGCGATCGCATGACCACGCTCTCGACCCACGTCCTCGACGCCGCGCTCGGCCGCCCCGCGGCCGGCCTCGACGTCGTGCTGCTCGATGCGCAGCGCATCGAGCTCGCGGCCACCGCCACCGACGCCGACGGGCGCGTGCGGTTCGCCGACCAGACCCTCCCCGGCCCTGGGACCTACCGCCTGGTGTTCGCCACCGGTCCGTGGTTCGCAGCCGCAGCCCGATCGACCCTCTACCCCGAGGTCGAGCTGGTCTTCGCCGTCACCGACGACCAGCCGCACTACCACGTCGCGCTGCTGCTGAGCCCGTTCGCCTACACCACCTATCGCGGAAGCTGAGGAACCATGGCAGTTGGAGACATCGTGCTCGGAGCCAACCAGTACGGGAAGGCCGAGTGCCGCCTGGTGCGGGTCACCCGCGACGCCGACCCGGCCCGGCCGGGCTACCACGAGATCACCGATCTCAACGTCACCAGCCAGCTGCGCGGCGACTTCGTCACCTGCCACACCGAGGGCGACAACTCCCAGGTCGTGGCCACCGACACCCAGAAGAACACCGTCTACGCCTTCGCCCAGGAGTTCGGCGTCGGCGCCCCCGAGGACTTCCTGCTGCGATTGGGCCGCCACTTCGTCGGCGGCTTCGAGTGGGTGAGCGGCGGGCGTTTCGAGGCCGAGCAGTACGCCTGGAAGCGCATCGGGGTCGACGGCGTCCCACACGACCACGCCTTCGTGCGCGCCGGCACCGAGACCCGCACGACCGTCGTCCAGTTCGACGGCGAGGAGGCCTTCGTCGTCAGCGGCTTGAAGGACTGCGTGGTGCTGAAGTCGACCGGCTCGGAGTTCCACGGCTTCCCGCGCGACCGCTACACGACGCTGGTCGAGACCGACGACCGCATCCTGGCCACCAGCGTCACCGCCTGGTGGCGCTACACCGAGCTCGGCCTCGACTACGACGCGCTGTTCACCGGCATCCGCGAGCTGCTGCTCTCCACCTTCGCCGGCCTGCACTCCCTCGCGCTCCAGCAGACGATCTTCGCCATGGGCAAGGCGGTGCTGGAGGCCTACCCGATGGTCGGCGAGGTGAAGCTGTCGTGCCCCAACAAGCACCACTTCCTCGTCGACCTCTCCCCCTTCGGCCAGGAGAACCCCAACGAGGTCTTCTACGCCGCCGACCGTCCCTACGGCCTCATCCAGGCCACCATCGAGCGCGAGGGCGCGCCCGCCGAGCCCCGTGCGTGGGCGACGATCCCGGGCTTCGCATGAGGATCGATGCCGTGGCCGGACGCCGCGTGCTGGTCGGCGACCGGTTCGTGCCGGCCGTCGTGCGCATCCGGCAGGGCCGCATCGAGACCGTCGACGTGGTGCCGGACGACGCAGATCCGGGCGCTGCTCTGGACGCCGTCGAGGGCCTGGTGCTGCGCGCCCCCGACACCGCGTTCGTCGTCCCGGGCGTCGTCGACACCCACGTGCACATCAACGAGCCGGGCCGCACCCACTGGGAGGGCTTCTCCTCGGCCACCGAGGCCGCGGCGCTCGGCGGCGCGACCACGCTGATCGACATGCCGCTCAACTCGATCCCGCCGACCACCACCGTCGAGCATCTGCGCATCAAGCAGGAGGCGGCGGCCGGGCAGCTGATGGTCGACGTCGGCTTCTGGGGCGGCGCGATCCCCGGCAACCTCGCCGACCTCGAACCGCTGTGGGAGGCCGGTGTCTTCGGCTTCAAGTGCTTCCTCGCGCCGTCCGGGGTCGAGGAGTTCCCCCCGCTCGACCCGCAGCAGTTCCGCGAGCACCTCGCCGAGATCGGCCGCTTCGGCGGCCTGATGATCGTGCACGCCGAGGACGCCCGCGTGCTGGAGGAGGCGCCGTCCCCGCCCTCGCGCGCCTACGCCGACTTCCTGCTCTCCCGGCCCGACACCGCCGAGACCGCGGCGATCCAGCAGGTCATCGACGGTGTGCGCGAGACCGGCGCGCGCGGCCACATCCTGCACCTCTCCTCGGCCCGCGCCCTCGACCTCATCGCCGACGCCCGCGCCGAGGGGCTGCCGCTGACCGTCGAGACCTGCCCGCACTACCTGTGCTTCAACGCCGAGTCGATCCCCGACGCCTCCCCGCAGTTCAAGTGCTGCCCGCCGATCCGCGACGCCGGCAACCGCGAGCAGCTGTGGCAGGCGCTGCGCGCGGGCGTCATCGACGCCGTCGTCAGCGACCACTCCCCGGCCACGGCCGAGGAGAAGCAGCGCGGCGACGGCGACCTCCAGCAGGCCTGGGGCGGGGTCTCGGGGCTCCAGGTCGGGTTCAGCGCCGTCGCGTTCGAGGCTCGGCGCCGCAACATCGGCCTGCACCAGGTGAGCCGCTGGATGTCGCGCAACACCGCCGACCTCGTGGGCCTGGCGCACAAAGGCCGCATCGAGGTGGGCGCCGACGCCGACCTGGCGATCTACGACACCGGGGTGGAGTTCCGCATCGAGGCCACCCGCCTGGCGCACCGCAACCCGATCTCGGCCTACGACGGCCTGCGCTACGGCGGCCGCATCACCCGCTCGGTCGTGCGCGGCAACGCCATCGACGTCGACCGTCCCGACCACCACTGGGGACGACAGCTGGCACGCGCCGGCGCCCCGACCCAGCCGCTGACCCAGCCCACGACCCAGCCCACGACTCAGGAGGCACCTGCGTGAGCCTGCCCATCAACCCGCCCCCGCGGATGCTCATGGGGCCGGGCCCGATCGACGCCGACCCGCGGGTGCTGCGGGCCATGTCCGCGGCCCTGGTCGGCCAGTACGACCCGGCGATGACGGCGTACATGAACGAGACGATGGCGCTCTACCGCACGGTCTTCGCCACCGAGAACGAGCAGACGTTCCTCGTCGACGGCACCTCCCGGGCCGGCATCGAGGCGGCGCTGGTCTCGCTGCTGGAGCCCGGCGACCGCGTGCTGGTGCCGGTGTTCGGGCGCTTCGGTCACCTGCTGACCGAGATCGCCGAACGCTGCCGCGCCGAGGTGCACACCGTGGAAGTGCCGTGGGGCGAGGTCGTGCCCGCCGAGCTGGTCGAGGAGGCGATCGTCCGGGTGCGCCCGAAGGTGCTGGCCACCGTGCAGGGCGACACCTCCACCACGATGTGCCAGCCGTTGGCGGCGTTCGGCGAGATCGCCCGCCGCCACGACGTGCTGCTCTACGTCGACACCACCGCCTCGCTCGGCGGCAACGAGCTGCTCACCGACGCCTGGCACCTCGACGTCGTCACCGCGGGCCTGCAGAAGTGCCTGGGCGGGCCGTCGGGCAGTGCGCCGATCACCATCGGCCCCCGTGCGGTGGAGGTCATCGAGGCCCGCCGCCACATCGAGGCCGGCATCGCCGACGCAGGCGACGCAGCCGACACCCCGCGCGGCAGCCGCATCGCCTCGAACTACCTCGACCTCGCGCAGATCATGGCCTACTGGGGTCCGCGCCGGCTCAACCACCACACCGAGGCCACCACCATGCTGTGGGGCGCGCGCGAGTGCGCGCGGATCCTCGTCGAGGAGGGCATCCCCCAGGCGATCGAGCGGCACCGGTTGCACGGCGAGGCGATGCTGGCCGGCGTCCGCGGGTTGGGGTTGGAGGTGTTCGGCGACGTCGCGCACAAGATGACCAACGTCGTGGCGGTCCACATCCCCGACGGCGTGGTCGGCGACCGCGTGCGCACCGCGATGCTGGAGGACTTCGGCATCGAGATCGGCACCAGCTTCGGCCCGCTGCACGGGAAGGTGTGGCGCATCGGCACGATGGGCTACAACGCCCGCACCGACGCCGTCCTGACGACGCTGGCCTGCCTCGAGCAGGTGCTGCGCGCCGAGGGCGCGAGCGTGACGGCCGGCGGCGGCGTCGGCGCGGCCCGCGAGGTGTACGCGTCGTGACCGCCGTCCCGGACTCGCTGGCCGACCCGACCACCGCCGAGGGTGTGCTCGAACGCTGCAGCCAGCTCGACGGTTGGTCCTCGCGCCCCGACTGCCTCGAACGCATCTACCTCACCCCCGAGCACGCGGGGGCCAACCGGCTCACGGCGGCCTGGATGCAGCAGGCCGGCCTGCGCACCTGGCAGGACGCCGCCGGCAACATCTGCGGACGCCGCGAGGGCCGCACCGACGGTCTGCCCGCGCTGCTGCTCGGCTCCCACCTCGACACCGTGCCCGACGCCGGGTCCTTCGACGGCATGCTCGGGGTCGTCATGGCGATCGCCGTGGCGCAGCGACTCGGGCGCCGCATCGACGCCGGCGAGCTGGCGCCGCTTCCGTTCGCCTTGGAGGTCATCGGGTTCAGCGACGAGGAAGGCGCCCGGTTCGGGAAGGCGCTGCTCGGCTCGAGCGCGGTGGCGGGCGTGTGGGACGACGAGTGGTGGGACCTGCGCGACCGGCACGGCACCACGCTGCTGGAGGCCTTCGACGCCTTCGGTCTCGAGCCGCGCCACGTGCGGACGGCGGCCCGGCGTCCCGAGGAGCTGGTGGGCTACCTGGAGGCGCACATCGAGCAGGGCCCCTATCTGGAGGCCCGCGACGAGGCGCTCGGCTACGTCACCACCATCGCGGGCGCCCGCCGGTTCCGGCTCACCATCCTCGGCGAGGCCCGGCACGCCGGCGGGACGCCGTACCCGCGCCGCAAGGACGCCCTCGTCGGCGCCAGCGAGGCCATCGTGGAGATCGAGCAGTTGGCGCGGGCCAGCGAGTGCATCGCCACGGTCGGGCGCATCGAGGTGAGCCCGGGCGCGGTCAACGTGATCGCCGGCCGGGCCGACTTCAGCCTCGACCTGCGCGCGGCCACCGACACCGAGCGCGACGAGATGTGGGAGCTGATGCTCGCCGCGATCCGCCGCCAGTGCGACGCCCGCGGCCTGCGCCTGGAGGTCTCCGAGACCCACTGCGCCCCGGCCGCGCCGTGCGCACCCTGGCTCCAGGAGGCCGTCGTCCACGGCATCGCCACCACCGGCAACACCGACCCGCTCGGGTTGTGGAGCCGCGCCGGCCACGACGCCATGGTGATGGCCGAGGTCACCGAGATCGGCATGCTGTTCCTGCGCTGCGACGACGGCATCAGCCACCATCCCGACGAGGCCGTGCTGCCCGAGGACGTCGCCGTAGGCATCGACGCGTTCGAGGCGGCGGTGCTGCGCGTGGCCGAGGCCTACGAGGCACGGTCATGATCGAGCCGAGCGTGCGCATCGACGAGCGGATCGCCGCCCGCCAGCTCGACCTCTCCCCCCAGGAGCGTCGGGCCGCGGCGACGCTGCTGGAGCACCTCGACGACCTGGCCACCTACCGCGCCACCGAGCTGGCCCACATGGCCGGGGTCTCGAAGGCGACGATGTCGCGGCTCTTCCGCAGCCTGGGCTTCGCCGACTTCGACGAGGTGCGCGACCACCTGCGCGCCCTGCGCACCAACGGCGAACCCGGCCGCGACGACGACGGCGACCTGGTGGCGCACCTCGCGGCCGAGGCCGAGGCGATCCGCCGCGCGGTCGAGCATCCGCACGTGCCGGCCGCCGTCGAGCTGCTGGTCGCGGCCGCCCGCATCACCGTCGTCGGCTGGCGCAACTCCCACCCGGTGGCCCTGCACCTGCGCCAGCAGCTGGCGCACACCCGCGGCGACGTCCGTCTCGCACCGCTGCCCGGCCAGGTCACCGGCGAGGAGCTCGCCGACCTCGGCCCCGACGACGTCGTGGTGGCGGTCGGCTTCCGGCGGCGTCCCGGCTGGTTCGGCGACTTCCTCGCCGCGGCCCACGACACCGGCGCCCGCGTCGTCCTGATCGCCGACGGCACCGCGCTCGACCACGCCCGCGGGGTCGACCTGTGGCTGGAGTGCCCGATCTCGAGCCGGCTCGGCTTCGACTCCTACGCTGCCCCGATGAGCCTGGTGGCCGTGCTGGCCGACCGCGTGCTCGAGGCCGCCGGTGCCGCCGGACGCGAGCGGGTCAGCGGCATCAGCCGCACCTACGAGCGGCTCGGCGAGGTCGAGGGCTGATGGACCTCGGCACCGTCACCTCCTACCGGCTCGCCCAGCGCCGCGCCGACCTCGCCCTCGGGCCCGGGGAGACGCTCGTGGCCGGCGGCACCTGGGTGTTCTCCGAGCCGCAGCCGCAGGTCTCCGGCCTCGTCGACCTCGCCGCGCTCGGCTGGCCGCCGGTCGAACGCCTGCCGGACGGCGGCCTGCGGGTGGCCGCCACCTGCCCGATCGCCACGCTGGCCGATCACGAGGCGGCGCCGGCGTCCGGGCTGTTCCGCACCGCCGCCGACGCGCTGCTCATGTCGTTCAAGATCCAGCAGGTCGCCACGGTCGGCGGCAACATCTGCCTGGCCCTGCCCGCCGGCGCGATGATCTCGCTGTTCGCGGGGCTCGGCGCCGACGCCGTCATCTGGACGCCGGGGGGCGGCGAGCGCCGCGAGCCCGTGGCCCGCTTCGTGCTCGGCGTGCAGCGCACCACCCTGCTGCCCGGCGAGGTGCTGCGCGGGGTGGAGGTCTCCGCCGCAGCCCTCGCGCTGCCGGTGGCGTTCCGCAAGATCGCGCTGACCGAGCAGGGCCGCTCCAGCAGCGTCGTGCTCGGCGTGCTCACCGACGCCGGCCCACGCGTGACGGTCACCGCGGCCACGCCGCGGCCGGTGGTGCTCGGCGCCGGCGGCGAGGTCGACGACCCGCGCGGCCTGGACGCCGTCCCCGAGCTGTGCGGCTGGTACGACGACCCGCACGGCCCGCCCGACTGGCGTGCCGCGGTGACGGCGGTGCTGGTCGACGAGGTGCTCGCCGAGCTCGAGGCTCCCGCGGGGGCGGCCGCATGAGGGTCAACGGGGTCGAGGTCGGCCGGGCGCCGCGTCCGGGGCAGTGCCTGCGCACCTACCTGCGCGAGACCGGCCACCTGGAGGTCAAGAAGGGCTGCGACGCCGGCGACTGCGGTGCGTGCGGCGTGCTCGTCGACGGCGCCCCACGGCACTCCTGCCTCTACCCGGCGGCGCGCGCGGTGGCGGAGTCCGCCGAGGTCACCACCGTGGCGGGTCTGGGCTCGCCCGAGCACCTGCACCCGGTGCAGGAGAACTTCCTGGCGGCGCAGGGCTTCCAGTGCGGCTTCTGCACGGCGGGCTTAGTGGTCACGGCCGCCGCGCTGGCCGCCGAGCAGGGCGCCGACGACGGCGTCGTCGACGCGACCGACCGCACCTGGAAGGGCAACCTGTGCCGCTGCACGGGCTACCGCTCGATCCGCGACGCGCTGGCCGGCCGGGTCAACGTCGAGCACACGGCCGACGCCGGTTCCGGCGTGGGTGTCTCGCGGGCCGTGCCGGCCGGACGCCGCATCGTCACCGGCCGCGAGGAGTACACCCTCGACATCCCGGTCGGGCACCCCGCCCACGACACCCTGCACGCGGTGGTGCTGCAGAGCCCGCACCCGCACGCGCGGATCCGCTCCATCGACACCGCGGCCGCGCTGGCCGCGCCCGGCGTCCACCTGGTGCTCACCCACGCCGACGTGCCCGACGTGCTGTACTCCTCGGGTCGTCACGACGATCGCCGCGACGACCCCGACGACACCCGCCTGCTCGACGACGTCGTCCGCTTCGCCGGGCAGCGCGTCGCGCTCGTGGTGGCCGACTCGGTGGCGCAGGCCGAGGCCGCGGCCCGGCTGATCGTCGTCGACTACGAGGTGCTGCCCGCGGTGCTCGACCCCGAGGCCGCCCGGCGTCCGGGGGCGCCGCTGGTGCACGGGGAGAAGGACCCCGCGGCGTCCCGCATCGCCGAGCCGGGACGCAACGTCGTGGCGCAGACCCACGGCGAGATCGGCGATGTCGCCGCCGGCCTGGCCGCGGCCGCACACCGCGTGCACGGCACGTGGACGACGTCGCGGGTCACCCACGCCGCGATGGAGACCCACGGCGCGCGCGGCTGGATCGAGGGCGACTGGGCCGCCGGCGGGCGGCTCGTGCTGCGCACCTCGACCCAGGTGCCGTTCCTGGTGCGCGACGAGCTGGCGCACCTCTTCGGCCTCGACCGCGAGCGGGTGCGCGTGCATGCGGCCCGGGTGGGCGGCGGGTTCGGCGGCAAGCAGGAGATGCTCGTCGAGGACCTCGTGGCGCTGGCCGTGCTGCGGCTCGCCGAGCAGGGCACCCCGCGGCCGGTGCAGCTCGAGCTGACCCGCGAGCAGCAGTTCACCCTCGTGCCCTCCCGCCACCCGATGCGGGTGGAGGTCGAGCTCGGCGCCGACGCCGACGGCGTGCTCACCGCGATGCGGCTCGACGTGCTCAGTGACACCGGCGCCTACGGCAACCACGCGGCCGGAGTGCTGTTCCACGGCGTCCACGAGTCGGTGGCGCTCTACCGCTGCGCCAACAAGCGGGTCGACGCCGAGGCGGTCTACACCCACCACGTGCCCTCGGGCGCGTTCCGCGGCTACGGATTGGGTCAGGTGATCTTCGGGGTCGAGTCGGCCCTCGACGACCTCGCCCGCGAGGTCGGCATCTCCGCGGCCGAGATCCGGCGGCGCAACGCCGTACGGCCCGGCGACGACTTCGTCGTCAACGGCGCCCCGGACGACGACCTGGTGCTCACCGAGGCCGGCAACGGCCTGCCGCAGTGCCTCGATCTGGTGGAGGCGGCGCTGGCCGCTGCGCCCGACGAGCACGAGCGACCCGCGCCCGACGGCTGGCTGGTCGGCTCCGGCCTGGCCGCGGCGATGATCGCCACGATCCCGCCGCGCGGGCACCACGCCACCGCCACCGTCACGGCCTTCGCCGACGGCCGCGTCGAGATCGGCGTCGGCTCGGCGGAGTTCGGCAACGGCTCGGCCACCGTGCACACGCAACTGGTGGCCTCCGAGCTCGCGCCCCTCGGCTGGGACGGCGCGATCTCGCTGCACTCGGCCGACACCGACGCCACCGCCTACGACACCGGCGCCTACGGGTCGACGGGATCGGTCGTCGCGGGCGGCGCCGTCCTGCTCGCGGCCCGCGCCCTGCGCGCTCGGCTCGAGGCCGGCGAGCGGCCCACCCCCGAGACGCCGTTGGTCGGCGAGGGCGAGCACCACGGGTCGCCGCGCGCGGTGGCCTTCAACGTGCACGGCGTGCGGGTGGCGGTGCGCCCCGAGACCGGCGAGGTGCGGGTGCTGCGCTCGGTGCACGCCGCCGACGCGGGGCGGGTGCTCAACCCCGAACAGCTGCGCGGCCAGGTCGAGGGCGGCGTCGCGCAGGCGTTCGGCTCCGCGCTCGCCGAGGAGGTCATGGTGGCCGACGGCGCGGTGACCACCCGCACCTTCCGCAACTACCGGGTGCCGCAGATGGGCGACGTGCCCACGACCCGGGTGCTCTTCGCCGACACCGTCGACCCGCTCGGCCCGTTCGGCGCGAAGTCGATGAGCGAGGCGCCCTACAACCCCGTCGCCCCGGCCGTGGCCAACGCGGTGCGCGACGCCGTCGGACGCCGTCCCCATGCCCTGCCGATCAGCCGCGACCGGGTCTGGCGGCTGCTCGCCGACAACCCCGCCGAGACACCCGCCGACCCGCCCGCCGACCCGCCCGCCGAGGAGACCCCATGACCGACGCCCCCTGGCTCGAGCGCGCGATCGCGCTGGCCGTCGACAACGTCGCCGCCGGCGGCGGGCCCTTCGGTGCCGTCATCGTGCGCGACGGCGTGCTGGTCGCCGACGGGCAGAACCGGGTGACCCGCGACCTCGACCCCACCGCCCACGCCGAGGTGGTGGCGATCCGCCGCGCCTGCGAGGCCCTGGGCGACTTCTCCCTGTCCGGCTGCACCCTCTACGCCTCCTGCGAACCCTGCCCGCTGTGCCTCTCCGCCTCGCTGTGGGCGCGGGTCGACCGGGTCGTCTTCGCCGCCGACCGCTACGACGCCGCCCGCGGCGGGTTCGACGACGAGGAGTTCTACGAGCTGTTCGCCCGCGAACGCGCCACCTGGCCCACGCCCGTCGAACGCACCGCGCACCCCGAGGCGTTCGCCCCCTTCGACGCCTGGCTCGGCGACGCCGCACGGACGCCGTACTGACGTGGCCGGCCCGCGTCCGGCCGCCCCTCGGCGGCGCTCGATCTTCACCGCCCGGCTGGTCAACACCGCGGCGGCGGGCGAGGTGCCGCGGGTGGCCGACGACATGCGCCAGGCGATCCTGGCCGGCGACGAGCCCCCGGGCACCCTGATCCCCATCGAGGAGGTCGCGCGGTTCTTCGGGGTCAGCCAGATCCCGGTGCGCGAGGCGCTCAAGGTGCTGCTCGGCGAGGGGCTGGTCGAGCACGTGCCGCACGTCGGCTACTCGGTGGCCAAGCTGACCTTCCGCGAGTTCCGCGAGCTCTACGACGTCCGGCAGGCGCTGGAAGCCTCGGCGCTGCGGGCCGCCGTCCTCGGGGCGGGGCCCGCGGACGACGCCGAGGTGCTCGACGCCCACGAGGCCCTCACCGCCGCGATCGCCGCGGGCGACGAGCGCGGCTATCACGCGGCGTCCCGGCGCTTCCACATGGCGCTCATCGCGCCGGCCGCCATGCAGCGGCTGCTGCACATGTACGAGACCGCTTGGAACATGACCGAGCCCGCGCGACCGATGGCCCGGGTCGACGCCGACGGACGCGCGCTGCTGCACGCCGACCACGACCGGCTCATCGAGGCGTTCCTGGCGCGCGACGCCGTCCGGCTGGTCGCGGAATCCCAGGCGCACTACGAGCATCTGGGTGCCGCGATCGCGCTGCTCGCCGACTCCCCCGACCTGTTCCGGCCGGCGCAGTGAGCCCGCGCGTATACCCCTATATCTTTCCCGACACCTCGGTGACACCGCTCGACGTGCGCGGTCGAAACGCGGCGTTCCTAGCGTCGTGCGCACCCGATCAGCCCACCCGGAGCCGCATCCGCATCGAGGAGTCCCGATGACCCAGCAGTCCGCCCACTCGACACCGCCGCCCGAGGCCGACCTCGTCGAGGCCGCCGGCTACCCGCCCGGTCGCGGCGTGCCGAAGCGCGCCTACGACCCGCGCTTGACCAACGAGGACCTCGCGCCGCTGAAGGAGCAGCGTTGGGGCGCCTACAACATCTTCGCCTTCTGGATGTCCGACGTGCACAGCGTCGGCGGCTACGTGACGATGGGCGCGCTCTTCGCGATCGGGCTCAACGCCTGGCAGGTGTTCGCCTGCCTGATCGTCGGCATCTGCATCGTGCAGTTCTTCGTCAACCTCGTCGCCAAGCCCAGCCAGATCGCGGGCGTCGCCTACCCGGTGACCAGCCGCGCGTCCTTCGGCGTCCTGGGAGCCAACATCCCCGCGATCGTGCGCGGTCTGATCGCGGTGGCCTGGTACGGCGTCCAGACCTTCCTGGCCGCGGAGTCGCTCATCATCGTGTTCGTGCGGCTCGCGCCGGACTGGTCGGCCTCGATGCTCTCGCACTCCTTCCTCGGCCTCTCCGCGCTCGGCTACCTCTGCTACGCGATCCTGTGGGTCCTCCAGGCGCTGCTGTTCTGGCGCGGCATGGACATGATCCGCACCTTCGTCGACTACGCGGGCCCGGCCGTCTACGTGGTGATGGTCGTGCTGTGCGGCTACCTGCTGGTCAAGGCCGACTTCGACATCGACCTCAACTTCTCCACCGAGCAGCTGCACGGCTGGGCGCTGGTGTGGGCCATGTGCGGCGCCGTGGCGGCCGTGGTGTCGTACTTCTCCGGTCCGATGCTGAACTTCGGCGACTTCTCGCGCTACGCCTCCAGCTACGAGAAGGTCAAGCGCGGCAACCTGCTCGGCCTGCCGCTGAACTTCATGTTCTTCTCGCTGCTCACCGTGCTCACGGCGGCCGCGACGCTGCCGGTCTACGGCAAGCTGATGACCGACCCGATCGAGACCGTCAACGCCCTCGACAACACCTACGCGATCGTGCTCGGCGGTATCACGTTCGTGATCGCGACCATCGGCATCAACATCGTGGCCAACTTCATCAGCCCGGCCTTCGACTTCTCCCACGTCGCGCCGCAGCGGATCTCGTGGTTCGCCGGCGGCATGATCGCCGCGGTCGGCTCGGTGCTGGTGACGCCGTGGAACTGGTACGCCAACGACGATGCCATCTTCTGGACCCTCGGCATCCTGGGCGGCCTCATCGGCCCGCTGTTCGGCATCCTCATCGCCGACTACTACCTGATCCGCCAGCAGCGCATCGTCGTCGACGACCTGTTCACCATGGAGGAGGACGGCGAGTACTGGTACACCAACGGCACCAACCGGGCGGCCGTCTACGCCCTGGCCGTCTCCGGTGCCCTCTCGCTGGGATCGGTCGTCGTGCCGAAGGTCCTCGACCTGATGGCCGCCGACGGCACCTCGCCGATCGACTGGATCACGAAGTACAGCTGGTTCATCGGCTGCGGTGCCGGCTTCGCCGCCTACTACGTCATCGCGCTGGCGATGAACGTGGCCGGCTCGGCCGATCGCCGGGCCCTGGCCCGGTCGACCTCCGGGACGTCGGCCGCGGCGGCGGCCTGACCGAGATGCGCATCCTGGTCGTCAATCCGAACAGCACGGGGTCGATGACCGAGGCGATCGGCGCTCACGCCCGGGCCGTGGTGGGCCCGGGCGTGAGCGTCGAGGCGGTCCATCCGCCCGGCAGCCCCGCCTCGATCGAGAGCCACACCGACGACGTCCTGGCCGCACCCGGAGTGCTCGCCGAGATCGCCCGGCGTCCCGATGTCGACGGCTTCGTGGTGGCCTGCTTCGGCGATCCCGGCCTGTTGGCCGCCCGCGAGATCGCCTCGGGACCGGTCGTCGGCATCGCCGAGGCCGGCATGCGCACCGCCTGCTATCTGGGGCGGTCGTTCTCGGTGGTCACCACGCTGCACCGCACGGTCGGGCACATCCGCGACCTGGCCGCGGGGTACGGCGTGGGCCGGCAGTGCGCCGGCGTGCACGCCAGCGGCGTCGCGGTGCTCGACCTCGAGACCGACCCGACGGCGTACG
The DNA here is from genome assembly GCF_039536805.1 of Nocardioides fonticola. Taxonomy (NCBI): domain Bacteria; kingdom Bacillati; phylum Actinomycetota; class Actinomycetes; order Propionibacteriales; family Nocardioidaceae; genus Nocardioides; species Nocardioides fonticola. The sequence goes on along the minus strand of NZ_BAAAZH010000012.1, from coordinate 211,742 downwards.
TGCGGGTGCTCACCACCGCCCGGGCCGCGCTCGCCGCCGACGGCAGCGACAGCCTGGTGCTCGGCTGCGCGGGCATGGCCGACCTCACCGGTCGGCTCGCCGCCGATCTCGGGGTGCCGGTGGTCGACGGCGTCGCCGCGGCCACCACGGAGGTCGAGCGGCTGGTGCGGCTGGGGCTGGCCACCGGCAAGACCGGCGAGTTCGCCACTCCCCGCCTCCCGGCGCTGCTGGGTTGACCGGGGCTGGCCGGGGCTGATCGCGAGCTCGTCGGGGCTGGCCGGAGCTGATCGGCGCGCCCGGCTCGGGCGGGCGCGCCGCGGGTCCGACGTCCCCCACATGTGATGACGAGCGTCACCCGATGTGGGGTGGGATGGCCGATGACCCTGCGTCGACGCTCTGGTACGACTGTTCACCATGACCACCCGCACCGTTCTCATCACCGGCGCCGCCGCCGGCATCGGCCGCGCCACCGCCCTCACCTTCGCCCGACGCGGCTGGACGATCGGCGGCTACGACATCGACGAGGCGGGCCTGGAGACCCTGGCCGCCGAGGTGCGTTCGCTCGGCTCGACCGCGATCACCGGCAAGCTCGACGTCACCGACGCGGGCGCCTTCGCCGCGGCCGTCGACGACTTCGTGCTCCAGACCGGGCGCCTCGACGTCCTGGTCAACAACGCCGGCATCCTGCGCGCGGGCAACTTCGAGGACCTCGCCGTCGAGACCCACCACCGCGAGATCGACATCAACGTCAAGGGCGTCGTCAACGGCCTGCACGCCGGCTTCCCGCACCTGAAGGCCACCAAGAAGTCCGTGGTGGTGAACCTGTCCTCCGCCTCGGCGATCTACGGCCAGGCCGAGCTGGCGAACTACAGCGCCACCAAGTTCTTCGTGCGCGGCATCTCCGAGGCGCTCGATCTCGAGTGGAGCCGCCACGGCATCCGCGTGGTCGCCATCTGGCCCCTCTACGTCGAGACCGCGATGACCGCCGACATCTCCACCGGCACCACCGAGTCGCTCGGCATCAACCTCGGCCCGCAGGACGTCGCCGACACCATCCTCGAGGCCGTCGAGCCGCCGCTCGCCCGCCGGCTCATCCACCAGGTGCACTACCCGGTCGGTCGCCAGGCCTCCACCCTCACCCTCGGCTCCCGGTTCTCCCCCGCGTGGCTCACGCGGCTGGTGAACAAGCGGTTGGCGGCGCACTGAGGCGGCTGCAGGTTTCGCCCCCCACGTGGCGCACGGGACGCCGCCCGGGAGGCGAGGTCAGGCGGACGCCGGCCGGGCGTGCAGCGCACCGACCACGGTGACCCCCGCGATCAGGACGCCGGCCAGCAGCAGGCCCGCGCCGAGGTGCCACTGCAGCAGCGCGGCACCGGCCGCGGCGCCGGCGAGGATCGAGACCACGGCGGTGAACCGGCGTCCTGAACCGCCGTCCCCCGCCCGCGACTTGCCGCTGCCGAACATCGAGTCGGCGGCCAGGCCGGTGATGGTCGAGGTGACCACGACGGTGGTGACGTCCTTGATGGCGATGAACCGGGCGACCGCCGCCTGGAGCCCCATCGCCGCGCCGAGCAGCGTGGTGACGGTGACGCCCAGCGGGCGGCCCGGCGTCTCCCCCACCACGAACAGCACGACGGCCAGCGCGAGGGTCACCACCGCGACGATCGCGAAGAGGATCGTGGTGAGGCGCGTCCACGCCGCGCCGGCCGCCTTGAGCGTGCGGCCGCCCAACGCGGCTCCGGCCATGAAGCCGAGCAGGGCGAGCGTGGGGCCGAGGATCGGCAGGTTGTCGCCGCCGACGAGCGCCATGCCGAGGATGACCACGTTGCCGGTCATGTTGCCGGTGAACACCCGGTCGAGTCCGAGGTAGCCGACGGCGTCGACGATGCCGGTGGTGAAGGTGAGGACGAGCATCAGCCACAGGTGCATCCGCTCGGTGGGGACGGCGCGCAGTCGGGTCACGCGGTCATTCTCCCGTCGTCGCCGGGTGGGCGATGGCCTGGGCCGCGCGCGCGAGATCGTCGACCCCCGAGGCGAGGTGCTCGGGGGTGTCGGTGGTGAGGTCGAGATGGAAGCCGTAGAGCGCCGAGTCCACCATCGTGACCACCCTCCGGGCCCGCCGCGGCGAGGCTCCGCACCGGACGACGTAGCGCTCGAGCGCCGCCGACCACTGGGCGTTGCTGGCGCGCACGTCGGAGAGATAGGGCTCCTGGCCGATCAGCCCGGTCGCCGCCGCCTGGAGGTAGACGTCGAGACAGCCGCGCAGCGGCTCGCGCTGGTACGCGGCCCAGAGGGCGTTGACGCCGGCCCGCACGGTGCGTGCGCCGGGCAGGGCGTCGACGGCGGCCACCGACCGCGCACCGATCGCGGCGACCACCGCGGAGACGAGCGCGTCACGCGAGCCGAAGTGGTAGACGAGCATCCGGTCGGAGGTGCCGATGGCAGCCGCGAGCGGGCGCAGCGTCAGGCCGATGAGTCCGTGCCGCAGGACGTGCTCGGCGACCGCCTCGAGGAGCTCCTCCTGTCGATTCACCAGGGCAGCGTAGCGAGTGCTACAGTCATCTCAGAAATGTAGCGACTGCTACATACATGACGAAGGACGTGATCCACGATGTACGCCGCCCTCCTCCTGCTCGCCGCGATCGGGGTCGAGGTCGTCTCGACGGCCCTGCTCCCGCGTGCTCAGGGATTCAGCCACCCCGGCTGGAGCGCGATCGTGCTGGGCGGCTACACGCTCTCGGTCTGGCTGCTCGCCCTCGTCGTCCGCACGATGCCGATCTCGGTGGCCTACGCGGTCTGGTCGGGTGTCGGCACCGCCATCGTGGCGATCGTCGGTTTCGCCTTCCTCGGCGAGTCGATGAACACGCTCAAGGCGCTCTCGCTCGGCCTCATCGTCACCGGCGTCATCGGCCTCAACCTCGCCGGCGCACACTGACGACGCCCTGGCGCCGTCCCGTCGACGCCCTGACACCGGCGGCACACCGACCTACCCTGGCCTGGTGATCCCTGCCGCACTGACGCCGATCAGCGACGCCTGGCATGCGTTGCCCGAACCGCTGCGCGACCCAGTGGCGCTCGCCATCCCGTTCTTCCTCCTGGCAGTCATCCTCGAGGCCGGGGCGGCGGCGCTGCTGGACGACGACCGGCCCGAGGCCGAGCGCGTCGCCCCCGACGGCCGCCCCCTGCCGCTGCGCGGCGCCTACGAGCGGCACGACGCGATGGCCAGCATGCTCATGGGGCTCATCTCGGTCGGGACGACGAGCGTCCTCAAGCTCGGTGCACTGGCGGTCTACGCGCTGCTCTTCACCTACGTCGCTCCCTGGCACCTGCCCACCGACGCCTGGTGGTCGTGGGTGCTGGTGGTGATCGTCGTCGACCTGCTCTTCTACTGGACCCACCGCATCGCGCACCGCGTGCGCATCGTGTGGGCGACCCATCAGGCCCACCACTCCAGCGCCTACTTCACCTTCGCCACCGCGCTGCGCCAGAAGTGGAACAACAGCCACGACCTCATCATCTGGCTGCCGCTGCCGGCCCTCGGCGTGCCGCCGGCGATGATCTTCGCGGCCTTCTCCCTCAACCTCGTCTACCAGTTCTTCGTGCACACCGAGCGGGTCGACCGACTGTGGCGGGCGATCGAGTTCGTGTTCAACACCCCCTCCCACCACCGGGTGCACCACGGCTGCGACCCCGAGTACCTCGACCGCAACTACGCCGGCATCCTCATCGTGTGGGACCGGATGTTCGGCTCGTTCCAGGCCGAGATCCGCCGTCCGACCTACGGCCTGACCAAGCCGATGCTCAGCACCAACATCTGGGAGCTCCAGACCCACGAGTACGCCGCCATCGCCCGCGACGTGCGGGCGGCCGGCACCTGGCGCGAGCGCCTGGGTTACGTGTTCGGGCCGCCCGGCTGGACGCCGACCGCCACCGGCGCCGCGGCGTCGGCGACCGGAGCGGCGGCACCGGCCGAGGCCTGACGCACCGGGGGCGTCGGGGTCTCGGCCCGCAGGAAGACGCCGGTGCGCTCGGCACCGAGCAGCTCGGTCGGCGCACCGTGGCGCACGACGGTGCGCCCGGAGACGAGCACCGCGCGGACGGCGTCGTCGTTGCGGTTGACCATGCGCGAGAGGCCGCCGTACTGCTCGACCGGGCTCTCGGCGTAGGCGTCGAGGGTGGCGTCGAGGTGCTCGGGGTCGACGACGACGAGGTCGGCGCGCGAACCCTCGCGCAGATGCCCGGCGTCGAGGCCGTACCAGTCGGCCAGCTCGCCGGTGAGGCGGTGCACGGCGTGCTCGATGCTCATGAACGGCGTGCCGGCGCGTTCGGCGTCGCGCACGTGGCGCAGCAGCCGCAGGCCCATGTTGTAGAACGCCATGTTGCGCAGGTGGGCGCCGGCGTCGGAGAAGCCCATCTGGACGCCGGGGTCGACGGCCAGCTTGCGCAGGAACTCGGGGCGGTGGTTGGAGATCGTGGTGCGCCAGCGCAGCGCGGTGCCGTGCTCGAGCACGAGGTCGAGGAACGCGTCGACCGGGTGCAGGCCGCCGCGCTCGACGCCGACGTCGCCGAAGCTCTTGCCCACCAGGCTGGCGTCGGGGCACTCGGTGATCTCGGCGTCGAAGAAGTCGCGGTGCCACACGCGCGGGCCGAACTTCGAGTCGTAGTCCTTGCGGAACGAGCGGCGGTAGGCCTCGTCGCGCAGCAGCTCGTCGCGGGCGACGGCGTCGGCGAGATGCAGGGCGGCGGCGCCGGAGCCGAACTCCTCGAAGATCACCAGGTCGATACCGTCGGCGTACACCTCGAACGGCACCGGCAGGTGCTGCCAGCGGAAGTCGCCGCCGAGGCGGTTCACCAGCTTCGCCAGCGGCCCCATGATGTGGACGACGGCCGGGTTGGCCTTGATGTCGGCGGCCGAGAGCAGGCTGGTCTTCAGGTGCGGGCGGCCGATGCCCAGCGAGGTGGCGGCCTGGCTGAGGATGTTCTGCGGGTTCTTGATGTCGGGCCCGGACTGCAGCACGCGGCGGCGTCGGCGCAGCACCGCGTTGAGGCGGCGCAGTTCGCGGGGCTTGGCGTACGTCGAGGGCAGCGTGCGCGAGCGGCACAGGTCGCCGTCCAGCTTGTCGAAGAGCAGCTGCTGGGAGGACATGCCGACGAACCCGGCGTCGAGGGCCTCCTCGAGCATCTGCTCCATGCGGGCCTGCTCGGACGGCGTCGGGCGCACCTCCTTGCGGGTGGCGCGGTCGAGGCCCATGGTGGCGGTGCGCATGTCGGAGTGGCCGATGAACGCGGCGAGATTGGGGCCGAGCGGCAGCCGCTCGAGCGCCTCGATGTAGGACGCCGGGTCGCTCCAGGTCTTGTTGCGCTGCACCGCGCCGATGACGTGCATGCGCGGGATCGCCTCGACCCGGCCGAACAGGTCGCCGGCGTCGACGGGGTCGACGTGCACCGTCGAGAGCGAGCAGGAGCCGAGCAGGATCGTGGTGACGCCGTGCCGCACCGACTCGGCGAGCGCCGGGCCCTCGAGCACCTCGACGTCGTAGTGGGTGTGGATGTCGACCATGCCCGGCATCACCCACGCGCCCGCGGCGTCGATGACCTCGGTGTGCTCGCCAGCCTCGAGCGGGGCGGCGCTCACCGCGGTGACGACGCCGTCGGTGACGCCGATGTCGCGGACGGCCGCGGGCGCACCGCTGCCGTCGAACCAGAGCCCGCCGCGGATGATGGTGTCGTAGGTCACGTTCCCATGAGATCGGGCGGATTGACGCGCGTCAAGAGTCTGGGTGGACGGTTTCGGGGGCGGCGTGTCGGAATCACCGGTGCACCGGTGACTCCTGCACTTCTCAGGGAAAACTTCGGCCGATAAGCGACAGTTTCCCCTGAGAAGTGCGCCCGTTTATCGGACGCCGCACCGGTCTACCGCCCGAATGCGACCGGGTCACCCCAGCTCAGCCCAGCGACGCCAGCGCGCTCAGCGCGGCCCGGTGCCCGCACATCCCGTGGACGCCGGCGCCGGGCGGCGTGGAGGAGGAGCACAGGTAGAAGCCGGGCACGCCCGTGGCGTAGGGGTCGGGCCCGAACCGCGGCCGGGCGATGAGCTGCATCAGGTCGCTCGCCCCGCCGGCGATGTCGCCGCCCACGTAGTTGGGGTTCTCGGCGGCGAAGTCGGCCGGGGTGCGCACCGCCGAGGCCACGATCCGCGAGCGGAAGCCCGGCGCGAAACGCTCCACCTGGTCGAGGACGGCGTCGGTGGCATCGCCCTCGTGACCGAACGGCACGTGCCCGTAGACCCACACCGGGTGGACGCCGTCGCGGGCGCGTCCGGGGTCGGCCAACGACTGCTGGGCCACGAGCACGAAGGGCCGCTCGGGCATCCGGCCCGCGACCACGGCGGCCTCGGCCGCGGCGATCTCCTCCCAGGTGCCGCCCACGTGCACGGTGCCGGCGCGCCGCGCCGCGGGCGCCGTCCACGGGACGCCGTCGCGCACGGCGAGATCGAGCTTGAAGGCAGCCGGGCCGCGCCGGAAGCGGCGGTAGGCCCGCTCGGTGCGCGCGGGCAGCCGGCCGTCGAGCAGGGTGAGCGCGGCCTCGGGTCCGGTGTCGAGCAGCACCAGCCGTGCCGGCGGCAGGTCGGCGGCCGAGCGCACCGGATGGTCGGTGGTCACCTCGCCGCCCAGCGACTCCAGCAGCGAGACCATGGCCGCGGCGATCGACGCCGAGCCGCCGCGGGCCACCGGCCAGCCGTAGGCGTGCCCGGCCACGGTGAGCATGACCCCGACCGCGGCCGACGCCGGAGCCGAGAGCGATCCGTAGGCGTGCGCCGCCGAGCCGGCGAAGAGGGCCCGGGCCTGCGGGGTGCGCAGCCGCCGCACCAGCACCGAGGCCGGCAGCCCGGCGCGCAGCCCGAACCGCGCCAATCGCAGCGGATGCCGCGGCACGTGCACCAGCGGCCCGAGGACGTCGTCCAGCAGCGCATCGAGCCCCGGCAGCAGCGGACCGAACAGTCCGCGCCACGCGGCGGCGTCGTCCCCCAGGCCGGCGCAGGTGGCCTCGAGGTCGCGCAGCAGGACGCCGGCCGAGCCGTCGTCGAGCGGATGGGCCAGGTCGACCTCGGGGAAGCACCACTCGAGCCCGTGCTCGGCCAGCGGCAGCCGGGAGAGGAAGGGCGAGGCGACGCCGAGCGGATGCACCGCCGAGCAGATGTCGTGGGCCAGTCCGGGCAGGGTGAGCTCGGCGGTGCGGGTGCCGCCCCCGACCGTCGGCGCGCCCTCGAGCACGGTGACCCGCAGTCCGGCCTGGGCCAGCGTCACCGCGGCGGCCAGGCCGTTGGGGCCCGACCCGACGACGACGGCGTCCGCAGTGGAGGTCACGCCTCCGAGCATGTCAGCGATCGCCAAGCGAGAGACCGAGCCTCACCCCACGCGGAAGCGCACCTTGACGCAGTCGGCGGTGCGAGCGGCGATGCGTTCGTAGGCCGCGGGCGCCTGGTCGAGGTCGTAGACGTCGGTGAAGAGTCCGGTCGTCGAGAGCCGCCCGTGCCGGATCAGCGGCACCAGGTCGCTCCACGTGCGGTGCACCGGCGCGGTGGTCATGCGCAGGGTGATCGAGCGGAAGACGCCCATGAGCGCGGGCATCGGGTACGGCGCCATATCGTGCACGCCGATCACCGAGATCGTGCCGGTGGCGCGCACCGCGGCGAAGGCGTCGTCGAGCGACCGGTCGACGGCCACCGCGTCGATGACGGCGTCGGCGCCCAGCCCGCCGGTGGCGGCGAGCACGGCCTCGCCGATGCTCACGCCCTCGGGCGGCGCGAGGGGTTCGGCGCCGAAGGACGCCGCCCGGGCACGCCGTCCGGCTACCGGGTCGACCGCGAGCACCCGGCCCGCACCGAGCACCAGCGCCGAGCGGACGGCGCACAACCCCACAGCACCCAACCCGAGGACGACGACCGTGCCGCCGGGCGGGATGTCGGCACGCTGCGCGCCGGCCCACCCGGTGCCGAGGTTGTCGGTGAGCAGCAGCGCGGCCTCGTCGTCGATGCCCTCGGGCACCCGCAGCAGCTGGAAGTCGGCGGCGGGCACGGCGAGCAGGTCGCTCTGGCCACCGCCGAGTTCGCCGGAGCCGAACACCTTCGCGCCGCTGTGGCAGGCGATCGGATTGCGGGTCTGGCAGCCGGCACAGGCACCGCATCCGGCGACCGAGGCCACCAGCACGCGCTCGCCGACGTGGAACCTGCTGACCTGAGTCCCGACCTCGACGATGCGGCCGACCACTTCGTGCCCGACCGCGACCGGATAGAACGGCAGGTCGCCGTCGTAGAAGTGCAGATCGGACCCGCAGATCGCGGCCGTCTCGACCGCCACGATCGCGCCGTCCGGGCCGGGCAGCACCGGGTCGGGCACCTGCTCCACGCTCACCTGACGATGCCCCTGCACCACGACCGATCGCATGCCGGGCGACGTTAGCGGCGCCGCCGACCCTTGTCGACAGATCGGCGAGAGTGTCTACTGCACCCCGTGCGCAACCCCCACGCCGGCGTCCCGTTCACCGCGGCCGAGGTGCCCGACGACGTCCTGGCCCGGCACCTCGCCGACCTCTCGGCGCCCGCCCTGCTGGCCACCTGCGTGCACCTGCTGCCGTCGCACCGACGCGGGGAGATCCTCGACGGCGACCTACGGCCGGCCGGGGTGTTCCTCAACGAGTACCAGGGGTTCATGCCTCCTGAGCAGCAGGACGCCGTCCGCGCCCTCGCGCTCGATCTGGTCACCGCGTGGCGCGACGCCGGCTGCCCCGAGCCCGAGCCGCTCTCCCCTGCCGACCTGCACCGCCTCATGGATCTGGTCACCGGCGAGGCGGTGGCCGAGGAGTACGTGCCACTGCTGGCCGAGGAGATGGACCTCGAGGGCGTCGACCCGCGGCGTCCGGCACCGCTGCCGGGTGCGGCCGAGCTGCCGACGGTCATCATCGGCTGCGGCCTCTCGGGGGTGCTGGCCGCGATCCGGCTCCAGCAGGCCGGCGTCCCGTTCACCATCGTGGAGAAGAACCCGGGACCGGGCGGCACGTGGTTCGAGAACACCTACCCCGGCGCGCGGGTCGACGTCGGCAACCACTTCTACTGCTACAGCTTCGAGCCGGCCGACCACTGGAGCGAGTACTTCGCCCAGGCGCCGGAGCTGCGCGCCTACGTCGAGCAGGTGATGACGCGCCACGGCCTCGGCGCCCACGTGCGGTACGGCGTCGAGGCGCTGGGCGCCGATTGGGACGACGACGCCGGCACCTGGACCGTCCACCTCGACGACGGCACGACGCTGCTCGGTCGCGCCCTGATCTGCGCCGTCGGGCAGATGAACCGGCCGCTGGTGCCCGAGGTGCCCGGCAGCTTCGACGGCCCGGCGTTCCACACCGCCCGCTGGCGTCACGACGTCGACCTCACCGACCGCGACGTCGTCCTCGTCGGCGCCGGCGCCACCGGCTTCCAACTGGCCCCGGCCATCGCCGACCAGGTGCGCAGCCTGACGATCGTGCAGCGCACCGCCCAGTGGATGTTCCCCAACCCCGGCTACCACGACCGCGTCGGCCCCGGCGTCGGCTGGGCGATCCGGCACCTGCCCTTCTACGGCCGCTGGTTCCGCTTCCTCATCCTCTATCCCGGCTGCGACACCGGCCTCGCCGCCGCACGCGTCGACCCCGACTGGGCCGACCAGGAGCACAGCGTCAGCGAGACCAACGACCTCGTGCGCCAGATGTTCGGCGACTGGATCGTCAGCCAGTGCGAGGGCGATGCGGACCTCATCGCGAAGGTGCTGCCCACCTACCCACCCACCGGCAAGCGCACCCTGCAGGACAACGGTTCGTGGCTGGCCACCCTGCGGCGTCCGCACGTCGAGCTCGTGCGCGCGGGCGTCGCGGCGCTGGACGGCGACGCGGTGGTCACCACCGACGGCGCACGCCATCGCGCCGACGTGCTGGTGTGGGCCACCGGGTTCCGCACCAACGACTTCCTGCTGCCGCTGCGCATCCGCGGCAGGGACGGCGTCGACCTGCGCGCCTCGTGGGGCGACCGGCCGCGCGCGCACCTCGGCGTGACCGTGCCGGGCTTCCCGAACCTGTTCCTGCTCTACGGGCCGGCCACCAACCTGGCCAGCGGCGGCTCGATCATCTTCGCCAGCGAGTGCGAGGTCGCCCACGTGCTGGCGTGCCTGCGGCTGCTCGCCGACGCCGGTGCCCGCACGATCGAACCCACCCAGGCCGCCTACGACGACTACTACGAGCGCACGCAGGCCGAGGTCACGCAGACGGTCTGGGCCTCCCCGCACATCGAGCACAACTACTACCGCGACGCCGGCGGGCGGGTGCACGGCCTCAATCCGTGGCGCACCCTGGATTGGTGGTCGTGGACCCGCGTCGCCGACCCGGCCGAGCACGTGCTGCGATGACCGCAGCATTGCCGGAGACCGGCCAGACCACCGGCCCGACCACCGGCCCCACCGCGACCCGAGACCGCCTGCTCGACGCCGCCGAGGCGTGCCTGCGGCGCGACGGCATCCGTCGCACCACGGTCGCCCAGGTCGCCGAGGAGGCGGGGCTCTCCCGCGCCTACCTCTACCGGTTCTTCCCCGACAAGGCGACGCTGGTGTGCGCCGCGCTGATCCGCCGCGACCAGGCCTTCTGGGACGACGCCCGCGCCCGGGTGATCGCAGCGAGCGACCTCGCCGGCATGGTGGCCGAGGCGGTCGCGATCGCCCGCACCTCGCCCCTCGGGCCGCTCGCGCTGCACCTGGCCGAGAGCGAGCCCGAGGCCTACGCCGAGGTCGTCGGCACCTACGTGCACGAGGTGGTGCCCGGGATGAGCGGCTTCTGGTGCGACGTGCTGGCCGTGGCACGCGAACGCGCCTGGATGCGCGCCGACCTCGACCTCGACACCGCAGCCGAAGGGGTGCTGCGCACCGTCGTCTCGCTCGTCACGATCCCCGGACGGGCCGTCGACGCCGACGACCCGACGTCCGTGCGCCGCTACCTGCAGACCTTCCTGGTGCCGGCGCTCGCGCCGCACCCCGCCCCCTGAGGAGAGCCGTATGGACCCCGCCGCCTTCCCGAACCTCGACCCCGACCTCGCCGGCATCATCGCGGCGATCCCCGACCTCGGCGACAGCCTCGACGACCTGCCCGCCGCCCGCGCGATGCTCGCCGCGATGGCCGAGGCGGGCGGCGAGGTCGACCTGTCGGGGCTGGAGGTCGCCGACCTGCCGCTGACCGCCTACGACTCCCCCGCCTCCGTGCGGGTCTACCGGCCCAGCGGTGCCACCGCGCCGCTGCCGGGACTGCTGCACCTGCACGGCGGCGGGTTCTGCCTGGGCAGCGTCGACCTCGAGCACGCCGTGAGCGCCGACCTCGCCCGCTCGCTGGGCGTCGTCGTGGCGAGCGTGGAGTACCGGCTCGCCCCCGAGCACCCCTACCCGGCCGGCCTCGAGGACTGCTACGCGGGCCTGCGGCTGCTGGCCGAGCTGGACGGCGTCGACCCCGCGCGCCTCGGCGTCCACGGGCAGAGCGCGGGCGGCGGACTCGCGGCGGCCACCGCGCTGCTGGCCCGCGACCGGGGCGGCCCGGCGCTGGCGTTCCAGTCCCTCGGCGTCCCCGAGCTCGACGACCGGCTCGACACCCCCTCGATGCGGCACGCCGACGCGATGCCGATGTGGAGCCGGTCGCAGGGCGCGAAGTCGTGGGAGTTCTATCTCGGCGGCCAGGACGCCGACGGCTACGCCGCCCCCGCCCGCATGGCCGACCTCGCCGGGCTGCCGCCCGCCTACGTGGTGACCTGCGAGCTCGACCCGCTGCGCGACGAGGGCATCGCCTACGCCGCGCGGCTGCTGGCCGCCGGCGTGTCGGTGGAGCTGCACTCCTACCCCGGCACCTTCCACGGCGTCGAGATCGCGCAGGGCACCCCGATCGTCGAGCGCATGCGAGCCGACCTGCACGGAGCGCTGCGGCGCGGGCTGCGGGCCTGACCCGCGCCCGATCGTGTCCTGAGGGGTGGGGTCACATCCGAGCCCGGGGGGCGTGACGAACCTCCGGCGATGATGACGTCCATGGGTCCGCTGCCGCTCGCGCTCCTCGCCCTCGCCGGCGGGGTGCTCGGGGTGGTCGCGCGGCTCGTGCTGCTGCCGGCCCTGGGTGCGGTGCTGGCCGCGGTGTTGCCTCGCCGCCTCGTGCACGAGGACGACGGTGGCGCCGTCGAACCGCTGGAGGTGCCGGTCGACGATCTGCTGGGCGGTCCGGCCCGGCCGGCCCGTGACCCGCGCGACCGGCGCGAGCTGCCCGGCTGGGTGCGCGACGCCGTCCCGGCCGCGGCCGCGGCGGCGGTGCTCGCCGCCGGGGTGCTGCTGGCGCCGCGGGCCGCCGATCTCCTCGGGCTGCCCCCGGGCGCGCTGCGCGTCGTGGGAACGATCGGCGCCATCGCGCTGCTGCTCGCCGTGCTGCGTGGACGCGCGGCCACCGAGCCCTCCGTCGGCGTGCGGGAGGGCCTGGTCGCCGGGGTGCTCCTGGTGCCGGTGGCCGCACCCCTGGTGCGCTGGGCCGACGACGGCGCCCGGCTCGACGACGCCTCCGTGCTGGCCGGGACGGCGGCCCTCGCTCTCGGCGTGCTGCTCGGCCAGCTCGCCGGTGGCCGCCTCCCCCACCTGACGACGCGCTCGACCACGGCGGCCCTCGGCGTCCTCGCGATCGTGGCTGCTGCCGCGCTCGCCGCACCGGCCGCCGAGCTGCCGCGCACGACCACCCCGTCGGCAGCTCCGACGGCCGACCCCGAGGCGCCGGCCGACCCGCCGCTCGACGCACCGCTCGACCAGGACGCTCCCGGCCAGACCTACGAGCTGCTCCAGGACAGCGGCCAGCTCACCCCTTTCGCCGACCGCACGAACCGCTCGCTGTCGCGCTGCGTCCCGGCCTCCGACCAGCTGGCCCGCTGCGGTCAGGCGCCGCCGCTCGACGTCACCGGTCCGTGGTTCAACCTGCGCGGCAACCCCGCACCCACATGGGACTCGCTGCGCGGGCGGATCGTGCTGATCGACTTCACCAGCTCGGCCTGCCTCACCTGCCGCGACGACCGCACCCACCTCGCCCACTGGGCCGACGACTACGCCGCCGCCGGGCTGACGGTGATCGCCGTGCACCGGCCCGAGTACGCCGTCGAGGCCGACCCGGAGGTGCCGGCGGCGCTCGTGCGCCGCGAGGGCATCGACTACCCGCTGGTGAGCGACCCCGACGGTCGCCTCTTCGACGCCTACCGCAACCGCTACTGGCCGTCGAAGTACCTCGTCGATGCCACCGGCACGGTGCGGGCGATCCGCTTCGGCGGCGGCGGATACGCCGTGGTCGAACGCCAGATCCGCACCCTGCTGCGCCAGGCGCGCCCCGGCGTCCGGCTGGCCCCGCCGGTCGACGTCATCGACGTCGCCGCCACCTTCTCCGTCGGCCGCACCCCGACGCTGCGCACCCGGCCCGGCCAGTCCGGCTACCACGGCAGCCCCGACTACCTGAGCAGGGACACCACCAGCTACGCGGTCGACATCAGCCAGCCGCCCGACACCTTCAGCCTCGGCGGCTACTGGGACGTCGCCCAGGACGGCATCACCGCTCGCCGCGACGCCGAGCTGCGGCTGCACTACCACGCCAACGAGGTCTGGCAGCTGCTCGGCGGCACCGGCACGGTGACCCTCACGCGCGGCGACGAGCCACCCCGCACGATCCGCATCTCCGGCGTCCCACGGCTGTACCGGCTCACCCGGGACGCCGGCTTCCAGGACGCCGTCGTCACGCTGCGGTACTCGGCGGGGGTGTCGAGCTACGGGTTCTCGTTCGGGTAGGGCCGGCGCTCTGAGTCACCGGGCGCCCGGTGACTCTGTCGTTGGTCAGCTGAAGTTTCGTACGCCCACCGCCAGACTCACCTGACCAATCGGGGCTGATCCGGTCGGCGGCCGGACGCGGGCTCACACGGATCCATCGCGGAAGGCTGCGTCGCCGCGCCTCCACCGCAGCAGTCGCAGTCGTCCGCGCACGTGGATGGTCAGCAGCACCACCCCGGGCAGCGCGAACACGACCGCCCAGGGCTGCCAGGTGCCGCAGAGCAACCCGACCACCAGCAGGAACGGGAGGGCGGCGTCCAGCAACGCGGACGCCGCGACGGACACCCCGCCTTCCTCCTCGGTGTCGAGCCCCCATCGGCGCCCCGGGCCCTCGCCGGCGCGCCACGGCTCGAGGCGCCAGAGTCCGGGCACGTCGGCCATGGGCGTCGGATCGAGCTCGACCCGGATGCCGACCTCGGCACACACCCGCTGGAACTCACCGGGATCGGTCGCCCATCCGCCCTCGAGGCGGCCGAGGTCGCGACCCGCGACGTCGCTGAGGAGGATCGACTCCGGCGTCACCCGTGCGGCGGCGACGCCGCCGGCAGCCGGACCCGGGAACCAGGTTTCGCCGCCGTGGTGGATCTCGATGATCCGCCGAGGTCCGATCAGGAGCGCAGCCGCGGTGCGCTGGGTGCGCGCGTCGGGGTGGGTCGGCGCGAGACGACGGACGCCGTCGGTGCCCGGCAGACCTTCGGGCGAGGTCGTCATCGCCGCGAGCGCGCGCCGGCGCAGCCGGTCGACGATGCGGGCCGGACCGACGATCAGCGCCGTCGCGAGGAGGACGACGGGCACCAGGAGCGCCGGCTCGACAGCGAGCGCCACGACCGCGACGACGCTGAGCAGCGTCAGTGCGAGGGTCAGGCGCGCCACTGCCGCACGAGCACCGTCGTCGGGCAGACGAGGGCCGATCACCGGCAGGCGAGCGGTCAGGGCGACGGCGTCGTCGCGCGACGCCTCGATCCGCAGGCCGAGTGCGGTGGCGATCGCGGCGGCGCCGGAGGTCACGAGGTCGGTGTCCGGGTCGACCAGCGCCGAGGGGGACACCAGGTAGCGCTCCAGGGCCAGGACGGCGAGCGGGCCGTCGGCACCGACGAGCACGAGTCGCGGACGCAGCGGATCGGCGGTCACCAGGACGATCCGACGCACGGTGCGGGCTTCGGCGAGCACGCGGGCACGCGGTCCGTCGCCGACGAGCACGGCGCCACGTTCGTCGACATGGATCTGCTGGTGACGCACCGCCTCGATGCCGAGGCCGCGGCCCGTGGCCGGGAACAGGCGGGGCTCGCGGGTCGGTGACACGACCTTCGGTGCCCGCACGCCGTCCCGGCGAAACCCGCTCAGAGCACCGAGGCGCCGATCGGCCCGGGGTTGTAGGCGACCTCCCACCGGACGCCGTCGGGGTCGGCGAAGTAGCCGGAGTAGCCGCCCCAGTCGCGGCGCGCCGCCGGACTGACGACCGAGGCGCCGGCGGACGCCGCCTCCGCCAGCACCCGGTCGACGCCTTCGGGGGTGGCGACGTTGTGGGCGAGGGTGAAGGGCAGTGCGCCCTCGGTGCGGCCGATCGGACCCAGCTCGGCCTCGGCGGCGTCCTGCTGCCACAGGGAGAGGACGACCTTGTCGGCCACCGGGATCATCAGCACCTCCGCGGGCGCCTCGAGGGCCACCGGCCAGCCGAGACCCTCGACGTAGAAGCGCCGACTCGCGGCGAGATCGCGCACGACCAGGGTGACGAAGCTGAGGCGGGGGTCCATGCGGCCCGAGGTTAGTGGTCGCGCAGGCGCCGGGGCGTGACGCAGCTCAGACGACCTCGGCGAACTGGACGACGTTGCCCTCGGGGTCGAAGCCGTCGAGGCGTCGCAGACCGCGGAAGGTCCACGCACTGTCCTGATCGCGGGTGCCGCCGCCGAGCTCGGCCGCGCGGACGGCGGCCTCCGCGAGCGAGGCGACGACGAACACCGGCTTGAGGGCGGCGTCCTCCTGCAGCCTCGGCGGCGAGCCGACGGTCAGACGGGCGGCGATCTCGGCGGGGATGGCCACGACGCTCAGCTCGCAGGAGGTGTCGGCGAGGGTGACGAAACCCGGTCCGCGTTCCACCTCGGCCAGGTCGAGCACGCCGCGGTAGAAGGCGACGAGCCGGTCGAGGTCGACGGCGTAGACCGCGAGGCCGACGAGTGCGGGCCGGGTCGGGGGCGGGGTGGTGGACGGCACCGGCCCAGCGTCCCAGAGCCGGGCGCGATACTGGGCCGCATGCCACGCGCCCTCGTCACCGGCATGTCGGGCGCCGGCAAGTCGACCCTCCTGGCCGAGTTGGCGCGCCGCGGCCACCGCACGATCGATACCGATCACGACGGCTGGACCACGCCGGACGGACGCTGGGACGAGGCCCGGATGACCGCGTTGCTGGCCGAGGCCGACCACGTGATCGTCTCCGGAACGGTCGAGAACCAGGGCTCGTTCTACGACCGCTTCGCCGCCGTCGTCCTGCTCAGCGCTCCGCTGGAGGTGCTGCTCGAGCCGGTCGCGCACCGCTCCACCAACCCCTACGGACGCACCCCGGCCGATCGCGCCGAGATCACCCGCTACCACGCCGAGGTCGAGCCGCTGCTGCGTCGCGGTGCGAGCCTCGAACTCGACGGACGCCGTCCGGTGGCGGATCTCGCGGACGCCGTTGAGCAGGCGCTGCGCACTGCAGGCACCGATCGACCGCGCTGATGCTCGTGCCACGATGACCGGATGCGAGCCATGGTCGTCGACGGTGTGCGGGCCCGGCCCGAGGTGCGCGAGGTGCCCGACCCGACGGCGCCCGTCGGCGGCGTCGTCGTACGGGTGCTCGCCACGGGGCTGTGCCGCTCGGACTGGCACGCCTGGGCCGGGCACGACACGATCGCGTTCCCGCACATCCCGGGCCACGAGCTGGCCGGCGAGGTCGTCGCGCTCGGCGAGGGCGTGGCCCGGTGGAGCGTCGGCGACCGGGTGACCGTGCCGTTCGTGTGCGGCTGCGGCCGCTGTGCGTGGTGCCGTCAGGGCGACGCCCAGGTCTGCCCCGACCAGCAGCAGCCCGGCTTCACCCACGACGGCTCGTTCGCCGAGTTCGTCGTCCTGCACGCGGCCGACACGAACCTGGTGGCGGTGCCGGACGGCGTCCCGATGGCCGCGGCGGCCGCGCTCGGCTGCCGCTTCGCGACGGCGTACCGGGCCCTGGTCGCGCGGGCGCGGCTGCAACCGGGTGAGTGGCTGGCGGTGGTGGGGGCCGGAGGGGTCGGGCTGAGCGCGGTGATGATCGCCCGCGCGCTCGGCGCCCAGGTGGTCGTGGTCGATCGGCATGCCGGTGCGCTCGCCGCGGCCCGCGCGCTCGGGGCCGAGCACACAGTGCTGGCCGAGCCCGGTGTCGACGTACCGGGCCGGATCACCGACCTCACCGACGGCGGAGCACACGTCGCCGTCGACGCGGTGGGGCACGCCGAGACGGCGGCGTCCGCGATCCTCGGTCTGCGACGGCGGGGCCGGCACGTGCAGATCGGCCTGCTGCCGCCGATCGACGGCCACCCGCGCATGCCGATGGACCGGGTGATCGGCTGGGAGCTCGACCTGCTCGGCAGCCACGGCATGGCCGCCCGCGACTATCCCGCGCTCCTCGATCTCGTCGCCACCGGCGCCCTGCGGCCCCAGGATCTCGTCGAACGCACCATCAGCCTGGGCGAGGCCGCCGACCTGCTCCCGCGCTTCGAGGACGCCGAGGTGGCCGGCATGACGATCATCGATCCGACCCTGACCTGAGGCGGTTCACGCTCCACGCTCGAGGTCGGGCGGGTCGAACCGGAACTCCTCAGAGTCGCGACGCTGCAGGACCTCGGCGGTGAGGTCGGCGCGGAGGGCGTTGTGGGCTGGGCCGAGGGCGTGCGCCGGATCGCGCCAGTGCAAGGGGTCGTACCCCCATACCGGATGCCCGACGATCGCCGCCGGCTCCCACTCGTAGCGGGGCCAGATGTGGCAGTGCAGGAACGCGTCGGTGTTGCCGAGGATCTCGATGTTGACCCGGCGGAACCGCGGGTCGCGTCGACGGCACACCGCTTCGACGGCGTCCGCGAGCAGGTCGACATCGGCGAGGAAGCGCAGCCGCTCGGGGCGCGGCAGGTCGGAGAGACGATCGACGCCGGGGGTCTTGGTGAGGGCGAGCGCGTAGCCGGGCAGGAACTGGACGTCGCCGATGACGGCGTAGGCGGCCGCGAGCTCGGCGAGCACCGTCGGATTGCGGCCCTCGATCGCGGCCCGGATGCGGTCGTGACGCCAGTCCTCCGGCTCGATGCTCGGCACCTCAGGCGCCTCCCCGCAGCGGCGACCCGACGACGTCGAAGCGGAACCCGCCGAACTCACCCGACAGCAGCGGCCGGGCGGCGGCGATCGACTCCTGCACCTCGGGCAGTTCGAGCGACGCGCGGTGCGCCTCGGCGGAGGTCCACAGCTCGACGACGAAGACCGTGTCGGGGTGCTCCTCGCTGACCCCCACCTCGTAGAGCAGGCAGCCGACCTCGGCGAGCGCCGTGCTTGGGCGGGTCAGATGGGCGACGAGCTCGTCGCGCCTGCCGGGCAACGCGCCGAGGGTTCCTGCGTTCGCGAAGGTCATGGGACGACGGTAGGGGTGGGCACCGACAACGGAACGCAGCGAGCCTCGCGTGCTTCACTCGATCCGTGAGATCCGTGCTCCCGACTCTCGGCTGGGGCCTCGCTCTGGCCGTCGTCGCCTCGGGCTGCTCGGCCGGAGCGCCGATCGAGACAGCTGCACCTCCGCCGGCGGTCGGCGGGGCGGAGGCACCCGGAGCGCCGGTCGACGTGTGGCGCACCGGCACCCTCAGCGTGCTCGGGAGCCCCGGCGCAGCCTCCTGCCTGGTGCTGACGACCCCGCATGGACGCTTCCAACTGATCTCCGGCGACGGCCGCTGGGTACCGCACACGGCGTTCCGCAACGGCCGCGTCGACACCGCCGCGAGCGGCTTCCAGCGCGGCACCGGTCAGGCGGTGCTCCCCGGCGTCGTCTATCCGGCGGGCTCACGGGTCCGGGTCTACGGACACACCGGGATCGAGCCCGGCGTCGTCGTCCGGCAGCACTGCCCCACGGACGTCGTCCCGGACTTCCTCACCGACTACCGGGTCACCGCGGCCCGCTGACGACTCGTCGCGATGCGCCTCACGACCATCTCCACCGCACCGGCACCCGCCCGCCGCCGTTGATCGCCCGCACCCGACGGACGACGCGGAGGAGGTTGCGTGTGCGCTCGACCCGTTCGTGACCCGCACCGTCGACGATCACGATCACCCACGGCACGACCCCGGCCAGGCGGGCCAGGACGACGACAGGCACGAGGAGCACCACGAGCGTGACCTCGACCGGCAACAGCAGGGCGGCGAACACGACCACGAGGACAGGCGCGGCGACCAGGATCAGGATCCACAGCCCCAGGCCGACGAGGAAGCCACCGACGTCAGTCAGGTCGAACATCGGGTCGGCGTCGCGCAGGGTCGACGCCTTCATCACCCGCGGGCGCACCCGCCACGGGAACACCCGGACCAGCAAGAAGGCCGACCCCGAGGGCAGGGCCATCTCCTTCATCGACGCACCGGAAGCAGGTGGCAGGAGATCTCGACGCCGAACCCGTGGTCTACACCGTGGCCGTCCTCGTCCCACTCCAACGCCTCCTCGATGTCGAGATCGCGAAGCACGTAGCCCGCGTCACCGAAGCGAACGAGCACCTGGACGTAATCCTCAGGGTCGTGGTTCGCCAGCGCCTCGATCAGGTCCTTGACGTTCACGCCGACACCGCCATCTCACGCGCCGACTGGCCGAGCAGCTCAACGGCGTGAGCCACCATGCGCGACACCGCGTGGTGGTCGATGGCGGCCTCAGCCGCCGGCTGGGTGATGCCGTAGTCGTACGACATGTCGGCCTCGACGAGCAGCTCGGTGAGCTCGCCCATGATCCGGTCGGCCAAGGTGTCGGCCACGACGGCGATGTCAGCGGCGACCTCGATGCTGGTCTTCATGTTGTCCTCCTTGGTGGTTGGCCTCGGTGTTGAGGCGCGGCACCAAGGTGCACGAGGTCGGCAGGCGACCGCTGGTTACTACAGGGACAGGGGACTTCCTTGACGGATCAGGCACTCGCACCTACCGCAAGCGTGGAATCGCCCATCGAGGCCAGCGATTCCGCCTCCGAGAGGGTCGAAATTCTCTCGGCTCGCGAGACGACCGTCTCGGCACTCGGGAAGTGTCACGCCTCCAATACGTCGGCCTGATCGACCCAGCGGGCCAGCAGGCTGAACGCTGCGAGCTGCTCTAGGGCGAGCTGTTCCTCGCCGCCGTCGTGCGGCACGTGCACGCCGGGATTGCGGATCGCCGCATAGAGGCCCTCTGCGAAGGCGCGGGCGCCTCGGTGGAGGTTTTCGTACGTCTTGCTGCCGTCGTTCTCCATCAGCCGCAGGCGCGGAGCACCCTCGGTCGGATCGTTGAGAGAGAAAGCTTGGTTGAACAGGTCCGTCTCCGACACGTCCATACGGCTCAGCTTGGCTTGGGTTTCTGCGTTGACGCGGATCGCCGCCTGCATCACGGCTTGGTGGTAGTGCCCGGTGTTCCAGTAGCTCTTGCCGTTCTCCCACGCCCACGGGTGGAGATTGGCCGCGTCCATGTCCGGCGCGTTGTCGCCGAGCTTCTCGACCAGCTCAGCCTGCCGTTGGAGCGCCGCCTTGGCCCGCGAGGCTTGGTCCCGGAGCCAGCTGTACTTAGCGTCCTTCTCGGGGGCGTCCTTGCGCCAGCCGGGCAAGACGCGGTCGAGGATCTGCTCCACCACGTGCGCCCGCGCCGAGGCGTCCGTATTAGTCCCGCGCATGTGCCCGCCCGCGATGAACACGCCCGAGCCGGGTCGGTTGTTGTAGGCCACCTGATCCGTCACGTGGAGGAACGCGTCGATCTCCTTGATCGCCCAGTCAACGTCGAGCTTCGCCATGCAGGCCATTGTGCAGGAGCGCCCCGACAGCACCGCGGCTCAGGCGAGTGGCCGAATCCGCTGCACTACCTGTGGCTTCTCCCAGCCGTGCTTGGCGTACAGGTTCTCGATGTTGCGCTCGGCAGCCGCTTGGAGCTTCGCTGCCGCGTCAGCATCGAACCCAACCGCTCGGAAGCGGCGCAGGTTGCTTCCGAGCGCCTGCGCCCACTGCTGGTAGGGGTCGAGGTTGGCCAGCCGCTGGTCGACGCTGTCGCCGTCCTGCGCCGCCTCCATCACCTGGCGACCCAGCAGGGCGCCGAGGTTCCTCTCCGCGTCCAGCCAAGTGTCGAGGCCCTTCCACCCGTCCAACTCGTCCACGAGGGCGATGGTCGCGATCCGGAAGTTGGCGAGCCGGTCGCCCAGCGGCTCCACCGACGGGTCGAAGCCGATGAACCGCTGGACCGCCGTCTGCACGCCGGACCAGAGCGCGCTGGCGGCTGCCTTGCGGGAGTGCTCCAGAGCTTGGCCCGATCGCCGGTAGGTGAGGACCAGCGCTGTGATGGCAACGGCGAGGGAGCCAGCCGAGAGCAGGATCGGCAGAACCTTGAGCAGCATGGGCAGATCGTCCCACGCAGGCCCGGCAGTTCACCCGGACCGCCGCAATGGTGCGATCCGGCTCGCTACTTCATCGCGCAGTGGGCCACGACCCCGAGCCGCGCCACTCCCGCTCGTGGCCAGGCTTCCAGACGAAGCCACTTGGATCGGCCACTGCAAGCGCGACGTCGCGCGGCCGAATCCGCATGTCATCCCAGACAGACGGGTCCCAGACGCCGAGGTCCCGAGCCCTGCTTTCCATCTCCTCGGCTGAAGCGCCGACGATCAGCAACGTGACGGCGTCGCAGCCGTCAATCGGCTCTCCCCCGGACACGAACCCGACACCGTATCGGCCAGTGACTGATTGCGCTTCCAGAAAGCCATGCGCCGAATCTACTTCCTGTGGACCAGCACGGACCGTCACACGTTGAAGCGGAACTCCACGACGTCCCCGTCGGCCATGACGTAGTCCTTGCCCTCCATGCGCACCTTGCCGGCTTCGCGGGCCTTGACCATCGAGCCCGCGGCGACGAGGTCGTCGAAGGAGACGATCTCGGCCTTGATGAAGCCCTTCTGGAAGTCGGTGTGGATGACGCCGGCGGCCTCGGGGGCGGTGGCGCCCTTCTTGATCGTCCAGGCGCGGGCCTCCTTGGGCCCGGCGGTGAGGTAGGTCTGCAGGCCGAGGGTGTCGAAGCCGACGCGGGCCAGCACGTTGAGGCCGGGCTCGGTGACGCCGGCCTCGGCGAGGAACTCCGCGGCCTCCTCGTCGTCGAGCTCGATCAGCTCGGACTCGAACTTGGCGTCGAGGAAGATCGCCTCGGCGGGCGCGACGATCTCGCGCATCTTCGCCTTGAGGTCCTCATCGGCCAGCTCGTCGGCGTCGCAGTTGAAGACGTAGATGAACGGCTTGGCCGTCAGCAGCGACAGCTCGCGCAGCAGGGTGCGGTCGATCGAGGTGGCGATGATCGGGGTGCCGGCCTCCAGCGCCTCCTTCGCCTCCTTCGCGGCCTCGAGGTTGGCGGCGAGCTCCTTGACCTTGCGCGCCTCCTTCTCCAGCCGGACGACGGCCTTCTCGACCGTCTCGAGGTCAGCGAGGATCAGCTCGGTCTGGATGGTCGAGATGTCGTTGGCGGGGTTCACCTCGCCGTCGACGTGGGTGACGTCCTCGTCGCGGAACACCCGGGTGACCTGGCAGATCGCGGCCGACTCGCGGATGTGCGCGAGGAACTTGTTGCCCAGACCCTCGCCCTGCGAGGCGCCGCGCACGATGCCGGCGATGTCGACGAACTCGACCGTGGCCGGCAGCTGCCGCTCGGAGGAGAAGATCTCCGCCAGCTTCCCCAGCCGCTCGTCCGGCACGCCGACGACGCCCACGTTCGGCTCGATCGTGGCGAACGGGTAGTTCGCGGCGAGCACGTTGTTCTTGGTCAGGGCGTTGAAGAGCGTGGACTTCCCCGCGTTCGGGAGGCCGACGATGCCGATGGTGAGTGCCACGGCCGGGCAATCTACCGTCCGGGACGCCGTCGTCCGTCATCGCCGGAAGCGGGCGCGACCGGCGACCAGGCGTGAACAGCCGGGCGGGTGGAAGGCTGGACCCGTGACCGCCTCGCCGACGCCCCACCCCTCGGACGCCGTCGCGCTGCGCGAGCCGACCCGGCTCGTCAGCCCGCGCGCCAAGCAGCAGTGGCGCGTGCAGCTGCTGGTGACGGCGATCGTGCCGGCGTCCGGCGCCGTGGCGGCCTGGCTGTGGCCCGGTGGCGACACCTGGCCGGTGCTGGCGGCCGGGGCGGTGGCCGTGCTGCTGATCGCCGGCGCGTTCATCGTCCCGCAGGTGCGCTATCGCATCCACCGCTGGGAGGTCGCCGACGACGCGATCGCCACCCGCCGCGGGCTGCTGCGTATCGAGGACCGCATCGCGCCGCTCTCGCGGGTGCAGACCATCGACTCGCGCCAGTCGTTCCTCCAACGGCTCTTCCGGGTGCGCTCGCTGGTGGTCACCACCGCCTCGGCGGCCGGCCCGATCATGATCGACGGCCTCGACGCCGAGGAGGCGCAGCGCCTGGTGGCCGAGCTGACCGCCATCACCGCCCGCGAGCGGGGCGACGCCACGTGAGCGATCCCCGCGAGACCGTGCTGGCCTCCTGGACGGCGCCCGACGCCGAGGGCTGGCGGCGCCTCGATCCGCGGATGAGCATCGTCACCGGCGCCCGCGTGGTCGGCTCGGCGGCGCTGCCGGCGATCCCCGCCCTGCTCGGCCTCGCCGGACGCCTCGGGTACTGGACGGTGCTCGCGCTCGCTGGCGTCCTGGTCGTCGCCGGCGCCTTCGGCCTGGCGCAC
Organism: Nocardioides fonticola; assembly: GCF_039536805.1. Taxonomy (NCBI): domain Bacteria; kingdom Bacillati; phylum Actinomycetota; class Actinomycetes; order Propionibacteriales; family Nocardioidaceae; genus Nocardioides; species Nocardioides fonticola. Next base: position 187,937 of record NZ_BAAAZH010000012.1, on the reverse strand, counting down.
TGGCTCACCACCGGCTACCGCGTCACCGACCGCCGTTTCGAACTGCGCAGCGGCGTGCTGCGCCGCAACCTGCAGAACGCCCCGCTCGACCGCGTGCGCACGATCGACCTCACCGCTCCCCTGCTGCACCGCATCCTCGGCGTCACGAAGGTCGCCATCGGCACGGGCGTCGACCTCCACCGTGTCGAGCTCGGGGCCGTCACCCACGGCGAGGCCGCCCGCCTGCGCGCCGAGCTCCTCCCGGACGGCGCCCCGCCGTACGAACCCGCCACCACCGCAGCGCCGACCGCTGCCGGACCGACCGCCGCGATCGCGGACGTCGGCGTCCCGCCGACCCCCGACGCGGCGGCGCCGACCGCAACTCCCCGCGCGACCGAGGAGGTGCTCGCGCTGCTCGACTGGCGCTGGCTGCGGTTCGCGCCGCTGAGCCTGGCCCGCCTGGCGGTGGTGGCCGGTGCGTTCACCGCGCTGAGCCAGGTGCTGCCCGACCTGCACATCGACGAGAACCACGCGGCGTCCAGCTTCTGGGGGTGGGTGCAGGAGCAGGCCGTGGCCCTGATCGTCGTGCTCGGTGTCGTCGGCATCGTGGTGGCCTGGCTCGCCATCGCCGTGATCGGCTACGCCCTCCAGTGGGGCGGCCTGCGGCTCTCGCGCCAGCAGCGTGGCGAGCGGCCGGCGATCCACCTCCAGGCCGGGCTGCTGAGCACCCGGGCGGTGACGATCGAGGAGCGGCGCATCCGCGGCGTCGTGCTCACCGAGCCGCTCCTGCTGCGCTGGGCCGGCGGCGCCGAGGTCAGCACGTGGGCCACCGGCGTCAAGGACGGCGTCGCGCAGGTGCTGCCTCCCTGCCCGCGGCCCGTGGCGGTCGAGGTGGCCGCCCGCGTGCTCGGCCTCGCGGACGACGCCCCGCTCGCCGTCCCGCTCACCCGGCACGGCCGGGTGGCTCGTCGCCGCACGCACCTGCGGGGCCAGTGGCCGGCGCTCGCACTGCTGGCGGCCACCGCGGTGCTCGCCCTCGTCCCGGACGCAGGCCCCGCCTGGCAGGCGACCCTGACGCTCGCTCCGATCGCGGCACTCATCGGCGCCGGGTGCGCCGAGAGCTGCTACCGGCACCTGGGCCACGCCGTCGTCCCCGGGCCGCGGGGCGGTCACGTGGTCGCCGGATCGGGCATCCTCACCCGCCGCCGCACCGTGCTGGAGGCCGACGGGGTGATCGGCTGGGTGGTGCGGCAGTCGTTCTTCCAGCGCCGGGCGGGCGTGGCCACGCTCGTCGCCACCACGGCGGCCGGCCCCGAGCAGGCGGCGATCCGCGACGTCCCCCTCGGTGAGGCCCACGCCGTCATCGGCGCCGTCTCACCCCGGCTCGTCGCGGCCTTCGCCGCCCCTCAGACCACCGCGGCGTCGGCGCGCACCAGCGCGATGAGCTCGTCGTAGGGGCCGACAAGGTAGGCGTTGTCATCGGCCCGCAGCCGGGTGTCGCGGCGCGGTGGCTGCTCGATGACGCCGTCCGCGCGCTGCAGGACGACGATGCGCACCTGGGCGGGCAGATCGGCCAGCGTGACGCCGTCCAGGCCGCCCTGGGCGCGGACGGTGAGCTTGGCCAGCAGCAGCGGCAGGTCGCCGACGTAGAAGGTGTCGACGACCTCGACGCCGAGCGTCGCGCCGACGAACCACGGCGCCGCCAGCACCGCGGGCGAGCGCACGTGCCGGAAGCCGAAGCTCTGCTCGACCGTGGCGGCCAACCGGCGTCCGAAGACCCGGACGACGACCGGCACCTCGGCCCATCGCTCCCCCAGCAGCTCGCGCACGGCGAGCGCGGTCTCGATGCTCACCAGGTCGTCGGAGATCAGCACCGCCACCGCGCGGGCGTGCTCGAGGCGCAGTTGGCGCCACGTGTCGGGCAGGGTGGCGTCGGCGGCGACCACCGGCACCCGCAGGGCGTTCAGCTCGCCTAGGAACCGGTTGGTCTGGTCGCGTTCCACCACGACCACCTCGACGCCCTCGGCGCGCAGCATGCGCACCGACTCCACGCCGATCGAGCCCAACCCCACCACGATCACGTGGTCGGTGAGGCCGGTGATGCGGCGGCGGCCGAGCGACTCCTCGATGCGGCGGGCGATGAGGGCGTTGGTGAGCAGGGCGAAGAAGACGGTGGCCAGCGTGGCGCCCACGACCATGAGCAGGATCGCCCACACCCGCAGCCAGCCGTGCTGGTCGCGGAAGTAGAAGTCGCCGTAGCCGACCGTGCCGATGGTCTCGACGGTGAAATACAGGGCGTCGAGGAAGCTCATCCGCCGCCCGTCGGCCTCCTCGTAGCCGAGCATCAGCACCGTCACCGACACCGCGGCGAGACACATCAGCGCGAGGATGGCGTGCTTGACCCGCCGATCGAGATCGCGCAGCAGCACCCGCAGCCACGGGTCGCGGTGCGGGCGGTCGGGGCGGCCGGCCCGTGCCCCCACGAACTCGGCGACGGCAGGACGGCGGCGCGGCGCCAGCCCCGCGGCGTCCACCTCGGCCGGCGTGCCCAGCAGGTGCACGCGATCGCCTCTGGCGACCGCGAGGTCGCGGCCCGGGGTGACCTCGACAGGCCCGTCGGCGTGGGCGACGGCGATCGGCGAGAGGTCGCCGAACAGGTCGCGCAGGGTGCCGTCGCGCCGGCATGACGCCTCGACCATGACGACGTCCCGGTCGGCCACCCGCAGCGACCAGCGGTCGGTGCGCAGACAGGCGCGGACGACGGCCGGCGCCGAGAGGCGGGCGACGTCCAGGACGGCGACGCCGGTGCCCTCCAGCGCGCGACCGACCGCCTCGTTGCGCATCTGCGCGACGACCCGCAGATCGGGGCGCAGTTGCCGACCCAGCAGGGCGGTGGCCAGCGTCTGCAGGTCGTCGCTCTCCACGCACACCAGCGCGGCGGCGGTGTCGATGCCAGCGGCGCGCAGGGTCTCCGGCATCCGGGAGTCGGCGACCAGGTGGCGTACGCCGATCTCGGTGAGCAGCGGCACCAGGCGCAGATCGGGCTCGGCGTCGACCACGACCACCTCGACGCCGGCCGCGTGCAGCTGCTGCACCACGCGCACGCCCTCGTCGTGCAGGCCGCAGACGATGACGTGCGGCGCGGCGTCCGGCTCCTCGGGCGGCATGGCCTCAGCCTGCCGCAGCACGAGCGCCCCCTGCAGGGGATTGGGGCCCGAGCCCTAGGGTTCCCTCGTGCGCATCGCCACCTGGAACGTCAACTCCCTCCGCACCCGCATCGACCGCGTCGAGGCCTTCCTGCAGCGCCACGACATCGACGTGCTCGCGGTGCAGGAGACCAAGGCCCGCGAAGAGCAGCTGCCGATCATGGGGCTGAACTCGCTGGGCTACGAGGTGGCCGCGGCCGGCTACTCGCAGTGGAACGGCGTGGCGATCATCAGCCGCGTCGGGCTCGAGGACGTCGCCGTCGGCTTCCCCGGCCAGCCCGGCTTCGGCGATCCGGCCGAGGTCGAGGCCCGGGCGATCGCGGCGACCTGCGGCGGCGTCCGGGTGTGGAGCCTGTACGTGCCCAACGGCCGCAAGCCCGACGACCCGCACTACGTCTACAAGCTGGAGTGGCTCGCCCGGCTGCGCGAGGCCGCGCAGGAATGGCGCGGCGACGACGTCGCGCTCGTCGGCGACTGGAACATCTGCCCCACCGACGAGGACGTCTTCGACGTCAAGCAGTTCGCGAAGTCCACCCACGTCACCCCGCCCGAGCGCGCCGCCTTCGCGGGCTTCCTCGACGACGGGTACGTCGACGTCGTGCGCCCGCACGCACCCGGCCCCGACGTTTACACCTACTGGGATTACTACCGGCAGCGCTTCGAGCGCAACCGCGGCCTGCGCATCGACTTCGTGCTCGGGACGCCGTCCTTCGCCGCCCGCGTGACCGGCGCCTTCATCGACCGCGACGAGCGCGACCCCGCCCAGGGCACCGGCGCGCCGTCCGACCACGCGCCGGTGGTCGTCGACCTGGGCTGAGGCTGCTGCAGGTTTCCCCGGTCGGCCGGGGAAACCTGATGTTGATGGGCGAAACTTCGCCCCACATCAGGTTTCGCCCCCCAAGTGCCCCACCCGAGACCGCACCGCCCCCGCCCCCGATCCCCCACGAGGCACCCCATGACCGACGACCCCCGCCAGCCCCACCAGGACGACGCCGCGCCGGACGCCGTGTTCATCACCGGCGCACGCGGCTTCATCGGCCGCACTCTGGCCGCGCACCTGCGCGAGCGGGGCAGCCGGGTGGCCGGAGTCGATGTCGCAGCCGATCCGAGCACCGGGGTCGTGGCCGGCGACATCACCGAGCCCGACGGATGGACGTCCTCGATCGTGCCGGGCGCGGTCGTCGTCCACACCGCCGCCCTCGTCTCGAACACGCCGACCCTGGCCGAGGCGTGGCGGGTGAACACGCTGGGCACGCGCCGGGTGCTGGACGCCGCGATCGCCGCGGGCGCGCGGCGCTTCGTCTACGTCTCCTCGGTGCGGGCGTTCTCCGACCTCGGCTTCCCCGACCAGGTCACCGAGGAGCACCCGCTGCGCCCCGACGGCAACCCCTACGTCGACACCCGGATCGCCGCCGAGCAGGCGGTGCTCCAGGCCCATGCCGCCGGCGAGATGGAGGTCGTCGTGGTGCGCCCCGGCGACGTCTACGGCCCGGGCTCGCGGCCGTGGACGATCCTGCCGGTGGAGATGATGAAGGCGCGGCGCTTCGTGCTGCCCGCCGGTGGCCGCGGCATCTTCAGCCCGGTGTACGTCGACGACCTCGTCTCTGGCCTCACGCTCACCGCCACGCATCCGGCGGCAGCCGGGCAGGTGTTCACCCTCAGCGGCGGCATCGGGGTGACCAACCGGGAGTTCTTCGGGCACTACGCCCGGATGCTCGGGCAGCGCGGACCCCTGTGCCTGCCGACGCCGGTCGCCCTCGCCCTGGCCACCGCCTCCGACCGCGCCGCCCGCCTGGCCGGCGGGGAGACCGAGGCCAACCCGACCGCCGTCCGCTACTTCCTGCGCACCGGCACCTACTCGATCGCGAAGGCCCGCCGGCTGCTCGGCTACGAGCCGCAGGTCGACCTCGCCGAGGGCATGGCCCGCACCGAGGCGTGGCTGCGGGAGCAGGGGCTGGTCTGAGCGGCGGCAGGGCCGGCCGGCGTCAGGAGTCACCGGTCGCCCGGTGACTCCTGCCATTGGTCAGGCAAGTCTTGCGTCGCAACCCGACAGACTCAGCTGACCAATCTGCGACCGTCGACCCCATCTGCACCACTGGTCACAGTCGACAGGCGAAACTGCCCGGATACGGGCCGATCGGGGCCGGAATCGGCCAGTTTCCCCGGCCGGCCGGGGAAACTGCCCCCCGGCCCCGCCCCACCCCCACCGGAAATGTCGGCACCCCCGTCCACGCTGTCCCCATGGACACCACGATCGCCGTGATCACCCTCCTGGCCGGGCTCGCACTGGGAGCCCTGCTCGGCGTCCCGATCGGGCAGCTGCGCCAGCGGGCCCGCAGTGCCGAGCACGCGATCGCGGACGCCGCCCGGCAGGCGGCCGCGGGTGGCGACCCCGCCGCACGCGAGCACGCCGAGCTGGTGCAGAGCCTCGATCGCATCAGCGACCAGCTGCTCCACCTCGACCGCGAGCGCGCCGGGTTCCGGGGCGCGTTGGAGGCCCAGGTCGCCCAGATGCAGCAGGCCACCGCAGCGTTGGGCACCGAGACCCGCGCGCTCGCCACCGCGCTGCGCAAGCCGCAGGTGCGCGGCCGCTGGGGCGAGCTGCACCTGCGGCGCGCGGTCGAGCTGGCCGGTCTGGTCGACCGCTGCGACTTCCACGAGCAGGTGCAGCTCGACGACGGCGCGCGGCGCCCCGACCTCGTCGTCCAGCTGGTCGGCGAGCGACGCATCGTGGTCGACGCCAAGGTGCCGCTCGACGCCTACCTCGAGGCCACCTCCACCGACGATCCCGCCGAGCAGCAGCACCACCTGCAGCGGCACGCCCGCCAGCTGCGCACCCACGTCGACGGCCTCAGCGGCAAGGCGTACTGGCGCAGCCTCGAGCACACCCCGGAGTTCGTGGTGCTGTTCGTGCCGGCCGAGTCGTTCCTCGCAGCCGCCCTCGAGACCGACCCGATGCTGCTGGAGTACGCCGCGGCCCGCCAGGTCGTCCTCGCCACCCCCACCACGCTCATCGCGCTGCTGCGCACGGTCGCGCAGGGGTGGGCGCACGAGCGGCTGGCCGACCAGGCCCGCGAGATCCACCGGCTGGGCCGCGACCTGCACGATCGCCTGGGCACCTTCGGCTCCCACCTCGACCAGGTGGGCCGCTCCCTCAACGCCGCGGTCGGGCACTACAACTCGGCCGTCGGCTCCTACGACCACCGCGTGCTCGTGGGGGCGCGGCGCTTCCGCGATCTCGCCGTCACCGACGACGAGCTGCCCACGCCTCGCCAGGTCACGCTGCGCGCCGTCGAGGGCTCCGGAGCCCCGGCCGAGGCGGACGACGTCGCCGGCGCCGGCGCCGCCGCCGATCCGACGCTGCGGCGCGGCTCCCCCGAGCCGCCGCCACGTCGCTCTAGCGTGGTCTCGTGAGCTCCCGCGTGATCTGGGACGAGGGCCGCGTGGCCGGCCGGGAGCTCGTCGCGCTCGGCGCCGCCTGCACCCTCTCCCTCGTCGCGCTCGACATCGCGCTCACCGGCGAGGTCGGCTGGTTCCTCGACCTGGGATTCGTGCCCCTCTGCATCGCCCTGGCCCTGGCCGTGCGGCCCGGCGACTTCTTCGAGATCGGCATCCTGCCGCCGCTGCTGCTGGTCGGCGCCTTCACCATCCTGGCCGTCTCGCGGCCCGAGGCGATCGCCCAACCCGACGACGCCGCCGTCCAGGCGGTCGTGTCCGGGCTGGCGCTGCACAGCCTGACCCTGGTGCTCGGCTACCTGCTCAGCCTCGGCGTGCTGGCCATCCGCGATCGCCGACAGCGCACCGTCCCGCCCACGGCGCCGCTGCGCGGGCGCCCGGGCGAGCGTCGCTCAGGCGAAGCGGGAGACATCGCCCGCACCCTCGCGGACGACGACCGGCGCGCCCTCTGACCAGTCCACCACCGTCGTCGGCTCCGCGGGGGTCTCGCCGGCCTCGATGACGATGTCGACCACGTGGTCGAGCTCCTCCTTGACGTCCCAGCCCATCGTGCGGGGCTCGGTCTCGCCGGGGAGGATCAGGGTGCTGGAGAGCAGCGGCTCGCCGAGCTCGGCGAGCAGCGTCTGCACCAGGTGGTGGTCGGGGATGCGCACGCCGACGGTCTTCTTCTTGGGGTGCAGCAGCCGCCGCGGCACCTCGGGGGTGCCGGGCAAGATGAACGTGTACGGCCCGGGCGTGCAGGCCCGGATCGCCCGGAACGCCGCGTTGTCGACGTGCACCAGCTGCCCGAGCTGGGAGAAGTCGCGGCACACGAGCGTGAAGTGGTGCCGGTCGTCGAGGCCGCGGATGCGCAGGATGCGGTCGCGGCCCTCGCGGTTGCCCACCCGGCAGCCCAGGGCGTAGCCGGAGTCGGTCGGGTAGGCCACCAGGGCGTCGTCCTGGAGCGCCTGCACCACCTGGGCGAGCAGGCGGGGCTGGGGGTTGTCGGGGTGGATGTCGAGGTACCGGGCCATGGTGGCGCCAGGCTACGCCCGCGCCACCCGACCGGGTTCATCGCCTCTTCACAGGTACGGCTCAGGCTTCACCCGGAGGAGCAGGGGTACCAACGGAACCACCATCCGACGGCGTCCAAGAGACGCCCGACCGAACTCCCGTCCCGGAGGCTCCCGTGACCACCCCCGCCACCCGCCACCCCGCCGACCGCAGCGTGCACGGCCGACGCCGCATCACCTACGTGCTGCCGGTCTTCAACGAGGGCGCGAACCTCCGCCTGTTCCAGGCGGAACTGGCCCGGGCCACCGCCACCCGGCCCGAGTTCGACTACGAGTTCCTCTACGTCGACGACGGCAGCTCCGACGACTCGCTGGCCACGATGCTCGCCCTGCGCCAGGACGACACCCGGGTCAGCGTGCTCCAGCTCTCGCGCAACAGCGGCCACCAGGTGGCCGTCACCGCCGGTCTGGACGCCGCCACCGACGCCGACGCCGTCATCATCATGGACACCGACCTCCAGGACCCGCCCCGGGTCAGCATGGAGCTCATCGAGGTGTGGGAGCGCGGCGCCGACGTCGTCTACGCCCAGCGCCGCACCCGCAAGGACGGCACCTTCAAGCGCGCCACCGCCTGGAGCTTCTACTGGCTGCTCGACCGGCTCTCGGAGACCCGGATCCCACGCAACACCGGCGACTTCCGCCTCATGGACCGCCGCGTCGTCGCCGAGGTCGCCCGCTATCGCGAGCACGACCGGTTCCTGCGCGGCATCGTCGCCCACGTCGGCTTCCGCCAGGAGGCCGTGCTCTTCGACCGCGACGAGCGCCACGCCGGCACCAGCGGCTACCCGCTGCGCACGATGCTGCGTTTCGCCGCCGACGGCATCGTCGGCTTCTCGGCCGCGCCCCTGCGCTGGATCTCCCGGCTCGGCATCGCGATCTCGCTGCTGAGCGTGCTCATGGCCGTCTACGTCGCCGGCGTCCGACTGCTGCGCCCCGAGGACTCCGTGCCCGGCTGGGCGTTCCTCGGCGTCGGCATCTTCCTCATGGGCGGCCTGCAGATGGTGATGATGGGCGTCATCGGCAGCTACCTGGGTCGCGTCTACAGCCAGGTGCAGGGACGCCCGCTCTACTCCCTCGCGCTCGCCGCCCGCGGTCACCAGCCCGGTGTGCGCACGCTGAGCCGCTCCTCGGCGTTCGCGGTCAACCCCGACGGGACGCCGTCCGAGCAGCTCCTGCGCCGCGAGGGCGGGGCGTCCTGAGCACGCCGGACGCCGGCCCGAGCCGCACGCTGCTGCGGTTCGCGGCCGTCGGGGTGTGCAACACCGCGATCGACACCGGCCTGTTCCTGCTGCTGCACGCCCGACTCGGCGGCGGAGAGCAGGCGGTGCTGCTGGCGAACCTGGTCTCCACCAGTGCCGGCATGCTGTTCAGCTTCGTGGTCAACGGCCTGGTGACCTTCGGGTCGCAGCGTCTGACACTGGGGCACGCCGTGCGCTTCCTGGCCATCACCGGGACGACGATGTGGCTGGTGCAGCCGCTCGTCATCACCGCGGTCGAGGCGGTCGTCGGCGTCCTGCTGGTGGCCAAGCTGGCCGCGATCGCGGTGAGCCTGATGGTGAACTTCGCCGGCTACCGCTGGTGGGTGTGGCGGGCCGACGCGCCGGCGCCCGCGGTGACGAACGGGGTCACTCCCCCGCGGACTGCCGGGCGAGCTTGAGGTCGCGGCGCAGCTCCTTGGGGAGCGCGAAGATGAGCGACTCCTCGGCGCTGTGCACGGCGCGGGCGTCGGGGTAGCCGCGCTCGCGCAGGAACTCCAGCACCCCCTGCACCAGCGCCTCGGGCACGCTCGCCCCCGAGGTGACGCTGACGGTGCGGACGCCCTCGAGCCAGGCCTCGGAGATCTCCGAGGCGTCGTCGACGCGGTAGGCCGCCTTCGCCCCGGCCTCGAGGGCGACCTCGACGAGCCGGACGGAGTTCGAGGAGTTGCCCGAGCCGACGACGATGACGAGATCGGTGCCGGGGCTGATCTCCTTGACCGCGAGCTGGCGGTTCTGGGTGGCGTAGCAGATGTCGTCGCTCGGCGGGTCGAGCAGCTCGGGGAACCGCTCGCGGATCGCGGCGACGGTCTCGAGGGTCTCGTCGACCGAGAGCGTGGTCTGGGAGAGCCAGGCGACGCGGGAGGGATCGCGCACGACGATGTGGGGGACGTCGGCGGGGCTCTGCACCAGCTGGATGTGCTCGGGCGCCTCACCCGCGGTGCCTTCGACCTCCTCGTGCCCCTCGTGACCGATGAGGAGGATGTCGTAGTCCTCGGCGGCGAACCGCTTCGCCTCGTGGTGCACCTTGGTGACCAGCGGGCAGGTGGCGTCGATGGTCTTCAGCTCGCGGACCTCGGCCTGTCGGTGCACCTCGGGCGAGACGCCGTGGGCGGAGAAGACGACGGTGGCGCCGGTGGGCACCTCGTCGAGCTCCTCGACGAACACCGCGCCGCGGGCCTCGAGGTCGGCGACCACGTGCTTGTTGTGCACGATCTGCTTGCGCACGTAGACCGGCGAGCCGTAGAGCTCGAGCGCGGTCTCGACGGTGACCACGGCGCGGTCGACACCGGCGCAGTAGCCGCGCGGCGCCGCCAGCAGGACGGCCTTCTCGGCCTCCTCGGGGCTCAGGACGGGCGGCATGCCGATCTCGGTGCTCATGGGCCCATCGTAGGCGGTGACGCGCAGCCGACCGCTGTCGGCGCCATGCCATAGGGTCGCCGCCATGGCCCTGGAGACCTCGCCGAGCGCACCGGCTCCGGTCCGCCAGATCGCCAACGCGATCGCCGGCTGGATCGACCGGCTCGGCGCGGTGTGGGTCGAGGGCCAGATCGCCCAGATCAACCGGCGTCCCGGGGTCGGCACGGTCTTCCTCACGCTGCGCGACCAGGTCGCCGACATCTCGGTGCCGCTCACCTGCCAGCGCACCTACTTCGACGGCCTCAACCCGCCGCTGGTCGAGGGCGCGAGCGTCGTCGTCCACGCCCGGCCCTCCTACTACGCCAACCGGGGAACCCTCTCGCTCCAGGCCCGCGAGATCCGCATGGTCGGGCTCGGCGAGCTGCTCGCCCAGCTCGAGCGCCGGCGGCAGCTGCTGGCCGCCGAGGGGCTGTTCGCGGCCGAGCTCAAGCGCCCGCTGCCGTTCCTGCCGCGCCGTGTCGGTCTGGTCACCGCCCCCAACAGCGCCGCCGAGCGCGACGTCGTCGAGAACGCCCGCCGCCGCTGGCCGGCGGTCGTCATCGAGACCGCGTACGCCGCGATGCAGGGCCCGCGGTCGGCGGCCGAGGTCATCGAGGCCCTCGAACGGCTCGATCGCCAACCCGAGGTCGAGGTCATCGTGGTGGCTCGCGGCGGCGGCGCGGTCGAAGACCTGCTGCCGTTCTCCGACGAGGGCCTCATCCGCGCGGTCCACCGGTTGCGCACCCCGGTGGTCTCGGCGATCGGTCACGAGCCCGACTCCCCGCTGCTCGACCTCGTCGCCGACGTCCGCGCCTCCACCCCCACCGACGCCGGCAAGCTCGTCGTCCCCGACGTCGCCGAGGAGCAGTCCGGCGTCGCGTGGGCCCGCGCCCGGTGTCGCAGCCTGCTCGCGGCCCGCATCGACCGCGAGCAGCACGGCCTCGACGGCCTGCGGTCGCGACCGGTCCTGGCCGATCCCCGCAGCCTGCTGAGCTCGCGCACCGACGAGCTCACCGCCCTGCGCGACCGCGCGCGCCGCACCGTCGGGCACCGCCTCGACCGCGCCGCCGACGACATCGCGCACCACCGGGCCCGCGCCCGCGCGCTCTCCCCGCTCGAGACCCTGCGCCGCGGCTACGCGGTGCTCCAGGACGCCGAGGGCCACGTCGTCACCGCCGTCGGCGCGGTGGCGCCGGGCGCCGAGCTGAGCGCCCGCGTGGCCGACGGCCGGCTGCGCGTCGGCGTCCTGGCCGCCGACCCCGATCCCTCCCGACCCGAGGAGTCCGATGGCTGAGAAGAAGACGACCGCCCGTCCCGCGCCCGAGCGGCCGGCCAGCTACGAGGCGGCCCGCGAGGAGCTCGTCGAGGTCGTGCGCCGTCTGGAGACCGGCGGCACCACACTGGAGGAGTCGCTGGCCCTCTGGGAGCGCGGCGAGCAGCTGGCCACCTGGTGCCAGGAATGGCTCGACGGCGCCCGCGAACGGTTGGACGCCGTCCTGGCCGACGCACCCGACGAGGAGTGAGCCGCCGGACGCCGTCCCTCCGGCCGGCCGGTCAGGCCCGGTGGATCGGCTCAGCCGCGGGCGAGCGAGTCCAGGATGAGCCGCAGATCGTCGACCGGAGCCGAGCCGAAGACGAGCACCGTGCGCGCCTGGGCGCCCTTGCCGACCTCGGCCGCGAAGGCATGGTCGCCGCCGGAGTCGGAGTAGGTGTCCCACGACGAGGCCACCGAACCGGACACCGTGACGGGGTCGCCCTGCTGGGCGTCGGCGTCGACGTAGGTCTTCAGCAGGGTCGAGAGGTCCTCGTCCTCCTCGTGGATCCCCACGAACTTCCCGGCATCGGTCAGCATCGACATGTTCCACACCCACCGGTCGCCCGGCGTGAAGGTGATCGAGGTGGTCTTCCAGCCCTGCGGCAGGCTGGTGGGGTGCACGAGGTCGATCCCGGCGTCCGCGGCCTCCTCGACCACCGAGAGGTAGTCGACATTCGGCGGCTCGTACTCGGTCTGATCACGGAACAGCGACCGGAACACGACGAAGGCGCCGACCCCGAGCACGAGCACCAGCATCGAGGCCACGAGCCCGCTGGCGGTGCGCGGGTAGCGACCCGGCTTCTCCTCACTCACGGCACCCATCGTCACAGAGTCGTGGTGAGGTGCCGGTGAGCACCCTCCTGCGGGAGACGGTGGCGGTCGCGGCGCTGCTGGCGCTCCTGGTCACCGCCTGGCGCCATCTGGGCCCCCGCGGCGAGGCGGCCGCGGCACTGCTGACCTCCGCGGCCGTGCTGGCGGTCGGTGCCGTGTCGCCGTCGGACGCCGGCGACGCCCTCGAGAGGCTCGCGCCGGTCGTGCTGTTCCTCGCCGCGGTGCTCGTCGTCGCCGACGTCTGCGGGCGGGCGGGGCTGTTCACCGTCGCGGCCACCCGGGTCGCGCGCTTCGCCGGCGACTCCCCCGTGCGGTTGCTCGTGGGCGTGGCGGTGCTGGCCACCGTCGTCACGACCGTGCTGAGCCTCGATGCCACCGTGGTGCTGCTGACACCGGTGGTGGTGGCTGCCGCGCTGCGACGTTCGGCCTCCCCGGCCCCGGGCGCCTGGCTGTGCCTGCGCCTGGCCAACTCGGCCTCGCTGCTGCTGCCGGTGGCGAACCTGACCAACCTGCTGGCGGTGCCCGATCTCGACGTGGGCTTCCTCGGCTTCGCCCGGTTGATGGCGCCCGCGCTGGTCGTCGTGGTGGCCGCCGAATGGGCGTGCGCCCGGGTGCAGTTCCGCCGCGAACTGCGGCCTGCCGCCACGGCCGCCACGGCCGCAGCAGTCGGCACCACGCCCGCCCCTGACCCGGAGGCCACGGCCGAGGAGGTCCCGCTCGCCCGGCTGCCGCTCGTGGTCGTCGCGCTGATGCTGGCCGGCTTCGCGATCGGGTCGCCGCTCGGTGTCGAGCCGGGCTGGATCGCCGCCGCGGCCGCCGTCGTGCTGGCGGTGTGGGCGGGCCGCCGCGGGCTCCTCGTCGTACCGGACGTCGTGCGTGCCGCGCAGCCGAGCTTCGCCCTCTACGTGCTCGGGCTCGGGGTGGTGGTCGCAGCCGTCGCGACGAGCGGTCCGGGCGACGCCGTCCGCCATCTCGTCGACGCCGTCGTCGCCGGTGCCGATCCGGCCGCGCCCGGTCTGCTGACGCTGCTCGGCGTGGCGGCGGTCGCCACGCTGGTCGCCAACCTGGTGACCAACCTCAGCGCCACGCTGCTGGTGGTGCCCCTCGTGGCGCCGCTGGGCGACACCGCGATCCTGGCGGCGCTGATCGGCCTGGACGCCGGCGCCGGGCTCACCTACAGCGGATCGCTGGCCAACCTGCTGTGGCGTCGCACCCTCGACGGCACCGCGGCGGCCACCGGCCTGGCCGCGTTCCATCGGCGCTCGCTGGTCGCGACGCCGATCGTCGTCGCCTTGGCGGTGGCGACCCTGTGGGCCACGGCCCGCGTGCTCGGCTGAACCGGGCCGATCACGCCGTGGGGCGCACCAGCGCGGCACGCGCCGCCTCGACCTGCGGCCGCGCGACGCATCCCTCGACGTGGTCGTTGATGAGCCCCATCGACTGGAGGAAGGCGTAGACGGTGGTCGGGCCCACGAAGCGCCAGCCCCGCCGCTTGAGATCCTTCGCCATCGCAACGGCCTCGGGCGAGGTCGTCAGGCTCTGGGGTGCACCCAAGGTGGCCGGATCGGGCTCGAACGACCACACGTAGGCGGCCAGCGAGGTCTCCTCACGCAGCTCGAGCAGGCGGCCGGCGTTGCCGATCGCCGCCTCGATCTTGCCGCGGTGCCGCACGATGCCGGCGTCGCCGAGCAGACGCTGGACGTCGGCCTCGTCGAAGCCGGCGACCCGCTCGGGGTCGAAGCCGGCGAACGCGGCCCGGAAGGCATCGCGCTTGGCCAGGATCGTGCGCCACGACAGCCCCGACTGGAAACCCTCGAGGCACAGCTTCTCGAAGAGCCGCCGCTCGGCGACCACGGGGAAGCCCCACTCGGTGTCGTGGTAGGTCAGGTAGGCGGGGAAGTCGGGGATCGCGACCCCCCAGGGGCAGCGGAGCGAACCATCGGGGCCGGGGACGGCGGTGAGCGTCACGGGGACAGGCCTACCAGCCAGCACCGACACCCGGTGAACGGCACGCGAACTGTGCCTCCACTCACGTGTCCGCGCCCGTCGAGGCGGGGCGGGGCGGCAGCACCGACCGGTAGCATCCGGCCATGACGCCGCCGCAGACCGCAGACCTCACCGTCGCCCCCCAGTCCCCGGACCGCAACCTGGCCCTCGAGCTGGTCCGGGTCACCGAGGCGGCCGCGATGGCCGCCGGTCGCTGGGTCGGCCGCGGCGACAAGAACGGCGCCGACGGCGTGGCCGTCAACGCGATGCGCGTGCTCATCTCGACCATCGGCATGCAGGGCGTCGTGGTGATCGGCGAGGGCGAGAAGGACAACGCCCCGATGCTCTACAACGGCGAGCTCGTCGGCGACGGCACCGGTCCCGAGTGCGACGTCGCGGTCGACCCGATCGACGGCACGACGCTGACCGCGAAGGGCATGACCAACGCCGTCTCGGTGCTCGCCGTCGCCCCGCGCGGCTCGATGTACGACCCCTCGGCCGTCTTCTACATGGAGAAGCTGGTGACCGGCCCCGAGGCCGCCGACGTCGTCGACATCCGCTACCCCGTCGCCGAGAACATCCACCAGGTCGCCAAGGCCAAGGGCAAGCGCCCCGAGGATGTCAAGGTCGTGCTCCTCGACCGGCCGCGCCACGAGAAGCTCGCCGAGGAGATCCGCGCGACCGGCGCGATGATCAAGTTCATCTCCGACGGCGACGTCGCGGGCGCCATCATGGCCGCGCGCCAGGACACCGGCGTCGACCTGCTGCTCGGTATCGGCGGCACCCCCGAGGGCATCATCACCGCCTGCGCGATGAAGTGCCTCGGCGGCGTCATCCAGGGTCGTCTGTGGCCGCAGGACGACGAGGAGCGCCAGCGCGCCCTCGACGCCGGCCACGACCTCTCCGCGGAGGCCATCCTCACCACCGACGACCTCGTCACCGGCGACGACTGCTTCTTCGTCGCCACCGGCATCACCGACGGCGAGCTGCTGCGCGGCGTCCGCTACTCCGCCGGCGGCGCGACCACGCAGTCGCTGGTCATGCGCTCGCGCTCGGGCACGATCCGCACGATCACCTCCGAGCACCGCCTGGGCAAGCTGCGCGCCTACTCGGCCATCGACTTCGAGCACTGATCAGCGGGCTCGGATCCGCGAGCACTGATCGCGGGGCGCCGCCCCCGACACACGACGAACCGCCGGTGCATCAGCACCGGCGGTTCGTGGCGTTCGGGGGTCGAGCGGCTCTAGGCGGAGCCGGCGACGTCGAGCAGACCGGCCACCGGCGCGGTGGCGGCCGCCTCGCCGACACCGCGGTGGCGGTGCAGGGCGGCGACGACCTGCGTGGCGACCCGCGGGTCGACGGCCATGCCGAGGTGGGAGGCGCGCACCTCGACGGCCTCGGCCTGCGGGTCGATGCAGGCCTTCCAGTGCACGATGCCGTCGCGTCGGGAGTAGATCGCGGTGAAGGCGACGTCGTCCGGCACCGGCAGGCGGCTCTCCTCGAAGGACTGGCGAGCACAGCTGCCACCGAGGCAGTCGGCGCTCATCAGGCCCGGGACGCCGACCCGGCTGAGCCCGGCGAGGACGGCCGCGCCGGCGGTGAGCGCGCGGTGGTGGGCGGCGGGCGCCATCATCGGGCTGCCCATGGTGACGATGCCGGAGACCAGGTCGGGCCGGCGCACCGCGATGCCGCGGGCCAGCATGCCGCCGAGGCTGTGGCCGACGAGCTGGACGCGCTGCTCGCGGCGCTCGACGATCTGCTCCAGGCGCGACTCGAGGATCGCGGCCGCCGTCAGGGTGCACCCGACGTTGGCGAGGATCTGGGCCCGGTAGGTGCGGAACCCCTCGCCGCGCAGGGTCGCGGCGACGGTGCGCAGCGTGTAGTCGCCGGCGAAGAACCCCGGGATGAGCAGCACCGGATCGTTGGTGCGGGTGACCGGATCGGGCGCGACGTAGGGCCGGTTGCGGCGGGCGCGGCGCTCGCTGAGCGAGTGGACGACGCTGCGTCCGGCCTCGCCGACGACATGGCCCTCGCGCAGCATCGCGACGGCGGCGGGGCGCCGGAAACCTGCGGGGAGCAGGAACGCGCCCATGGTGGGATCGGTCACATAGAACACGTTACGGCCTGGTTAACGGTTCGTGGCGGTTATCCACCCGAAGGGCCCGAACGATCGCTCGGGTGGTCCATACGGTTCACTAGCGGTATGGCCCACGGGACGACGACCGCCTCGGAGGAGCTGTTCGCACCGATCAGCACCGATCTCGAGCTGTGCTACCAGACCTTCGGGGACGCCGACGCCGACCCGCTGCTGCTCGTCATGGGCCTCGGCGGCCCCATGACGTGGTGGCCCGAGGAGTTCTGCCGCCAACTGGCCGAGGCCGGCTTCTACGTCATCCGCTACGACAACCGCGACACGGGGCGCTCCTCGCGGGCCCGCGGCCGGCTCGGTCGCAGCGCCCTGGTGCGCGCCTTCGTCGGTGCGCCGGTGCGGGCGCCGTACGGCATGGGCGACCTCGCCGACGACGCCTTCGCCCTGCTCGACCACCTCGGGATCGCCTCGGCGCACGTCGCCGGCATCTCGATGGGCGGCATGATCGTGCAGACGATGGCCCTCAGCCGCCCCGATCGCGTGCGGTCGCTGACCAGCATCATGTCGACCACCGGACGCCGGACCGTCGGCTTCCAGCATCCCGCGCTCCTGCCGACCCTCATCGGTCGCGTCGGCCCCGGCGAGGACGGCTACGTCGCCAACTCCCTCAAGGTCTGGAAGCTCATCGGCTCCCCCGGCTACCCGACGCCGACCGAGGAGCTCGAGGCCCGGGCCCGCGAGACCTTCCGCCGCGGCGTGAGCGCGAGCGGCGTCGTGCGCCAGATGATGGCCGTGCTGACCCAGCCCGACCGCACGCCCCGGCTGCGCGAGCTCACCGTGCCGACGCTGGTGGTGCACGGCCTGGCCGACAAGATGGTGCACGTCTCGGGCGGCCGCGCCACCGCCGCCGCCGTGCCCGACGCCGAGCTGATGCTGATCGGCGGCATGGGCCACGACACGCCCGTGGAGATCTGGCCGCGGCTCATCCGCGGCATCCGGCGGGTCGCCGACCGGGCCTGAGCCCCAGGGGCCCCAGGGGCCTCGGGAGTCACCGGGCGCCCGGTGACTCTGTCGTTGGTCAGCCGAAGTTTCGTACGCCCACCGCCAGACTCAGCCGACCAACCCTGCCGGCCGTCCCCGGCTCCTCAGGACGCCGTCACCAGCACGGCCCGCTCCTCCACCTCCACGCGGACGGCGTCGCCGACCTGCAGCGGGACGCCGCGGGTCGCGGCCTGGACGGTGATGCGGGAGCCGTCGGGCAGGTCGGCGTCGTAGCGGGTGACGGCGCCGAGGAAGGAGACCGCGGCCACGCGTGCGGTGCCGCTGGGGTCGGGCACCAGGCCGAGGCTCTCCGGCCGCAGCAGCGCCGTCCCCGCACCCTCGATCGAGCCGGGCAGCACCGGCACCGAGGCACCGAGGGCCAGCAGCTCGGCGCGACCGCCGGTGACGCGCGCGGAGAGCGGGCTGGAGAGTCCGATGAAGCCGGCGACGAAGGCGGTGGCGGGCGCGGTGTAGAGCTCGGCGGGCGGGGCGATCTGCTCCAGCCGGCCGGCGTTCATGACCCCGACCCGGTCGGCGACGGCCAATGCCTCCTCCTGGTCGTGGGTGACGAACAGCGTGGTCGTGCCGACCTCGCGCTGGATGCGCCGGATCTCCTCGCGCAGCTGCACCCGCACCTGGGCGTCGAGCGCCGAGAGCGGCTCGTCGAGCAGCAGCACCGCCGGCTCGACGGCCAGCGCGCGGGCGAGCGCGACCCGCTGCTGCTGTCCGCCCGAGAGCTGCACCGGGAACCGGTCGCCGTGGGCGCCGAGTCCGACGAGGGCGAGCATCTCGGCGGCGCGCTCCCGGCGGGCGGCGCGCGTGCGGCCGCGCAGCCGCAGTCCGAAGGCCACGTTGTCGAGCACCGTGAGGTGCGGGAAGAGGCTGTAGGCCTGGAAGACCATGCCGATGTCGCGCTTGTTCGGCGGGGTGCGGGTGACGTCGCGCCCGCCGATGGCGACCGATCCGGTGTCCGGGATCTCCAGCCCGGCGAGCGCTCGCAGCGCGGTGGTCTTGCCGCAGCCCGACGGGCCGAGCAGCACGACCATCTCGCCGGCGGCGAGATCGAGGTCGAGGCCGTCGAGGGCGTGCACGTCGCCGTAGCTGCGCCGCAGGCCGCGCAGCGCGACGGAGGCGCCCGAGCCGGGCGCGGGGACGGCGGGCCGGGTGGCGGGCTGGGCGGTCATCGAGACGTCCTTCCGGGCGCACGGCGGCGCCGATCGAGCAGCGAGAGCAGCACCAGCAGTGCGGCCGCGGCGAGCAGGGAGGCCAGGGCCGCCGCGGTCGACTCCGCGGCGTCGGCCTTGCCGAGCAGCACGATCACCACCGGCAGGGTGTCGTAGTGCAGCAGGGAGGAGACGGTGTACTCCCCCAGCACCAGCGCGACGGTGACGAAGGCGGCCGAGGCCACGCCCGTGCGGATGTTGGGCAGGACGACGCGCAGGATCACCGTCGGCCACCCGGCACCGAGCGAGCGAGCCGCCTCGGCCAGGGTGCGGACGTCGATGGCCGACAGCGCGGCGTCCAAGGCCCGGTAGGAGAAGGGCAGCACGAGGACGACGTAGACGAAGGTGAGTCCATAGGGGCTGTCACCGAACAGGTAGTCGACCCAGGCGTAGACGTTGTCGAGACCGACGACGAGCACGAGCGCGGGGATCGTCAGCGGCAGCAGGCACAGGAGCTCGATGAGGCGTCGCGCGCGCGGCACCCGCAGCCGCACCCACACCATCGTCGGCACGAGGAGGAGCAGCATCCCGAGCGCGGTCAGGATCGCCAGGGTCACCGACACCCGCACCGCCGCGGTGAGGGTCGGATCGCTGATCAGGGCGTGCCAGGCGGCACCCGAGCGGCCACCGGCGGGCTTCTTGGTGCTGAAGTCGGCCAGCGCGATCAGCGGCACGAGGAAGAACGCGGCGAAGGCGGCGAGCAGCACCCAGCGCACGAGACGGGCGGTCACGTCAGCCACCGCGACGTCCGCTTGAGCAGCCAGCTGTAGGCCGCCATCACCACCGCGACGACGACCACCATCTCGAGGGCGAGCGCGTAGCCGAAGTCGGCCTGCCCGAGCACGATCTCGCTGGTCAGGGCCGAGCGGATCAGCAGCGGCGTGATCGGCGCGCCCTGGCTGACCAGCGCAGCCGCGGTCGCGTACGCCGCGAAGGCGTTGGCGAAGAGCAGCAGCGTGGCGCCGAGGAACGCGGGCCGCAGCAGGGGGATCCCGACGTGCCACCAGTACTGGCGCCCCGTCGCCCCGAGCGTGCGGGCCGCCTCGCGCCACTGCGGCTGGAGTCCCTCGAGCGCGGGGAGGAACACGATCACCATGAGCGGGATCTGGAAGTAGGTGTAGACCAGCACGAGGCCCGGCAGCTCGTAGAGCCACGGGACGCCGTCGGGCTGGCCGCCGAACACGTCCGCGATCGCGGTGGTCACCAGGCCGCCGAAGCCGAGCGTGGCCACCCAGGCGAAGGCGAGCGTGACGCCACCGAACTGCGCCAGCACGCCGCAGGCGGCGAGCACCACGCGGCGCAGGGCGCTGGTGGCCGGCGAGGCGACGATCAGCCAGGCGAGCACCGCGCCGAGGAACGCCCCGAGCAGGGCGGACGCCGTCGACAGCTCGACGCTGGCGCGCAGCGCGTCGCGCGCCGGACCGTCGCCGAGCGCGCGGATGCGGGCCAGCGAGAAGCCGTCGTCGTCGTGCACGGCGCCGACGAGCACGGTGAGCGTCGGCACGACGAGGAAGATCGTCAGGTAGATCAGGAAGGGCAGCAGGCCCAGCGAGGGCAGCGGCGCGCGCCACCCTCGCCGGGCCGCCGGTGCGGCAGTGGAGGTCACCCGATCAGCCGATGGCCTTGGCCCAGTTGTCGGCGAGATAGGAGGCCATGGTCGCCGTCTGGTCGGCGTCCGGGATGACCGGCGTGCCGGAGACCTCGGGCAGCGCACTGTAGAGCTTCTCGTCGATCGTGCCGGCCTTCACCATCGCGTCGGCGCGCACCGGGCGAGCACCGCCGGCGAGCCACAGGTTCTGGCCCTCGTCGCTGTAGAGGAACTCCTCCCACAGGCGGGCGGCCGCCGGGTGCGGGGCGTCCTTGTTGATGGCCTGGTAGTAGTAGCCGGCGACCGTCTGGCCCGAGGGGACGACGACCTTCCAGCTCGGCAGGGTCTTGGACTCCGCGGCGTTGAGGTAGTCCCAGTCGAAGACGACCGGGGTCTGACCGGACTCGATCGTGGCCGGGGTGGGGTCGACGGGCACGAAGTTGCCGGCCTTCTTCAGCTGGCTGAAGTAGTCGACACCCGGCTTGATGTCGTCGGCCGAGCCGCCGTTCTGCACCGAGGCCATGACCACGGCGCTGAACGCCGAACCGGCCTGCGTCGGGTCGCCGTTGAGGGCAACCTTGCCCTTGTAGTCGGCGCCGAGGAGGTCCTTCAACGAGGTGACGTCGGGGACCTTGCTGGAGTCGTAGCCGATCGACATGTAGCCGCCGTAGTCGTTGACCCAGCCGCCGTCGGGCGCCTTGAGCTCGTCGGGGATCGAGTCCCACGTGGCGACCTGGTAGGGCGCGAACATGTCGGTGTTGGCCAGCGCGACCGACTGGCCGAGGTCGAAGACGTCGGGAGCGCGGTCGGTGCCCTTGAGCTGCTCGGCGGCGTTGATCTCGTCCTGGCTGGCGGCGTCGGGCTGGGCGGAGACGACCTTGATGCCGTAGGTGTCCTCGAACTTCTGAATGATCGCGCCGTAGTTGGCCCAGTCCGGCGGGAGCGCGATGACGTTGAGCGTGCCCTCCTTCTTGGCCGCGGCGACGAGGTCGTCCATGGTGCCGAAGTCGGCGAGCGAGGTGGCGCTCGCGGCGGGGGTGTCGGCGCTGTCGTTCTCGTCGTCGCCCGGAGGGGCGCAGGCGGCGAGGGCGGACGTCGTGGCGAGCAGTGCCACGCCGGCGAGGAAGGTACGGGTCACAGCGTTGTGCCTCCTGGTGAGTGGGCGCTCGGGACGCGCCGGACCCACCGTGGCCCTCCCGGATGCGACCAGCCGACGCCCCCGTGACCCGTCGGCGGCGCCTCGGTGAACCTTCCGCGATCTCCCACCCGGCGAGGTGAGGCGACGCTGGACAAGCCGACGGGCCCCCTCGATCGGTGGATCGAGGGGGCCCGTCGATGCTGGGACGCAGGCCCGGTCTCAGTCGCTGAGGCGGACGCCGGTCTCGGTGTCGAAGACGTGCACGTGCGCGGGGTCGGTGGTCACGTGGATGACCTCGCCCTTGCGCACCGAGTCACGGGCGTTGATGCGCACGATCACGTTCGACGGCGTGCCCTCGACGTCGCTGGTGCCGTAGACGAAGCCGTCGGCGCCGAGCTCCTCGACGACCGTCACGGTGACGGGCAGACCCTCGCCGGCGTTGACCAATCGCCACGCCTCGGGGCGCACCCCGACCGTGATGCGGCCGTTCATCCGCTGTGCCGCGACCGGGTCGACCGGCACCTCGTAGCCGCCGAGCTTGGCCTTGCCGTCGGCCGCGACGGCCTCGAGCAGGTTCATCTGCGGGGAGCCGATGAACCCGGCGACGAACAGGTTGGCCGGCTTGTCGTAGAGGCGCAGCGGGGTGTCGACCTGCTGGAGCTCGCCCAGCTTCATCACCGCGACGCGGTCGCCCATCGTCATCGCCTCGACCTGGTCGTGGGTGACGTAGACGGTCGTGATGCCCAGATCGGCCTGGAGCTTGGCGATGTCGGTACGGGTCTGCACGCGCATCTTGGCGTCCAGGTTCGACAGCGGCTCGTCCATGCAGAACACCTGCGGCTCACGCACGATCGCGCGGCCCATGGCCACGCGCTGGCGCTGACCACCCGAGAGCGCCTTCGGCTTGCGCTCGAGGTACTCGGTCAGACCGAGCAGCGCGGCGGCGTCCTTGACCCGCTTCTCCCGCTCGGCAGCCGACACCTTGGCCATCTTCAGGGCGAAGCCCATGTTCTCGGCCACCGACATGTGCGGGTAGAGCGCGTAGTTCTGGAACACCATCGCGATGTCACGGTCCTTGGGCGGCAGGTGCGTGATCTCGCGGTCGCCGATGTAGATGTGACCCGAGTTCACCTCCTCCAGCCCCGCGAGCATCCGCAGGGTCGTGGACTTGCCACAGCCCGACGGCCCCACCAGGACCATGAACTCGCCGTCCTCGACCTCCAGGTCGATACCCGGGACGGCCGGGGTGTCAGCACCGGGATACCAGCGCTGAGCCTTCTCGAAACGAACGTTGACCATGCTGAACTCCTTCACCGGCAGGAACGTGCCGACGATCCGAATGTGAGGAAACGGGCCGGATCGGCGATCCGGCCCGACGAGCGGCCCGCCCCCGCAGGGTGTGTCGCAGGCCACAGGACAGGCTGACCCTAGGCACCCCGTCGCGCCCGCGTCAACGACCGCAGCCCCGAGGTCACAGCTCGGTCACGGCCGCCTGGACCGCTCTTGACGTCCGGCGTTGCAAACGTTTTCATTCTCGTGACCCACGTCACTCCGGTCGCAGCACCTGGACCCCACCGGTGCACCACCGCAGGTCGCCGTCGCAGACGCCGGCCACGCGGCCGGATCCCTTCGGAGAGGAATCAGCGGATGACCACACCCCTGCCCCGTCGGATCACCGCCGGGATCGCAGCCCTCGCGATCGCAGGCCTCGGCCTCAGCGCCTGCGGTGACGACAGCGACAGCGGCTCGCCCAGCGCGGGCGGCACCGCCCCGGGCGCCGGCAAGCCCGAGTGCGCCCAGCTCGAGTCGTTCGGCGACCTGACCGGCAAGACCGTCAGCGTCTACACCTCGATCGTCGCCCCCGAGGACGCCGCCCACAAGGCGTCCTACAAGGTCTTCGAGGACTGCACCGGAGCCACGGTGTCCTACGAGGGCTCCCAGGAGTTCGAGGCCCAGCTCCAGGTGCGGGCCCAGGCCGGCAACCTGCCCGACATCGCCTACATCCCGCAGCCGGGCCTGGTGAAGTCGCTGGTCGAGGCCGGCTACGTCAAGGAGGCCCCGCAGTCGGTCTCCGACAACGTCGATGAGTTCTTCGGCGAGGACTGGAAGGCCTACGGCACCGTCGACGGCAAGTTCTACGCCGCCCCGCTCGGCGCGAACGTGAAGTCCTTCGTCTGGTACTCCCCGAAGATGTTCGCCGACAACGGCTGGGAGGTCCCGACCACGTGGGACGACATGATGGCGCTGAGCGACACCATCGCCGCCTCCGGCGTGAAGCCGTGGTGCGCCGGCATCGAGTCCGGTGAGGCCACCGGCTGGGTGCTCACCGACTGGCTCGAGGACGTCATGCTCCGCGAGGTCGGCCCGGACGTCTACGACCAGTGGGTCAACCACGAGATCCCGTTCAACGACCCGCAGGTCGCGGCCGCGCTCGACACCGTGGGCGGCGTGCTGAAGGACGAGAACTACGTCAACGGCGGCATCGGCGGCGTCACCTCGATCGCCACCACCTCCTTCCAGGAGGGCGGTCTGCCGATCCTCAAGGGCGAGTGCGCGATGCACCGCCAGGCCTCCTTCTACGCCGCCCAGTGGGGCGAGGGCGTGAAGGTCGCCGAGGACGGCGACGTGTTCGCCTTCTACCTGCCGACCGAGAACGAGGACTTCGGCAAGCCGGTGCTCGGCGGCGGCGAGTTCGTCACCGCGTTCTCCGACCGTCCCGAGGTGCAGGCCTTCCAGACCTACCTGTCCTCCGACGTGTGGGCCAACGAGAAGGCCAAGGCCACTCCAGGCGGCGGCTGGGTGAGCGCCAACAAGGGCCTGGACATCGCCAACCTGAACAGCCCGATCGACCAGCTGTCGGCCTCGATCCTGCAGGACCCCGACGCGACGTTCCGCTTCGACGGCTCCGACCAGATGCCCAGCGCCGTCGGCGCCGGCACCTTCTGGAGCGAGATGACGAACTGGATCTCCGGCGACTCCACCAGCAAGGTCCTCGACGCCATCGAGAGCTCCTGGCCCGCCTGATCGACGCCCAGCGCTGATCCCACGGGTGCCGGCCGAGTCTCCACCGCTCGGCCGGCACCCGTCCGGCTCCCAGAGAGGTGAACCATGTCCACGACTGAGAAGCTCATCCAGATGGTCATCGCCATCGTGCTGTTCCTCGGCGTGATGGCGGTGATCCTGCTGCTCACTCAGCGGCTCCGCTCGCGCGCCGGCGAGCGCGTCCAGGCCGCGGCCTTCATCGCGCCCAGCCTCCTGCTCATCGGCGTCGGCCTGCTCTACCCGGCCGTCAAGACCGTCTACCTGTCGTTCCGCAACTCGGCGAGCACGGAGTTCGTCGGGTTCGAGAACTACCAGAAGATCTTCACCAACGCCGACCAGCTCCAGATCCTGCGCAACACCGCCCTGTGGGTGCTCCTCGTGCCCACGATCGCCACCGCCGTCGGCCTCATCTACGCCGTCCTCGTCGACCGGGCGCGATTCGAGCGCTTCGCCAAGGCCCTGATCTTCCTCCCGATGGCGATCTCGCTCGTGGGCGCCTCGATCATCTGGAAGTTCGTCTACGCCTACAAGGACGCCAACGCCAACGCCGGGACCACGAACGGTGGCAAGGTCGAGCAGATCGGCGTCCTCAACGGGATCCTCGATGCGTTGGGCATCGACACCTACAACTTCCTGTTCAACCAACCCTGGAACACGCTCTTCCTGATCGTGATCCTGATCTGGGTCCAGGCCGGCTTCGCGATGACGATCCTCTCGGCCTCGATCAAGGCGATCCCCGAGGACATCATCGAGGCCGCCCGGCTCGACGGCGTCAGCGGCCTCCAGCTCTTCCGGCACATCACCGTGCCGAGCATCCGGCCCTCGCTGATCGTCGTGCTGACGACGATCAGCATCAGCACGCTGAAGGTCTTCGACATCGTGCGCAGCACCACCGGAGGCAACTTCGGCACCAAGGTGCTGGCCTTCGAGTTCTACGTGCAGTCGTTCCGCACCCTGAACCCCGCGCTCGGCGCCGCCCTGGCGACGCTGATCTTCGTCCTGGTCAGCCCGATCGTTCTCTACAACATCCGTCAGATGCGCCGCCTGGAGGCACGATGAACCAGCCAAGCGAGAACATCATCGCGACCCGAGGGCCAGCGGAGGTGACGCGATGAGCACGGCTACCCCGACCGTCACCCCGACCGGCGACCCGGTTCCGACGCGCGGCCCGGTGCGCTCGGCCTCGAGCGCGGCCCGCGCCGGACTGAGCTCCCGATTCGCCTCGGCCTCGGCGATCGTGATCGCGATCCTCTGGACGGTCCCGACGTTCGGGCTCCTCGTCTCCAGCTTCCGGCCGGAGCGCGACGTCAAAGGCAACGGGTGGTGGAACATCTTCACCGATCCGCAGTTCTCCCTGGAGAACTACCGCACGATCTTCACCGACGACGACAGCCAGCTGCCGCGCTACCTGGTGAACACCATCGTGATCACGCTGCCGTCGGTGCTCATCCCGATCACCCTGAGCGTGCTGGCGGCGTACGCCTTCGCGTGGATGAACTTCAAGGGCCGCGACACGCTCTTCGTTGCCGTCTTCGCCCTCCAGATCGTGCCGATCCAGGTGACGCTGATCCCGCTGCTGCGCCTGTTCGTCCAGCCGCCGTTCGGCCTCCCCCAACTGGCTGGGCCCAACGCACCCGGCGGCGGCTTCTACACGATCTGGCTCTCCCATACGATCTTCGCGTTGCCGTTGGCGATCTTCCTCATGCACAACTTCATGCGGGAGATCCCCGGCGAGCTCGTGGAGTCGGCTCGCGTCGACGGCGCCGGCCACGTGCAGATCTTCACCCGGATCATGCTGCCGCTGATGACACCGGCGATCGCGGCCTTCGGCATCTTCCAGTTCCTCTGGGTCTGGAACGACCTGCTCGTCGCGCTCGTGTTCGCCGGCGGTCAGGCGGAGATCGCGCCTCTGACGTACTGGCTGGGATCCCTCGCCGGTACCCGTGGCGAGGACTGGCAGGTGCTCTCGGCGGGTGCCTTCGTCTCCCTGGTGATCCCGCTCATCGTGTTCCTCAGCCTGCAGCGCTACTTCGTCCGCGGCCTGCTCGCGGGCAGCGTCAAGGGCTGAGCCCTGCCGGTGCCGGCACCGCCCGGCACGCACATCCCACTCTCGGGCGTCCCCGGTCTCCGGGGACGCCCGAGTGCTCGACCGACCCTCACCGCCACCGTCGTCAGTCCGGGAAGGAGGAGCCGCTCACGCGTGCCGCTCGGCCGCCTGCTGGGCCACCCAGCGGTAGGACGCCTTGGGCACCCGCGGCAGATCGCCATGGTCCCGATCCACCCGCACCAGGCCGAACTTCTTCGTGTAGCCCTCGGCCCATTCGAAGTTGTCCAGCAACGTCCACACGAAGTAGCCGCGCACGTCGGCGCCCGCCGCGACGGCCCGCTCAGTCGCCGCGAGGTGGTCGCGCAGGTAGTCGATGCGGTCCTGGTCGTCGACGACGCCGTCGGCGTCGATCACGGTGTCGGCGCAGGCCGCGCCGTTCTCGGTGACCACGATCGGCAGGCCGGTGCGCCGGTGCACCTGCACCAGGAGCTCCTCGAGGCCGGAGGCGTCGATCTCCCAGCCGATATCGGTGCGCGGCTCGCGCACGACCATGTCGAACGCGCCGGCGCCGGGGTAGGCCTCGCCCTCGGTGTGGGCCGGGCCGCCCGAGGGCAACGCGGGTCGCACCGGCGTGTAGTAGTTGATGCCCAACCAGTCCGCCGAGCCCTGGATGAGGGCCAGGTCGCCGTCGCGGACGACGGCGGGGTCGGCCAGCACGGGAGCGACATCGAGCAGTTCGTCGTCGTACGCGCCGTCGACGAGCGGGTCGAGCCAGACCCGGTTGCGGATCGCGTCGACCCGACTCGCGACCTCGCGGGCCTCCTCCCCCTCGGGCCAGATCGGCGCGAGGTTGCAGACGATGCCGAGGCCCTCGACGTCGCCGAGCGCCTGGCGCAGCAGTCCGTGGCCGAGGTTGAGGTGGTGGGCGGCGCGGTGTGCGTCGCCGCCCTCGCGGCGTCCGGGCGCATGGACGCCGGCCGCGTAGCCGAGGTAGGCCGCGCACCACGGCTCGTTGTGGGAGGCCCACAGCCGCACGCGGTCGCCGAGCCGCTCGTGGACGATCGCCCCGTAGGCGGCGAAGGCCTCGGCCGTCTCCCGCACCAGCCAGCCACCGGCGTCCTCGAGCGGCTGCGGGAGATCCCAGTGGTAGAGCGTGGCGGTCGGGGCGATGCCGCGCGCGAGCAGCGCGTCGACCAGACGGTCGTAGTAGTCCAGGCCGCGCGGCTCGACCCGGCCGGTGCCCTCGGGCACCACCCGCGGCCAGGCGATCGAGAAGCGGTACCACTCCACCCCGAGGCCGGCGACCAGCTCGACGTCCTCGTCCAGGCGCGTATAGGACTCGCAGGCACGCGTGCCGTCGCCGCCGTCGCGGATGGCGCCCGGACGCTCGCAGAAGGTGTCCCATATCGAGACGCCCCGGCCGTCGGCGGTCGAGGAGCCCTCGATCTGGAACGATGCCGACGCGGTGCCGAGCGCGAGCCGGCCTGGCTGGAGTGGGTGACTCATGTCACCAACCTAGAGCCCGCGGTGCGCGGGGAGGAGGCGGCATGAGCAGGACGTCGCGAATCCCCGGCGGTCCCGGCGGCCCCGGCAGCACGGGCGGCGAGATCAACATGGAGGACGTCGCCCGCCACGCCGGCGTCTCGATCGCCACCGTCTCCCGCGCCCTGCGCGGGGTGAGCGGGGTCAGCCCCCACACCCGGCGTCGCGTGCTCGAGGCGGCCACCGACCTCTCCTACGTCGTCAACAACGCGGCGTCCAGCCTCTCCGGCGGCGCCACCGGCCGGGTCGCGGTCGTGGTGCCCAAGCTCGACTCGTGGTTCTCCTCCACGATGATGGCCTCGATCGAGGCCACCGTGCGCGGCGGCGATCGCGACGTGCTGGTCTACCAGGTCGACGGCCGCGACCAGCGCAGCCGCTTCTTCCGCGAACTGCCCACCCGCCGCAAGGTCGACGCGGTCGTGCTGGTCTCCCTGCCGTTGGAGGCCGAGGAGGAGGAGCGGCTCGACCTCATCGGCGTGCACATGGTCATCGCCGGGGCGCGGCTGCGCGACTACCCGTTCGTCGAGGTCGACGACGTCGCCATCGCCCGCACCGCCGTGGGTCACCTCATCGGGCTCGGGCACCGGCGGATCGGCATGATCCGCACCAGCGACACCGACGGCGCCCACTGGACCAGCGACCTGCACCGATGCCAGGGCTACACCGAGATGCTCGCCGAGCACGGACTCGGCGAGCCGACCCTGGTCACCGAGGCGTACGGCGTCCATGCGGGCGCACGGGGCATGGCACGGCTGCTCGACCTGCCCGCCGACCGGCGTCCGACCGCGGTCTTCTGCTACTCCGACGACATCGCCGTCAGCGCCTACCGGGAGGCGATCCGCCGCGGCCTGCGGGTGCCCGAGGACGTCTCGCTGATCGCCGTCGACGGCAATCCGCTCGGCGAGGTCTTCGACATCACCTCGATCGACCAGCACGCCGCCGAGCAGGCCCGCATCGCCGGCGAGATGACCCTGCACCTGCTCGCCGGCGAGCCGCTGGAGGAGACCGGACGGATGGTGGAGTTCACCCTCGTCGAGCGCGGGTCGACCGCTCCCCCGCCCTCCTGACCGGTGCCCGGGCCACGGCACTACGCTGGGATGTCGTGACCGAGCCCGAGTTCCGCTACTCCGACCTGCTGCCCACCGGCAAGGACGACACGCCCTACCGCCTCATCACCACCGAGGGCGTCTCGACCGTCGAGGTCGAGGGCCAGACCTTCCTCAAGGTCGCCCCCGAGGCGCTGCAGCGGCTGACCGCCGAGGCGATGCACGACATCAGCCACTACCTGCGGCCCGCCCACCTCGCCCAGCTGCGCCGCATCATCGACGACCCCGAGGCCAGCGGGAACGACCGGTTCGTCGCGCTCGACCTGCTCAAGAACGTCAACATCTCCGCCGGCGGCGTGCTGCCGATGTGCCAGGACACCGGCACCGCGATCGTGATGGGCAAGAAATCCGAGGGCGTCATCACCGGCGTCGAGGACGGCGAGTGGATCAGCCGCGGCGTCTACGACGCCTACACCAAGCTCAACCTGCGCTACTCGCAGCTCGCCCCGCTGACGACGTACGAGGAGAAGAACACCGGCACGAACCTGCCGGCGCAGATCGAGATCTACTCGACCCCGCAGAGCTCCGGGAAGCCGGAGTACAAGTTCCTCTTCATGGCCAAGGGCGGCGGCTCGGCCAACAAGTCCTTCCTCTACCAGGAGACGAAGGCGGTACTGAATCCCACGCGCCTGCTGGAGTTTCTCGACGAGAAGATCCGCTCCCTCGGCACCGCGGCCTGCCCGCCGTACCACCTCGCGATCGTCATCGGCGGCACGAGCGCCGAGTACGCGCTCAAGACCGCGAAGTACGCGAGCGCGCACTACCTCGACAACCTGCCCACGTCGGGTTCGATGAGCGCGCACGGCTTCCGCGACCTCGAGCTCGAGGAGGAGGTCTTCAAGCTCACCCAGAGCTTCGGCATCGGCGCCCAGTTCGGCGGCAAGTACTTCTGCCACGACGTCCGCGTCGTCCGGCTGCCGCGCCACGGCGCCAGCTGCCCGGTCGCCATCGCGGTCTCCTGCTCGGCCGACCGCCAGGCGCTGGGCAAGATCACCCCCGAGGGCGTCTTCCTCGAGCAGCTCGAGATGGACCCCGCCCAGTACATGCCGGACGCCGGCGTGGCCGAGGACATCTCCGGCGGCGAGGTCGTGCAGGTCGACCTCAACCGGCCGATGAGCGAGATCCTCGCCCAGCTCTCGCAGTACCCCGTGAAGACCCGGCTCTCGCTCACCGGCCCGCTCGTGGTGGCGCGCGACATCGCGCACGCCAAGATCAAGGAGCGCCTCGACGCCGGCGAGCCGATGCCCGACTACCTCAAGAACCACCCCGTCTACTACGCCGGCCCGGCGAAGACGCCGGAGGGCATGGCGTCCGGCTCCTTCGGCCCGACCACCGCGGGCCGCATGGACTCCTACGTCGAGCAGTTCCAGGCCGCAGGCGGCTCGATGGTCATGCTGGCCAAGGGCAACCGGTCCAAGCAGGTCACCGAGGCGTGCGGCACGCACGGCGGCTTCTACCTCGGCTCGATCGGCGGCCCCGCCGCGCGGCTGGCCCAGGACTGCATCAAGAGCCAGGAGGTCATCGAGTACCCCGAGCTCGGCATGGAGGCGGTCTGGAAGATCGAGGTCGAGGACTTCCCGGCCTTCATCGTCGTCGACGACAAGGGCAACGACTTCTTCACCGACCCCGGGGGCGCGGTCACCGTGCCGATCACCGGTCTGCGGGTGCGCTCGGCGCAGTGACGGCGTCCCCGCCCACGACGTGACGACGCCGCCGTCCCCGCGAGGGGGACGGCGGCGTCGTGGGTCAGGTGCTGTGCGCCCGGCTCAGCAGGAGCGGGTGAAGGAGGACGTGAGGTCCTGCCAGTCCGACCACGCCTGGGAGCTCGAGGCCCGGCCGCGACCCGAGATGGTGATCGTGACCCGGGCGCCGCAGGCGGCCTTGGCGGTGACGAAGGTGGTGAGCTCGCCCTTGGCGAGGGTGCGGATCGAGGACGTGCGGGTCTTGCCCGAGCCGATCTTGTAGGAGACCCGCACCTGGCGGTCGCCGATGTTCTCGGTGGTGTCGGCGGAGATGCGCCGCACCTGCACGTAGGTCTTGGCCTGCTTCGCCGAGGCCGGGGAGATACGGCCCTGGAGGCCGTAGACCGGGTCGGTCCAGGGGCCGTACTTCGGCGTCGCCGCCTGGGCGCCGCCGGTCGAGACGAGACCGAACATGAGGGCCAGGAAGGCGGTGGCGATGATGCGGGGGAGGGAGGACATCGGGTCACCTCGTGGTTGCGTAGTGGGGGCAGCCGTCACTCTACGATCCCCGCATGGCCGACGTCCCCCATGGAGAAACGATCGTCCCGGGTGCCGGACACGTGCCCGAGCCGCGACCCGAGACGGGAACCGAGGCGGGACCGATCGAGGTGGCGCGGGCGGAGTCCGAGCGCGGGGAGCTGGTGCTGCGTCGGCGCGGGGACGCCGTCCACCCGGTCTGGGAGCTGCGGGCCAACGGCGTCTTCGTGATGGACACCCTCGAGACGACCAGCGAGCGCGCGCTGGCCACCGCCGCCCTGGCGCTGTGCCCGCACCCCGCCCAGGTGCTCGTCGGCGGGCTCGGGCTGGGCTTCACCCTCGCCGAGGTGCTCGCCGACCCGCGCGTCGAACGGTGCACGGTGGTGGAGATCGAGGATGCGCTCGTCGGGTGGATGCGCGACGGCACCGTGCCCCACGGTCCGGCGCTGCTGGCCCACGACCGGGTGCGGATCGTCGTCGCCGACGTCGCCGTGGCCCTGCTCGAGGCGCCACCGTGCAGCTACGGCCTCGTGCTCCTCGACGTCGACAACGGCCCGGGCTACCTGGTGCACGACGCCAACGCCGCCCTGTACGGCCGTGCGTTCCTGGAGCGGATCGCGCCCGTCCTGCGCCCCGGCGGTGTCCTGGCGATCTGGTCGGCCGCCACCTCACCGGAGCTGGCCGACGTCGTCCGCGCGGTGTTCGGCGAGGTCGAGGAGCTCGGCTACGACGTCGCGCTCCAGGGGCGCGAGGAGCGGTACTGGCTCTATGTCGCGCGAGTAGCGTCGGAGGCGTGAGCACCGCAGACCCCACCGCCACGGGAGAGCAGTTCCGCATCGAGCACGACAGCATGGGCGAGGTCCGCGTGCCGGCCACCGCGCTGTGGCGGGCGCAGACCCAGCGGGCCGTCGAGAACTTCCCCATCAGCGGCACCCCGATCGAGCCCGCCCTCGTGCACGCCATCGGCGAGGTGAAGGCGGCCGCCGCCCGGGTCAACGGCGAGCTCGGCGTGCTGACACCCGAGCAGGCCCGCGCGATCGAGGACGCCGCCCGCGCGGTTGCCGCGGGCGGGCACGACGACGCGTTCCCGATCGACGTCTTCCAGACCGGATCGGGCACCAGCTCGAACATGAACGCCAACGAGGTGATCGCCACCCTGGCCGCGCGCGCCGGGGTCGAGGTGCACCCCAACGACCACGTGAACGCCAGCCAGTCGAGCAACGACACGTTCCCGACGGCGATCCACGTGGCCGCCGTGCTCGCCGTCGTCCGCGACCTCCAGCCGGCCCTCGGCGTCCTGGCGGCCTCGCTGGAGGCGAAGGCCGCGGAGTTCGCGCACCTGGTGAAGGCCGGGCGCACCCACCTCATGGACGCCACCCCGGTGATGCTCGGCCAGGAGTTCGGCGGATACGCCGCCACGGTGCGCTACGGGATCGAGCGGCTGGACGCCGTCCTGCCGCGGGTGCGCGAGCTGCCACTCGGCGGCACGGCGGTGGGCACCGGCATCAACACCCCCGCCGGGTTCCCGGCCCGGGTGATCGCGGCGATCGCCGAGACGACCGGCCAGCCGTTCACCGAGGCCCGCGACCACTTCGAGGCCCAGGGCACCCGCGACTCCCTCGTCGAGCTCTCCGGCGTGCTGCGCACGATCGCGGTCGGCCTGACGAAGATCTGCAACGACCTGCGCTGGATGTCCTCGGGCCCGACCACCGGGCTCGCCGAGATCCACCTGCCCGACCTCCAGCCCGGGTCGAGCATCATGCCGGGCAAGGTGAACCCGGTGCTGCCCGAGGCGACGCTGATGGTGTGCATGCAGGTGATCGGCAACGACGCCGCCGTCACGGCGGCCGGCGCCTCGGGCTCCTTCGAGCTCAACGTCGCGATGCCGGTGCTGGCCCGCAACCTCCTGGAGTCGGTGCGCCTGCTCGCCACCACCGCTCCCCTGCTGGCCACCCGCTGTATCGACGGCATCACCGCGAACCCCGAACGGCTGCGCGCGTACGCGGAGTCCTCGCCCTCGATCGTCACGCCGCTCAACCGCTTCCTCGGCTACGAGGCCGCCGCTGCGATCGCCAAGAAGGCCCTGGCCGAGGGCCGCACGATCCGCGAGACCGTGCTCGCGCTCGGCTACGTCGAGCGCGGCGAGATCAGCCTCGCCGACCTCGACGCCGCCCTCGACGTGGAGTCGATGACGCACCCCTGAGGCCCCGGTACCCGGCGGACGGTCGGGGCAGGGGATCCTTCCGGTGGTCGAGGTGCGAGGCGCCCCAGCGCCGAGCCGCGAGACCCGGCGAGACGGACGTCCACCCGTACCGCACGGAGGTCGGGTGCGGGCACTTCGAGGCTCGCTCCGCTCGCACCTCAGTGACCGGACCAAGCTCGCTCCGCTCGCACCTCAGTGACCGGTACCGGCGCACGCCCGCGTCAGCCGCGCAGGAGGACCGGACGCTCCGGGTCGGCGTGGTCGACCACGATGTCGGCCCGCTCCGCCGGGCGCTCCTCGGCGAGGTAGAGGTCGCAGGCGGCCATGTAGCGCGACTCGTACGCGGCGCGGGCGGCGTCCTCGCCCCCAAGCGCCGCTGCGTCGCGGGCGATGCCGCGCGCCAGCGCTACCTCCCGCGGCACCTCGAGCCACACCACGACGTCCCACAGCTCGCGCAGCGCGCCGCGCTGGAGGAAGGTGCAGTCGAGGACGACGACCTCCCCCGGGCCGGCTGTCGCGGTCTCGTCGGTGATGACGGCATCGGTGGCCATGTCGTGCACGCGGGTGGCGTACACCCCGGAACCGCCCGGACCGAGCGGCCCCAGCACCCGATCGGCGAGCGCGCCGAGGTCGTAGGCGTCGTCGTAGTAGCCGCGGGCGGAGTCGCGGCCCTGGCGGTAGCGCACGGCGCGCACGTGGTGGAAGCCGTCGGAGTCGAGGTGGGTGGCGGGGACGCCGTCCTGCCTCAGCCGGGCGACGAGCTCACGCGCCAGCGTCGTCTTGCCCGACCCGCAGCGACCGTCGAGGCCCACGCGCAACGGTCGATCGCCGCGCGCCCGGAGGATGCGCGCAGTGAGGGCGTCGAGCAGGTCGGCGCGGATCAGTACCAGCCGTGGCTCTCGGAGTGCGACCAGGCGCCGCAGGGGCTGCCGTAGCGACTCTGGATGTAGCCGAGACCCCAGCGGATCTGGGTGGCCGGGTTGGTGGCCCAGTCGGCGCCGGCCGAGGCCATCTTCGAGCCGGGCAGCGCCTGCGGGATGCCGTAGGCGGAGGAGGAGGGGTTGTCGGCGTTGACCCGCCAGCCCGACTCGCGGGTCCACAGCGAGTCGAGGCAGCCGAACTGGTCGGCCGAGAACCCGAACTCCCCGAGCAGCGCCTGGGCGATCGAACGCGGGTCGCCGGTGTCGAGCTGCTCGGTGCGGGCCACACCGGGGCCGGCGTCCTGGGCGAGCGAGGCGACCTTCGCGGGGTCGATCGTCGCCGCGTCGGTGGCGGCGGCCGTGCTGCGGTCGGAGTCGCGGGAGATCTCCTCGCCGCGCGCGGGGGCGTCGGAGGCCGGGGACGACGGAGCGATATCGACGCCGCCGAGGTCGGAGGCCGCGCTGCTCACCGCCGGCGAGCTGCCGAACACCCCGCCGGTGACGGCGACGCCGGTGGCGGCGACCGCGATCCCGGAGAGGACGACGGTGGTGCGGATGGCCTTCTGCGGGACCTCGGCCACGCGGGACGGCGCGGCCGCACCACGGTGCTTCGGTTCGTACTTCGCGTGCTTCGACAAGTCGGGGATCTCACGTGAGACGACAGGACAGCGGCACCCGGGGGGACCTGAGCCGGCGAACGGCTCGCCCCACCCTGCATGACCATGCGGGCCCTCGCAAACCGAACCGCACAATTCGTCGGAATCTCAGCAGAATTCCTGCGGCGTCCCGTCCCACGCGTCACAGAAGCCACATCGGCCACGCGACGACGCCCGCCCCCGATGACGGGGACGGGCGTCGCGACAGGAACTGCGGTGGGATCTAGAGGACGACGTTCTCCAGCATCTCGGTGACGAGCGCGGCGATCGGCGAGCGCTCCGAGCGGGTCAGCGTGACGTGCGCGAAGAGCGGGTGGCCCTTCAGCTTCTCGATGACCGCGATGACGCCGTCGTGGCGCCCGACCCGCAGGTTGTCGCGCTGGGCGACGTCGTGGGTGAGCACCACCTTGGAGTTCGCGCCGATGCGGGAGAGCACCGTGAGCAGCACGTTGCGCTCCAGCGACTGCGCCTCGTCGACGATCACGAAGGCGTCGTGCAGCGAGCGGCCGCGGATGTGGGTGAGCGGCAGCACCTCGAGCAGGCCGCGGGCGAGCACCTCCTCGATGACCTCGCGGGAGGTGATCGCACCGAGGGTGTCGAAGACGGCCTGCGCCCAGGGCGACATCTTCTCCGACTCCGAGCCGGGCAGGTAGCCGAGCTCCTGGCCGCCGACGGCGAAGAGCGGACGGAAGACGACGACCTTCTTGTGCTGGCCGCGCTCGAGGGTGGCCTCCAGCCCGGCGCACAGCGCGAGCGCCGACTTGCCGGTGCCGGCGCGGCCGCCCAGGGAGACGATGCCGACGTCGGGGTCGAGCAGCATCTCCAGGGCGATGCGCTGCTCGGCCGAGCGGCCGTGGATGCCGAACGCCTCGCGGTCGCCGCGCACCAGGTGCACCCGCTTGTCGGGGCCGACCCGGCCCAGCGCGGTGCCCCGCTCGGAGAGCAGCACGAGGCCCTGGTGGCAGGGCAGCTCGCGGGCCTCGGCGAGGTCGAGGACGCCGTCGTCGTACAGCTCGTCGAGGTCGGCGGCCGCGACGTCGAGCTCGGCCATGCCGGAGTAGCCGGTGTCGGAGTCGGCGATCTGCTCACCGCGGTACTCCTGGGCGTCGAGACCGACGGCGGAGGCCTTGATGCGCAGCGGGAGGTCCTTGGAGACCAGGCAGACGTCGGCTCCCTCGGCCGCGAGGTTGTGAGCCACGGCGAGGATGCGGGTGTCGTTGTCGCCGAGCCGGAAGCCCGAGGGCAGCGTGTCGGCGTCGGTGTGGTTGAGCTCGACGCGCAGCGTGCCGCCGTCCTCGCCGATCGGGATGGGCTCGTCGAGGCGTCCGAACTGCACCCGCAGGTCGTCGAGCGACCGCAGCGCGGTACGGGCGAAGTAGCCCAGCTCGGGGTGGTGCCGCTTGCCCTCCAGCTCGGTGATGACGACGACCGGCAGAACCACCTCGTGCTCGGCGAAACGCTTGAGCGCAGCCGGGTCGGCGAGCAGGACGCTGGTGTCGAGCACGTAGGTGCGCACGCCTGGGGCGGGCGCGGTTCGCGTCGAGGGACGCGCGGGAGCGGGGGACTTCGGAGACTTCTTCGCCTGGGACGCCACGGTTCAGGTCAACCCCTCACAGACCGACGCGCGCACTCCGCCCCGGTCCTAGTTCACAGTGGACCGGGAGGCAGCTCGACGGCAGGAGTGCCTGCCGGCAGCGATCGCCGGCGAGTGGCCGGTGATCATGCAGTCGTCGAACCTCAACGCTTCGAGCCTCCAGGTGCAGCGGGCTTCCCCACCCGCCGGTGCGCACGACGGTACGCCGGGCGAGGTGTCGGCAAGGGCAACACGCCGATCCGGCGTGTGACGTGCGTGTGAACTCTCACGGGACGTCGGGCACGGCCCCGGACCCCTGGAATGTCGTTCGCGCGGGGGGCGAGCCTCGGCGAGGATCACCGCATGGACGACGTCCGCCCCGCCTCCAACACCTCAGACCCCTCGGCCGTCTCGGCCGCCTCGTGGTGGGTCGACGCCGTCCGCGCGATTCCGTTGGACACCGCGCTGCGCTTCGGCCCTCCCGGCTTCGAGCGCTACCTGCGGGTGGAGTTCGGCGAGGAGCCGGACGGCGCGGACGACGGATGGTGGCCGGCTGGCGCCGTGCTCGACCTGCTGGCCGCCCACTCCCCCGGGGTCGCGCTGTTCGTGGGGATCTGGGAGGGCTGGACCAGCCACGGCGAGGTACCCGCCGGACCACTCCTCGCCCTTCCGGAGACGCCCTATCTCACCTTCCGCCGTTTCGTCGTCGCCCCGTGCGAGGCAGCACACCTGTTCAGCGCGGCGGCACGGCTGTGGGGCAGACGGCCCGAGTGGAGTGTGCCGCCGCACCTCGCCTGGCCGGCGGACCGCTCGTGGTTCTTCGCCTGCGACGTCGACGAGGAGGTCGAGTTCACGGTCGGGTGCTCGACCGTCGTGGCCGCCGCGCTGGGTGCCGCCTTCCCCGAACGCGTCCGCGAGGTCGGGTACGGCGCGTACGTGCCCCTGGAGGAGGGCGACCCGCGAGAGCGCCCTCAGACGCCGTGACGGCGATCGCGCAGCGCGTAGGCGCGGATGGCGCGCAGGAAGTCGACGCGGCGGAAGTCGGGCCAGTAGGCCTCGCAGAAGTAGAACTCCGACTTCGCGCTCTGCCAGAGCAGGAACCCGCCGAGCCGCTGCTCGCCGGAGGTGCGGATCACGAGGTCGGGGTCGGGCTGGCCCTTGGTGTAGAGGTGGTCGGCGATGTGCTCGACCGTGAGCGTGCCGGCCAGCTCCTCCAGGCTCGTGCCCTTGGCGGCGTGCTCGTGCAGCAGCGAGCGGACGGCGTCCGCGATCTCGCGGCGGCCGCCGTAGCCGACGGCGACGTTGACGAGCATGCCGTCGACGTCGCGGGTGGCGTCCGCGGCGGCCTTGAGCCGCTCGGCGGTGCGGGCCGGCAGGAGGTCGAGGGCACCCACCGGGTGCAGCCGCCACTTGCGCTGGTCGGCGAGGGAGTCGACGGCCTCCTCGATGATCTCCAGCAGCGCCTCGAGCTCGGCGGCGGGCCGGTTGAGGTTGTCGGTGGAGAGCAGCCAGAGGGTGACCACCTGGATGCCGACCTCGTCGCACCATCCGAGCAGCGGCTCGATGTTGGCCGCGCCGGCGCGGTGACCGTGGGCGGTGTCGCGCCCGACCGCCTTGGCCCAGCGCCGGTTGCCGTCGAGCATCACGCCGATGTGGCGCGGCAGGTTGTCGGGCAGGCGGCGCACCAGGCGCGCCTCGTACGCGGGGTACAGCACCCGGCGCACGCCCCTCCTCCAGTCGGCCACGGCCTCAGGTTAGGCCACCGCGCGGCTGTGAGGGATCTCCTGTGGTCGAAGGTCCCGGACGCAGGACGAGGGACAGGAGCCTCGGTTACCGTGGTGGGCATGAGCCAGCACCTGCCCGACGCCGTCCGACACGGCATCGACGCCGTCGCCGACGCGGTGGCCGACGTCGTCGCCGATGTGAAGCCGAAGCTGCGCGGCTGGCTGCATCTGGGCATCGCCCCGCTCACCCTGGCGGCCGGCATCGTGCTCGTCGTCCTCTCGCCGAACACGCTCACGCGCATCGGCTCGGCGGCCTTCACCGGCAGCGCCCTGGTGCTCTTCACCGTCTCGGCGATCTACCACACCGGCACCTGGTCGCCGCGCACGTGGGCGTTCCTGCGCCGCTTCGACCACAGCAACATCTTCCTGCTCATCGCCGGCTCCTACACGCCGTTCGCGCTGATCCTGCTGCAGGGCACCGACCGCGCCGTCCTGCTGAGCGTCGTGTGGGCCGGCGCGATCGCCGGCGTCGGGTTCCGCATCTTCTGGACCGACGCCCCGCGCTGGCTCTACACCCCGATCTACATCGCGCTGGGCTGGGCCGCGGTCTTCTTCATCCCCGACTTCCTCGACGGCGCCACGCGCCTGGGCACCGGGGTCGGTATCGCCACCTTCGTGCTCATCGTCACCGGCGGCGCGCTCTACACCCTCGGCGGTGTGGTCTACGGCTTCAAGCGCCCCAACCCGTGGCCCCGCTGGTTCGGCTTCCACGAGGTCTTCCACACCTTCACGATCCTGGCCTTCGTGACCCACTACGTCGGCGTCTCGCTGGCGGTCTACTCCCTGCGCTGACCGCCTTGCCCCGGACGCCGTCCGGTCGGACGGTTTCGGCGCCGCCGGGCTTGTAACGCGGGGTTACCCACCTCTAGGTGACCCTTGTAAGGGGTGCCTAGAGGTACCGAACCGGGCGTTACAAGCGGACGGCGGCCCGCACCCTTCACGAGAACGAGAACACGTTCTACAGTGCCGGCATGTCCGGACCGACGACGCTCCCGGGGGTCGAGGGGCACTGCGCTCCCGGCTTCGAGCCGCTGCGCGACCTGCTCGCCGCCAACCTCGCCGCCGGGGAGGCCACCGGCGCGACCACGGGCTCGGACGGCGACGTCGGGGCCTCGCTCGCGCTGATCCGGGACGGCGAGCTGCTCGTCGACCTCTGGGGCGGCCAGGCCCGCCCCGGGACGCCGTGGCAGCGCGACACGATCGTCCAGGTCTGGTCGGTCACCAAGACGATGGCGGCGCTGACCGTGCTGGTGCTGGCCGACCGCGGCGAGCTCGACCTCGACGCTCCCGTCGCCCGGTACTGGCCGGAGTTCGCGTCCCAGGGCAAGGACGCCGTCCTGGTACGCCACCTGCTCGCGCACACCTCGGGGCTCGCGGGTTGGACCGAGCAGCTCTCCTTCGAGGAGCTGCTCGACCTGCCGCACGCGAACGCCCTGCTCGCCGCGCAGGCGCCGTGGTGGGAGCCCGGCACGGCGTCCGGCTACCACATGGTCTGCTACGGCCACCTCCTCGACGGCCTCGTGCGCGGCGCCACCGGAGCGCCGCTCGCCGAGCTGTTCGCCGAGCTGTTCGCCGAGCTGCTCGCCGGGCCGCTCGGCGCCGAGGTGCACCTCGGCGTCCCCGAGGCAGAGCTCGGCCGCTGCGCCGACCTCATCCCCGCTCCCCCGGGCGGCATCGACTTCAGCGCTCTGCCGCCCGACAACCTGCTCATCCGCACCCTGGTGAACCCGGTGCTCGACATCGGCGGCGCCTGCAACCAGGCGCCGTGGCGCACGACCTCGGTGGCCGGCGCCAACGGCCACGCCAACGCGCGCGGCGTCGCGCGGGTGCAGTCGGTGGTCTCCCACGGCGGCGAGGTGGACGGCGTCCGGTACCTCTCGCCGGGCACGATCGAGCGGATCTTCGAGCTCCAGGCCGAGGGGGTCGACCATGTGCTCTACTCCCCCACCCGCTGGGGCATCGGCTACAGCCTGCCCGTGTCGGCCTCGGCGCCCGCCGTGCCCGAGGGCCGGGTGTGCTGGTGGACCGGCTACGGCGGCTCGATCGTCGTCAACGACCTCGACCGCCGGGTCACCTTCGCCTACACCCCCAACAAGCTCGACGCCCACCTCATGTCCTCGCCCCGCACCGACGCCTACGTCCGTACCGCCTGGGAGTGCCTCGCATGACCGACCCGAACGCCCCGACCCGTACCCCGCTCGTCTGCATCATCGGCGCCGGCTGCTCCGGCATCACCACCGCCAAGCGGCTGAAGGACCACGGCATCGCCTACGAGCAGTTCGAGCTCTCCGACGACGTCGGCGGCAACTGGTACTTCAAGAACCCCAACGGCCGCTCCTCGGTCTACGAGTCGCTGCACATCGACACCTCCACCACCCGCCTGCAGTTCGAGGAGTTCCCGGCGCCCGCGGAGTGGCCGCACTTCCCGCACCACACGCTCATCCACCAGTACTTCCGCGACTACGTCGACCACTTCGGCCTGCGGGAGGGCATCACGTTCGAGACCGGCGTCGAGCGTGCCCGCCGCACACCGGACGGCGGCTGGGAGGTCACCCTGTCGACCGGCGAGACCCGGCACTACACCGATCTCGTCGTCGCCAACGGCCACCACTGGAAGCCCCGCCTGCCCCAGTGGCCCGGACACTTCGACGGCGAGCTGATCCACTCCCACCACTACGTCTCGCCGTTCGAGCCGATCGAGATGCGCGGCAAGCGGGTCATCGTCGTCGGCATGGGCAACTCGGCCATGGACATCGCCAGCGAGCTGTCGTTCCCGTGGATGGCCAGCGAGCTCATCGTCTCCGCGCGCCGCGGCGTGTGGGTGCTGCCGAAGTACCGCGGCGGCCAGCCGGCCGACAAGGTGATGGCGCCGCCCGACATCCCCAAGGAGCAGGCGCTCGTCGCCTCGCGCCAGCTCATCCGCGACCTGGTCGGCTCGATGTCGACCTACGGCCTGCCCGAGCCCGACCACGAGCCGCTGGCGGCCCACCCCTCGGTGAGCGCCGACTTCCTCACCAAGGCCGGCTCGGGCGACCTGCGCGTCGTCGGCGCGATCGAGCGGCTCGACGGCCGCACCGTGCACCTCGCCGACGGCGGCCGCATCGAGGAGGTCGACGTCATCGTGTGCGCCACCGGCTACGAGATGAGCTTCCCGTTCTTCGACGACGCCGACACCGATCTGCACCCCGACGACGAGCACCGCTACCCGCTGTTCAAGCGCGTGCTCAAGCCCGGCGTCGACCACCTCTTCTACGCCGGCCTCGCCCAGTCGTCGCCGACCATCGTCAACCTCGCCGAGCAGCAGTCGAAGCTCATCGCCGCGATCATCGACGGCTCCTACCTGCTGCCGCCCGTCGAGGAGCAGGTGCGCATCATGCGGGCCGACGAGGCCTTCCACCTCGAGCAGTACTACGACGCCCCGCGCCACACCATCCAGATCGACTTCGGGCGCTACTGCGTCGACCTGCACGCCGAGATCGCGGCGGGTCGGGAGCGCGCACGGCAGGCGGCCGGACAGGTTCCCGTCGGGGGCTGACGCTGCGATGATCCCGGCATGACGGGTGGTGGACGGCGTCGCCTCGGCGCCCTCGTCGCGGCGACGGCGTCCGTGCTCGCGCTGCTCGCGGCGCCGGGGACGGCGGCGCCCCAGGCGATCCAGGCGCCCGACCGGTTCGAGGCGGCGCCCGGGCGCTGGGTGATGGGCTACTTCCCGCTCTACGAGCGGCGGCTCCTGCCGATCGGCGAGATCGACTGGTCGGCGATGACCCACCTCGTCGTGGGCCGGGTCAGTCCGCTGCCCGACGGGGGTCTCGACGAGGACTACGACTGGGACGCCGACCGCGCACCCGCCTACGCGAAGCGTCTCGCGGACGCCGCCACCGCCCACGGCGTCACCCCGCTCCTCATGATCGGCGGGGCCGGCGACCACGA
Organism: Nocardioides fonticola; assembly: GCF_039536805.1. Taxonomy (NCBI): domain Bacteria; kingdom Bacillati; phylum Actinomycetota; class Actinomycetes; order Propionibacteriales; family Nocardioidaceae; genus Nocardioides; species Nocardioides fonticola. The sequence continues at coordinate 145,357 of NZ_BAAAZH010000012.1, read as the reverse complement.
CGCGTTCCTGGCCGCCGCCCGCGACCATCGCGGCGACCTCGTCGCGCACCTCGTGACGGCGATGCGGGACGGCGGCTTCGCCGGGCTCGACCTGGACTGGGAGCCGGTGGTCGACGGCGATCAGGAGCCGCTGCTCGCCCTGGCCCGCGACCTGCGCGAGGCCCTGCCCGACGCCGTCCTGACGATGCCGGTCGGGTGGGTGGCCTCCACCTCCCCGCTCGAGTTCCCCGACCTCTACGCCCAGCTCGCCGGCGTCCTGGACCGCCTCGACGTGATGTCCTACGGCATGGCGGGCGCCTGGCCGGGCTGGCGCAGCTGGCACTCCTCGGCGCTGCGGGGTGCGAGCGCCTCGACGCCGTCGAGCATCGAGGCGAACGTGGCGGCCTACCGCGACGCGGGCGTGCCCGCCGCCCAGCTCGGTATCGGCATCGGCTTCTACGGCTCGTGCTGGCGCGGCGTCACCGGCCCGCGGCAGCGTCTCGACGGGGCGGCGCTGGTCGCCGACGACGGCGTCATGGCCTACACGACGATCGTGCGGTCGTACTACACGCGCCGGGCCTACCGGTACGACACCGAGGCGCAGGCGCCGTACCTGCGGCTGCCGGGCGGCCACGGACCGCGCCGGTGCACCTACGTCTCCTACGAGGACCCGCGCTCGGTGGCCGCGAAGGGCGACTACGCCACCGCCGCGGGTCTGGGCGCGGAGATCGTCTGGTCGATCCCGCAGGGGCATGTGCGCGGCGCGGCCGCCGGGCGGACCGACCCGCTCCTGCGGGCGGTGCGTCGCCACTTCCGCTGACCGGCCGCCGTCGCTGCGACCGGTCGCGGCTCAGCCCAGCGCCTCCTCGATCGTCGCGATCTCGGCGGCCTCCAGCGGCGGGCTGGTGAGCGCGTCGAGGTTGTCGTCGAGCTGGCGCACGCTGCTGGCGCCGATCAGCACGGAGGTGACCCGCGGGTCGCGCAGCACCCAGGTCAGCGCGAGCTGGGCGAGGCTCTGGCCGCGCCCGCGCGCGATCGCGTCGAGGCGCCGCAGCCGGGCCAGGACGTCGTCGGTGAGCACCCCCGGGTCGAGGGAGCCGTGGCGAGCCGCCCGACTGTCGGCCGGGACGCCGTCGAGGTAGCGGTCGGTGAGCAGCCCCTGCGCCAACGGGGAGAAGGCGATGCAGCCCGCACCCTCCTGCTCCAGGACGTCGAGCAGCGAGGGGTCGCCGTCCTCGACCCACCGGTCGAGCATCGAGTAGCGCGGCTGGTGGATCAGCAGCGGGACGCCGGCCTCCCGCAGCAGCCGGGCGGCGTCCCGGGTCTGCTCGGCGGTGTAGTTCGAGATGCCGGCGTACAGCGCTCGGCCCGAGGTGACCGCGGTGGCGAGCGCCCCCATGGTCTCCTCCAGCGGCGTGTGCGGGTCGAAGCGGTGGCTGTAGAAGATGTCGACGTGGTCGAGCCCGAGCGCGGCGAGACTGCGGTCGAGCGAGGTCAGCAGGTACTTGCGCGATCCGCCGTCGCCGTAGGGGCCCGGCCACATGTCGTAACCGGCCTTGGTGGAGATCACCAGTTCGTGGCGGTACGGCGCGAAGTCCTCCAGCAGCAGCCGGCCGGCGTTGCGCTCGGCCGCGCCGTAGGGCGGCCCGTAGTTGTTGGCGAGGTCGATGTGCGTGACGCCGCGGTCGAACGCGCGGCGCAGGATCGCGCGCTGATCGGCCAGGGCGCGGTCGTCGCCGAAGTTCTGCCACAGGCCCAGGGAGACCGCGGGCAGCAGCAGCCCCGAGCCTCCGCAGCGGCGGAAGGTCGCGGCGGCGTAGCGGTCGTCGGCGGGTCGGTACGGGGCGGGGATCACGGGTGCTCCTCAGGCAGGACGGGCGGGACGGGCGGGACGGGCACGGGCAGCGCGATGCGGGCGACGTGCTCGCCTCCGAGATGGAGGATCTGGACGGCGGGCCGCATCCGGGACGGCGGCGTCCGCCACGGGTCGGCGCCGGTGTGGGTGGCGCGGTCGAAGCGCGGGTGGTTCGACCCGGCGATCTGGAGGCCGATGCGGTGGCCGGCGCCGAAGACGTGGGAGACGTGGCCGATCGCGATCTCGACCCGCATGATCCCCGGCTCCTGCCGCACCCGCCGGATGCCGTCGGTGACGCCGTGGGGCACGCCGTCCGGGGCGACGTCGACGAGCCGCACGGCCCAGTCGAGGTCGATCGCGTCGGAGGAGCAGGACAGCTCGGCCACGACCGGCCCGACGACGGTCAGCGGCTCCTCCAGCGGCTCGGAGCGGAAGACGGCGACGTCGTCGCGGGCCTCGATCGGCCGTTGGTCGTGCGGGCCGGCGTGGCGGCACACGGCCATGCCGGGCAGGAAGGTCGGGCCACCGCAGGTCGGCACGGGGTCGGCGGGATCGGCGCGGACGACGACCTCGGCGGCCGGTCCCGGCGTCGCCCGCAGCTCCCCCGGAGCCAGATGGAGGACGTGCGGTGCGGAGGGCGGCGGCCACTCCTCCGCGACGCACCACCGGCCGGCGCCGGTCAGGTAGTGCAGCACGCGCGGCATGGCGGGCCGCCGTCCGGCCAGCACGGCTTCGGCGAAGGCGAGCTGTCGACCCGCGAGGTCGATGGCCGACGCCGCCCCGCCGGCATGCCGGAGGACGCCCTGCCACTCCCCCCGCTCGCCGTGCGACCACGGCCCGAGCACGAGGTGCTGCCGATCGCCGGCCGCTCCGGCCCGCATCGCCGCGTAGGTGGCCAGCGAGCCCTCGAGGAACACGTCGTGCAGCCCGGCCACGTGCAGGGCGGGGACGCCGGCGTCGTCCTGCCCGTCGTCCTGCCCGTCCCCCTGCTCGTCGTCGGGTGTCGCGAGCCAGTCCGCGAGCCACGGCGCGATCGCCTCGAGCCCCCCATCGAGCACCGGCAGCCGGTGCAGGGCCGCACGCGGATCGGCGAGCAGGGAGTCGAGCAGCAGGCGTCGCGGGTCGTCGGCGGCGATGCCGCGGCGCTCGAGGTCGTGCGGGGCGAGGGCCTCGATGATCCAGGTGAGCAGGAAGCCGAGGTTCACCGCGCCGCCCTGCCGCACCCAGTCGCGGCGCGGTGCCGCGCTGGTCAGCGCCGGGAGGATCGCGTCGTAACCGCCCTCGCCGCCCACGAACTGCACCGCGCCCACGTAGCTGGGGCCGTAGCCGACCACCCGACCGTCGCTGAAGTCGGCGGCGCGCACCCAGGCGAGCACGTCGCGGGCGTCGTCGGCCTCGGCGGCGAACGGCTCGAACGCGCCGGCCGAGCCGTGGCGCCCGCGGCAGTCGAGGAGCAGCACGGCGAAGCCCGCCGCGAGTGCCCGGGCCACCGGCAGGCACGTCATCGTCTGGGTCTCGTGCGGGTCGGCCCGGTCGTAGGGGGTGCGTTGGAGCAGCGTCGGCACGCGGACGGCGTCCGCCGCCCCGGGCAGGTGCAGGGTGCCGCGCAGAACGACGCCGTCGCGCAGCCGGATCGCGACCTCGCGGGAGCGGTGCTCGACGGTGCTCACGCGGCTCCGACCCGCGGCGTCTTGACCCACCGGTTGCGGCGCAGGGCGATGTTGCCGAGGGCGCGCAACGACACCCAGAACCACATGTAGCCGTAGCCGGTGAACGCCACGGCGGCGGCGGGCACCTGCCACCAGCGGAACGGATGGGCGCTGTGCCGCTGATAGGTGCGGAGGAAGACCACGACGGGCAGCACGGAGAGCACGAGGCTCGCGAGCCGGCGCGGCCGCCCGTACGGCACCGCGAGGAGGAGGTCGTTGGTGACGCCGACGACGCCGAGGGCGCCGAGCAGGCCGACGACGACCGTGGCGCTGACGACCAGCACGGTGACGACGAGGAGCAGGTAGAGCGCGAGGTCGGCGCGCGCCGTCCAGGCCACCCGGCGCGCCCCGACGAGCGCGCCCAGGTGCCGCCAGCACTGGTAGTGCCCCTGGATCCACCGGGTGCGCTGGCGCAGGAGCGGTCGCCACGAGGTGAGGCCCTGCTGCTCGACGTGGGCGGCCCAGCAGAACCGGGTGCGCCACCCGGCGGCGACCAGGCGCAGACCGAGGTCGAGGTCCTCGGTCAACGCGCCGGGGCGCCAGGGCGCCACGCCCAAGGAGGCCAGTGCGGACGCGCGGGTGAACTGGCCGTTGCCGCCCAGCCCGGAGGAGCCGAGGCGGTCGCGGGCGATCTGCACCAGCCAGGAGAAGCCGACGAACTCGATGTCCTGCATGCGCGCCAGGGCGTTGTCGCGGGCGTTGGCGATACGCACGCCGATCTGCACCGACGCGACCCGCGGGTCGGCGAAGTAGGGGGCCACGGTGGTCAGCGCCTCGGGGTCGAGCCGCCCGTCGGCGTCGACGATGACGAGGACGACGTCCTCGAGGGCGTGGTCGCCCAGCCAGGGATCACCTGCCGCCGCCCACCGCGAGACCAGCCCGAAACCGTGGTTGAGGGCCTCGCTCTTGCCCAGCCCCGCGTCGGGGGGACGCCGGTGGGTGACCCGCACCCGCGGATCGCGCGCCGCCCAGGCATCGGCGATCGTCCCCGTGGCGTCGGTCGACCCGTCGTCGACGACCAGCACCCGGTGCTCCCCGCCGTAGTGCAGCGCCGTCAGGGAGGCGAGCGTGGCGGCCAGCACCGACTCCTCCTGGTGGGCCGGCACGACCAGCACCATGAGCGGGGTCGCCCCACCCGCGGGCGGCGCGGGCCGCCGGTGGGCCAGCACGAAGAGCGCAGCGTAGTAGGCGACGGTCAGGGCCACGAACCAGCTCGCCGGGGTGAGGTCGATCGTCACCAGGCCGGTGGTGTCGCTCATCGCGTGGGAGCCGACGCGCCGGCCGGCAGCAGCAGGTCGGGCACATCGGCGACCTCGCGCCGACCCGAGAGCTCCGCGAGGTCGCGCAGCGAGCCTCGCCATGAGCGGTCGACCCGGGCGATGCGGGCGAACCAGGAGCCTGGCAGGGCGGCGGGCGACCGGCGTCCGAGCTCGGTCGCCAGGGCCCGGTAGTCCCCGAGCGCGTCGACGAGCCGCTCGGCCGGGCTACCGGCGGGCGGGGGCAGACGGGAGGCGTCGGCGGCCAGCGCCTCGAGATCGGCGGCGAGGGTGCGGCCCTGGGCGGCGAGCGCGTCGCCGGGCAGTCCCGTGTCCCGCAGGGTCGCGGCTCCCAGGGCGTGCAGCGTGGCGACCCGCTCGTGGCTGCGCTCGCCCACGGCGGCGGCCGCCACCACCGACGGGGACAGCGACGGGTCGGCGGCGGGGGTCGTCCCCCGATCCGTCGGCTCCGATCGGGACGCGGGGCGAGCGCCGACCGGGTCCGCCTGCTCCCCGCTGCAGCCCACCGCACCCGTGGCGACGAGGAGCGCCACGGCCACGGGGAGCAGGAGCGCGCCGGAGCGGCTCGACGGGGAGGCGGATCGGGGGACGAGCACGGGAGGTCCTCTCAGACGGCGACGACGACGTCGGGACAGGCAGGGCTGGCAGGACCGGCAGGACCGGCAGGGCTGGCCGGAGTCGCGTGCGCCGCCGGTCGCGGCTCGGCTTGCGGGCCGGTGAGCAGGTCGAGGGCACGGACGACGCGGTCGGCCGCGCGGCCGTCGCCGAAGGGCAGCGACGTGCACCGCAGGGCCTCACGGGCGAGCGGGTCGTCCAGCAGGCGGCCGACCTCGGCGACGATGCGCGCCGGATCGGTGCCGACGACGCGCAGCCCGCCCGCCGCCTCGCCCTCCGGACGCTCGGTGGTCGAGCGGGTCACCAGCACCGGGACGCCGAGGGTGCAGGCCTCCTCCTGGAGGCCGCCGGAGTCGGTGAGCACGAGGTCGGCGCGACGCAGCAGGCGCACCATGTCGGCGTACCCGACCGGCTCGGTGAGCACGGCACGGCGATGGTCGGCGAGCACCGGGACGACGGCGTCCCGCACGATCGGGTTCGGGTGCAGCGGCAGGACGGCGTACAGGGGCGGGTGCCGGTCGAGCAGCTGGCGCACGGCCGCGGCCACGTCGGCCACACCGGCGTCCCACGCCTCGCGGCGATGGACGGTGACCAGCAGCATCGGGCCCGGTGCGGCCTCGATCGCCGCGAGCCGGGCGGCCGCGTCGCCGGCGGCCCCCTCGAAGGGCAGGTCGCGAGCGACCGCGGAGAGGAGGGCGTCGATGCCGGTGTTGCCGGTGACGACGACCCGCTCCGCCGGGACGCCCTCGGCGCGCAGCCGCGACGCGGCGTGCTCGGTCGGGGCGAGATGGAGGTCGCTGATGCGGGTGACCATCCGCCGGTGCCCCTCCTCGGGGAACGGCGATCGCAGGTCGTCGGTGCGCAGGCCGGCCTCGACGTGCACGACCGGGATGCCGAGCTGGAAGCCGGCGAGCGCGCCGGCCAGGGTGGTGAGGGTGTCGCCCTGCACGATCACCGCATCGAGGCCGAGCGGTGCGAGGGCGGACGCCGTCCGGATCAGCGCGGTGCCGGTGGCGGTGGCGAGGTCGCGTCCGTGGCCCCGCAGGTCGAGGTCGACGTCGGGCACGATGTCGAACATCCGCAGGATCGGGGCCAGCAGATCGCGGTGCTGACCGGTCGAGACGACCACGACCTCGTGCTCGCTGCGCCGCAGCGCCACGATCACCGGTGCGAGCTTCACGGCCTCGGGACGGGTCCCGAGCACGACGGCGACCCGCATCAGTAGCTCGTCACCGGCAGCATCGTGACGACACCTCCCTCGCGCACCTCGAGGGAGACCGCGTAGGCCCGCCGGTCGCGGATGCGGCGGTCGACGGAGGTGCTGCGGCGGCGGCCGTCGACCAGGAGCGAGAGGCCGACCCGGTAGCGACCGGGCCGCAGCCGCAGGACGGTGCGGTAGGTGCCGGGGTCGCCGATGCGGACGTCGGCCCGCTCGCCGCGCGTGGCGCGCCCGAGGCCGCGCAGCCGCAGCACGATCCCGGACACGGGGACGCCGTCGGCCCGCACGACGCCGTAGAACGTCTCCCGCCAGGGCCGGCGGGGCGGCTGGTGCCGGAGACCGTGGCCGAGACCGGCTGGAGATCGGCCTCGATGAGGGGCCCGAACCGCTCCAGCGGCACGGAGCCCACGGGCGCCTCGGCGACCGAGAGTCGCAGCGTCACCGAAGGCGGCGCGAGCACGTAGGCGACACCGGCCAGCACCACCAGGAGCGAGCAGCACGCGATCGCGGCGTCCCGGAACCGACCGCGCATCGGCCAGCGGCGGGTCACGAGGCGTCCCGCAGGACGGCGTCCACCCCGGAGCGGGTCTGGCGCGCCGTGACCGTCAGGTCGGCACCGCCGGCGTAGGTCGGGGCACCGCCGTCCGAGCCGGTCCACCACTGGGTGGCCCGCCCGCGGCCCGGGTCGGCGAAGCCCACCCGGTAGGTGCCCGCGGGCACGTCGCCGAGGTACCAGGTGCCGTCGGGCTGGGTGCAGGTGGCGAGCACAGCGGGCCCGGCCGCGGAGGTGTAGAGGTAGACGCAGGCCCCCTCGATCGCCGACCCGTCGCTCACCGCGGTGACGCGGCCGCCGACCGCACCGAGCGTGTCGCGCGGCATCGCGAGATCGGCGGTGACCTGACCACCCCGCTTGGGCACGGTGACGACACCGGCGCCCTGCTGGCTCGGCGACCCGCCCGCCGTCCCGGTCCACCACCGGGTGCGGTGCACGCCGGTGGGGTCGAAGAAGGCGAGGTCGTACCCCGCGGCGGCGATGCCGTACAGCCCGTAGCTCCCGGTGGTGGAGGTGCAGGTCGCGTAGGCGGCAGCCGTGGAGACGCCGTGCGGGTAGGCGAACACGCACACGTTGGCCAGCGGGTCGCCCGACGGCGCGTCGGTGACGGTGCCCGCGACCGCGCCGGTGGCCTCCTCCTCGACCGTCAGGGCGAGATCGGTGACGGCGCTGCCGGAGACGACCAGCGGGGTGTCACGCCAGCGCGTGGCGTAGACGCCGGTCGGGTCGGCCACCGCCACCTCGTAGGTGCCCGCGGCGACGTCGGCGATGACGAAGCCGCCGTCGGCGCGGGTGCACGAGGCGTAGGAGGCGGCGGGCGCCGTGCGGGCGGTGTAGAGGTAGACGCAGACCCCGGCGACCGGCTGACCGGCGGCCGCGACCGTGCCCGCCACCGCGGCGGGCGGCACCGCGACCTTCGCGCGGAACACCGGCGAGGGGTCGGAGGGCACCGAGGTGCCGGCGGCCGAGGCGGCCGTCACCCGCACCGTGTAGTCGGTGCTCTGGTCGAGGCCGCTGATCGTGCAGGAGCGCTCGCTCGCGGACGCCGTGCAGGACGCCCCGCCGGGGGTGGCGGTCGCCGTGTAGCCGGTGAGGGCGGAGCCTCCAGTGCCGGCGGGTGCGGTCCAGGAGACCGCGGCGGTCCCGTCCGCCGACGTCACGCTGACGGCGGTCGGGGGCTCGGGCGCTCCCGGGGTGGCCGCGGGCAGGAGCTCGAGCTCGTTGACCGCGGTGCCGTAGACCATGCCGGTGGTGTTCTCCCGCAGGAACACCCGGACGTACCGGGCCCGCACCGGAGTGCTGAGCGTGTGGTTGTCGAGGGTGAGCGTGCCGGTGCCGGAGTCCACCGTCGTCCAGATGTCCGCATCGGCGGCCACCACGTACGCGGCGGTGTTGTAGTTGCCGGTGCCCTTGGCGAAAGTGCGCGCCGGGCAGGGGCTGGAGTTGCGCTGAGCGACGGTGGCGGCCGCCGCCTGGGCGGCGGTCAGCACCTGGATCTGGTACGGCGAGTCCCACATGCGGTTGCCGCTGTTGGTGGAGTTCTGGCCGAACATGATGCGGTAGCTGCCGATCCAGTGGTCGGCACCGAGGTCGACGTAGGCCCAGCTGCACAGGTCGCCGCCGGAGCCCGCGTAGTTCAGCAGGGCACCCTCGGAGTTGCCGCCGGTGAAGTAGCCGACGTCGTTGCTGGTGGCGTCACCGTCGACCATCTTCGCCACGACGCGGTTGGCGTTGTTCGTGGCCGTCGATCCGCCGAAGGTGTAGTAGGACGTCGCAGGCTTGCCGACAGCGACGTTCGCGGCCGTGGGCGTGGCCGACGCGCTGGCGGCGGACGCCGTGGAGAGGCCGCGGGCGTTGCGGGCCCGCACGGTCACCGTGGTCGCGGTGCCGTTGGTCAGGCCGCGCAGCACGCAGGAGGTGGCGGTCGCTGCGACCGTGCAGGTGCTGCCGCCGGGGCTCGCCGTCGCGACGTAGCCCGTCAGCGGACTGCCGCCGTCGGATGCGGGCGCGGTCCAGCGGGCCTCGACCTGGCCGTTGCCGACCGCCAGGCTCACCCCGGTCGGGGCACCGGGCACAGCACCGGCGCCGGGGACGACGGAGGCCGAGGGGGCGCTCGGGTCGGAGTCGCCCTCCGCGTTGGAGGCCACCACGGTGAAGCGGTAGGTCGTGCCGTCGGTCAGCCCGGAGACCGTGCAGGTGGTCGCGGTGGTCGTCGAGCAGGTCGCCCCGCCCGGCGCCGCACTGACGCGGTAGCCGGTGACGGCCGCGTCGGACGGCGCCGTCCAGGAGACGGTGGCCGACGCGGCGGCGGCGACGGCCTCGACGCCGGTGGGCGCCTCGGGCACCGAGGCACGCGGCGTGACCGGCGCGGACGCCGCCGAGGCCGCGGAGGAGCCCTTGGCGTTCGTCGCGACGACGGTGAAGGTGTAGGCGGTGCCGTCGGTCAGGCCGGTGACGGTGCAGGTGGTCGCTCCGGTGGTCGAGCACGTCGCACCGCCCGGCGAGGCGGTCGCCGTGTAGCCGGTGATCGTGGTGCCGCCGTCGTCGGCGGGCGCCGTCCAGGAGACGACGGCGCGTCCGCTGCGCGGGGTCGCCGTCACGCCGGTGGGGGCGCCGGGCACGGTCGTGTCGACGACGACGCTCAGCGTCGCGCTGACCTTCTCCCACGGGTAGCCGCCGATGCTGCCGGTGATCACCTGGGTCTTCGGCGAGCCCGGTGCCGTGCGCGGCGGGGCGTCCCACCGCACGAAGAGGGTGCGGGTCCAGGTGGAGGTGCCGTCGCTGAAGGTGCCCGAGCCCGGGGTCTGGGTGGGCACGGAGGGCGCGGCGGGGTCGTAGGTGCCGGTGATGGTCGGGGGGTTCACCAGGTTGGGCATCACCGTGATGACGGCGGGCGCGGTCAGCGTCGTGCCGGCGACGGTGCCGTCGATGGTGAAGATGCCCTGGGAGGGACCGGTCGCCGACGGGTTCGTGGCGACCGCGAGCTGGGACGCCGTGATGGCGGGCCAGGTCACCGCGACCCGGTCCGTCGTGCCGTCGGAGTAGCGGGCCGTGACCGTCGCGGGGAGGTCGGGCTGCTTGGTGCGGGCGGTCTTGACCGACACCTCGTCGATGCCGGTGATGTGCCGCGCGGCGATGCCGTCGGTCGGCACGACCGTGATGGTCGGCGGCGCGGTGGTGAGCGGCACCGTCGGCCGGGTGACGACCCGCGCGTCGTCGACGTCGGCTCGCCCGCCCGCCGGCACCCAGACGCCGGCCGCACCGGTGGCGAGGCCCCGGTCGGCGGCGGAGAGCGCCGGGAGGCCGTCGACGTCGACGGTGATCAGCGGACCTCGGAGCGAGACCTTGAGCAGCGTCCACCGGTCCCGGGCCACGGGCACGGGCGAGGGAGCGCTGGCGATCTCGGTCCACACGCCGTCCTGGACCCGGCCGAGCGCGACGGTCTGGTCGACGACGTCGAGCCGGGCCTGGTACATGCCGTTCGCGCTGGAGCGGACGACGAGCCCGGCGGCGTCGCCGTCGCGCACCCGCAGCCAGGCCCAGTGGTCGTAGGAGCCCGACGTCGCCCAGGCGGCGTCCTGGCCGCCGACGGCCACCAGGTCGGACCCGGTCTCGGCGACGCCCTCGTAGTACCCGGAGAGACCGGAGGTGAAGGCGCTCGTGCGGACGACGTCCCAGTCGGCCGCGCCGGTGGTGGTCCAGTCGTAGGCGAAGGAGTAGGAGCTGCGCGGGTCGCCCGTGGTGTTGGCGTCGAAGACCAGCGGGGTCTCGGTCATCCAGCCGGCGGCGTCGTCCCAGGTGTCGAAGGAGGAGCGGTACTCCGGTCGGGTGCCGCTGAGGTCGGTCACGACGATGTCGTCGACCTCGACGAACTGTCCCAGGCAGGTGGCGCCGACGGTGACCTGGTTGCCGCCGGCCGTGCAGCCGCCGCCCTTGTCCGACTGGGCCTGCGGGGCGCGGATCGCGGTGTAACCGGCGGCCTGGTTGGTCGCCCCCGTGTAGGTGAGCACGGTGGTGCCGTCGATGGCCGCGGTGATGGTGCCGCCCTGCGCCGTCAGCGTCACGCGGTAGTCGGTGTTCGAGGAGAGGGTGAGGGAGGTCGGGCAGCTGGCCAGCGGCGTCCAGGTGCTGTTGAGCGAGCCGCCGGCCGGGTAGTTCTGGAGCAGGCTGCACGACACCGTGGTGGTGCCGTTGCGGCCCTCGCCCGAGCGCGAGGGGTCGAGCCGGAACACGTACCCGGTCTTCGCGTCCTCGTCGCCGCGCACCACGAGGGAGCCCGAGGTGCCGCGGTCCAGGCGCAGGGTGGCGCTCAGCGAGACGTCGGCGAGGCGGCGGTTGGTGTTGTAGACGGTGGTGTCGCCGTAGAAGGGGAAGACGAAGGGCACGATGCGCAGGCGGCCGTCGAGGACGCGCCACCCCTCCGAGCCGTAGACGACGTCGTCGTCGTCGGCCCGCGAGCCGTAGTTGAAGTCGTCGGACTCCAGCGTGCGCGCCTCGTGCTCCACCGAGGGCACGTAGCGGTAGGACGCCGTGGCCGCGCCGCCGCCCTCGAGGCGCAGCGTGTGGACGGAGTTGGTGAGCCCGGTGGCGCGGAACGAGGTGCCCGAGCCGAGGGTCACCGACGGGTCGAGTGCGATGCCGTCGATGCTGGCGGCCACCGAGCCGCTGCCGCCGACGACCGCGATGGAGGTGCCGTCAAAGACGACCTCGGTGGCACCGCCCGCGGTCCGCACCTGCGGGGAGTCGGCGGCGATGCTGCTCCAGCCCAGCTCGTGATCGGCGGTCGAGAGCCGGAGGTCGACGACGCCGTTGGAACGCAGCCGCAGCGTGTAGAGGTCCTGGTCGGGGTCGTAGGTCTCGGTGTAGCTGTAGCGCGAGGCGGCAGTCGAACCGTCGTAGCCCGAGATCGTCAGCGTCGGCCGGGTGGCGACGGTGAACCGCAGCGTGGTGGTGCGCAGCGCGGTGTCCTGCGGGTTCGGCACGTAGGCGTACTTCACGAAGTCGCGGTTGAACTCCATGTCGCGCGGGCCGCGGGGCTTGAGCAGGTCGGCCTCGCGGTCGGTGGCGTAGGTGTCGATGCGCATGGAGACGGCGTCGTCGTCCTCGTGCAGGGTCGCCCAGGTGTGGGGCGTGATGCGCGGCATCGACAGGCCGGTGAAGGAGTCGCCGGTGAGCAGCAGCGTGGCGTCCTGCTCGAAGTTGTCGCGGACCTGGTTGTTGTAGATCAGCCAGTCCTGGCCTGCCTTCTGGACGAAGGCGTCGCCGGTCGAGATGCGCGGGTACGCGCCGTCGAACAACGCCTGGCGGGCCGCCCCGAACTGGAGCGTCGGATCGTAGGTCGCCTTGGTGAGCAGGGTCGCGCCCGAGGCCGTCAGCGCGTCGCGCAGCGACTGCGGCGCGAGCTTGGGGATGCGCGGGATGAAGCCGTAGCGGCCCGAGCTGCGCAGGTAGTACCACATCGACTTCTGGACGGTGGTGAACTCCGGGGTGCCCTCGTAGTGGCTGTAGAAGGTGGTGCGGGTGGAGTCGGCGGTGTCGGCGAGCCCGGAGATGGTGCCGCTCTTCTCGTCGAAGGCGACCCCGGTGCGCTCGATGATGTCCTGCTTGGTCGGGGTGTGGTGGGTGAGGATCCAGCGGAACGCCGGCAGGATCGACTGGTAGAAGTACGGGCTGTAGAGGCTGCCGCGAGTCGGGATGTCCAGCTGGTTCTCCAGGTGGAAGACCGTCGCGCCGTTCTGCCACTGGTCGAGGAGCATGGAGGAGGCCACGGTCTCGGCCATGCTGCGCGACCACCGGTCGCCGCACCCGGTGTAGCTGCTCGGGTTGAGTCCGAAGTACCCGCAGCCGTAGTAGGGGTAGCCGTCGAAGTACGGGCCCCAGTTGTCGAAGGCGCCGGCGAGCCACGCGCCCTGGGTCCAGCCGTTGACCGTCTCGAAGTTCTTGTGGAAGTTCTTCGGGTTGAAGATGAAGTTCTCGGAGTACTGCGCCACCGAGTTCCAGTACGTCTGGTCCTCCAGTCGGGCACCGAGGAGGTTGTCCTCCTCGAGCGATCCGAGCACGTGGAATCCGCCGTAGAGGTTGGCGATCCGCAGCGCCTCGGGGACGTCGGCCAGGGTGTCGGTCTGCTCGGAGACGACGGTGCCCATGAAGTGCGGGTAGTCCTGGTAGAGCGACTCCAGGAAGGTCCAGCGACTCGCGTTGGTGCGCAGCGTGCGGCCCTCGTCCCACAGGATGAAGACGGGGATGCCGAGCGAGTCGGCCTCGGCGACGTTGTCGCGCAGCCACTGCTCCGACATCGCCGGGTTGTTGTCCGAGATCGAGTTGTGCCCCTGGTGCAGCACGAAGCCGATGTTGCCCTTGACGTCGTCGGGCACCGAGGCCCAGATCTGCCCCATCGACCAACCGTCGTTCCAGTCCTTGATGAATCCCGGCGTCTGGGCCATGTCGTTGCCGATGTTCATCTGCGTCAGCAGCAGCGGGTGGTCGCTGCCGACCTGCATGCGCATCGGCGCGTTCGGCGTGGGCGTGGCCGCCCGGCCGGCGACCGGTGCGGCGGCGACCGGTGCGGCGGCGACCGGTGCGGGGATGGTCAGGGCGACGAGCGGCAGGAGGGCGACCGCGAGCAGGCCGGCGACAGCGGTGGGGAGACCGCGTCGCGGGCGGCGGGAGGTCGTGCGGGCGCGCAGGAACGAACGAGACGGCATGGGGGATCCGATCGTGAGGGACCGGCCGGTCGACGCGCATGGGCCCCCGAGGCGAGGCGCGACCACCCGGTACCGAGGAGAGGTGTGACGGCGACCACCCTCGCGCTCGGAACCGACCGATGTCAAGAGATCAATCGTTTGATTCAGGGGTTCGGACGATCAGGTGGCGCACCGGCGACTCCTCCGAGCCGGCCGGCAGGCCGCTGAGGACGACCCCGTCGCCGGAGCCGGCGACCGCGATCGGCGTCCCGTCGAGCAGCTGCGCGGAGCACCCCGCCAACCACCGCCCGGGAACCTCGACCTCCGGGCTCGCACCCTCCACGAAGAGGTGGACCACCCCCTCGCGCACCACCGACCAGACCCGCTCGCCCTGGCGGGTGGAGACCTCCCCGGGCCCCCACGGCCGGGAGCCGAAGACGGCGTCGCCGTGCTCGGCCAACCAGGTGCCGAGGTAGCGCAGCGCCGCCTCCTGCGCGGCCGGCAGCCGGCCGCGGTCGTCGGGGGCGACACCGAGCAGGAGGTTGCCGTCGCCGGCGACGACCTCGAGGAGCAGCTGCACCAGCTCCGCCCCGCTCATCACCCACTCCGCGGTCTCGGCGCGGTTCCAGCCGAAGGAGACGCCGAGGGGCCGCACCGACTCCCACGGCTCGCCGGGCACGCGCTCGGGTCGCACCGATCCGCCCGGGCCCGAGGTGCGGAACCGGTCGGCGACGACGCCGTCGGGCACCTCGGCGCGGTAGAGCTCGAGCATGCGGCGGGCATCGCCCTCGGCCGGGTACCCGGTGTCGTTCCAGACGCCGTCGGGTCGGTAGGTGGTGATGAGCTCGCGCCAGTGCGCCTCGACGTAGCGGGCGTACTCCGAGCCCGTCGGCCGGGTGGTGGCGGCGTCGGCGGGACGACCCGGGGGCAGCGCGCCGAAGGACCAGTCGGCTCCGGAGGAGTAGAAGACGCCGTACCGCAGGCCCCGCGCCCGCACCGCGTCCGCGAGCTCCCCGACGACGTCGCGGGCACTGCGCCAGCCCTCCTCCCGCGGGTGCCGGACCCGCGAGGGCCACAGGGCGTAGCCGTCGTGGTGCTTGGCGACCATGACGACGTACCGCGCGCCCGACGCGGCGAAGAGGTCGGCCCATCCGTCGGGCGACCACGTGGCGACCGCCGACTCGAAGGCCGGACGGAACGAGGCGTAGGGCCGCCCGCCGTAGACCTGCTGGTGGTGGCGTGCCGTGGGCGTGCCGGGGGCGGCGGCCGAGGCCTGGTACCACTCAGCGAAGTAGTGCACCGGCACCTCGTCGGCGCGGTGGCCGACGGCGGGGTCGGGCAGCGGCGCCCAGCCCGGGATCGTGTAGACGCCCCAGTGGACGAGCAGCCCCAGCTTGGCGTCGCGGAACCAGGCGGGATGGGCGAAGGGCTCCGCCTGCGCCGCCTCGCCGGTCGTCGCGGGACCGCGCAGGGCCAGGCGGGACGCCGTCGGCGCGCGATCGGGCGCGGCCTCGCCGACGGGCGGGTGCTCGGCCAGGGCGAGGGCCGAGGCCAGGGTGCGCGCCTCGTCGGGCTCGCCCCGGCGGATCGCCTCGACGAGCCGCTGGTGGGCCTCGACCTCGACCGCCTCGAGCGCGTGCTCCTCCCGGGCGCCGCGCAGGACGGCGATCATGCCCTCGGCGACCGGGTCGTCGGCCAGGCGCGCCACCGCGCGATGGAAGCGGTCCTCGGAGAGCCGGGCGATCATCTTGTTGAACTCCTGCCCCGATCCGCGGGGCACCGGCTCGCCGAGGGCCATGCGCAGCTCGGAGAGTGCCTGCTCGAGTCCGGCCAGCCCGGCGGCGTCCCCGCGGGCGGCGGCGCGGGCCGCGGCGGCGCCCTCGATCTGGGCGAGGAGCCGGGTGACCGCGGCGTCGTGGCGGTCGGCGATGAGTCCCATGACGGGCGCCAGGCCCGCCAGCAGCCCGGTGGGCTCGAGGGCGGTGACGAAGACGCCCGCCCCGTGGCGGGCCTCCAGGACGCCGAGGGTGACCAGGGCGCTGATCGCCTCGCGCACCGAGCTGCGCGAGACGCCGAGGGAGGCCGCGAGCTCGCGCTCGGGCGGCAGCCGGTCGCCGGCATCGACCACGCGGCGCGAGATGAGGTCGAGCAGCTGGTGGAGCGCCCAGGCGGAGGCGGACTGCCCGGCGGCCGGCGTCGTGGTCATCGCCGCAGCGTAGGGCCGCCGGATTGGTCGGACCAGTCGTCCGCGCCGAGAAAATCTGGTCTCGATCTGAAAAAACGTTTGATCACAGGGTTTACAGGGCCAATCCGGCGTCCTACCTTGTGACGGCCGTAACAACCATGATCCGATACCCTCCCCGGGTCGCGGGCATTGGTCCAACCAATCTCATCTCGGGTTCCCTTGCAGGAGGACAACTCATGCGCACCACCCGTTCCCGCCTCAGCGCCGTCGCCGTGACCGCACTGCTGGCGACCCTCGCGGCCTGCGGCAACTCCGCCGACGGTCCGTCCGACAGCGACGCCGCCCCCGTCGACGGTCCGATCAGCGGTGAGATCACCGTCTGGACCTGGGACGGCGCTCCCGGCGCCGACGCGATGGACGCGCTCGCCGCCGGCTTCGAGAAGGAGACCGGCGTCAAGGTCGTCTCCAAGGTCGTCAGCCGTGACGACTACAAGGCCCAGGCCCAGCTCGCCTTGAACTCCGGTGAGGACATCGACGTGCTCGGCGTCCAGCCGGGCCAGTTCGCCACCGAGGTCCAGGCCAAGATGCGTCCGGTCAGCGAGTACGCCGACGAGCTCGCCGGCGGCCTCGAGGGCTATTCCCCCCTCACCATCGAGCAGTCGAAGAAGCTCTACGGCGGCGACGAGATCTACTCCGTGCCGTTCGGCTCCACCGGCTCGGCCGTGTGTTTCTACAACGCCGACATCCTCGACAAGGTCGGCGTCGAGCCGCCGGCCACCTGGGACGATGTCAAGGCCCTGACCACGGCACTGGAGGCCAAGGACCCCGGCGTCCTCACCCTCGTCAAGCCCTCGGGCGGCGACACCTGGTTCGAGGACGAGTTCGTGCTGACCATGGTCGGCCAGACCGACCCCGGCTTCTTCGACTCCGTGCGCTACGACGGCGGGGCCTGGAACACCGACTCCTACGTGGCCGCCCTGAAGCGCTACGGCGAGCTCTACGCCGACGGCACCCTCCAGCGCTCGGCCCTCGACCTCGGCTACACCGACGCCATGGACGCCTTCAACACCGGCAAGGCCGCCATCGTGTGCAACGGCTCGTGGGAGGCCGGCCTCCTCAAGAAGTCCTTCCGTGAGGACAACGGCATCAAGGCCTCCGAGGTCGGCGTGATCCCCGTGCCCGCGGACGACGCCGCCGACCGCTCGGCGCGCTCGTTCCTCGACATCACGTGGGGCATCCCGCAGAACGCCGACAACGCCGCCGCTGCCGCCGCCTTCATCTCCTACGCCACGCAGGGCGACGGCGTCGACCTGTGGGCCGACAACCTCGGCTTCATCCCGGCCGCCGCCGGCTGGTCGCTCGACTCCTCGGTGCTCGGCGACGACCAGCTCGCCCAGGAGGGCTTCTCGACCATCCAGGAGCTGATCAACAACCCGAGCTCGGACCGCAACAACCTGAGCTCGCTGTCGGCCGAGGTCGGCAAGTACATCGAGGAGGTCGCCCAGGGCCGCATGGACGCCCAGGACGCCGCCGACAAGGGTCAGAAGGATCTCGAGAGCGGGCTCTACAGCTGATCCCCGCCTGATGCGATCCGCCTGACGATCCGCGGTCGGGCCGGGCTTCCTCCGGGCCCGGGCCGACCGCGGATCCCCCGCCGGCCACCACCGGCCACCCCGGCCGGCCACTCGCACCGGCCACCCCCACCGGCCACCCCGCCGCCGAAGGAGCACCCGATGAACCACCGGGCATCGACCAGCCCGGACCGCGCCGCCCGCCCCGACCGGGCGGCCCGCGCGTCCCGCCCGCCCCGACCGCGACGCCGCGGCGAGGGGCTCTGGGCCCTCGGCTTCCTCGCGCCGCTGCTGCTGCTCTACGGCGTCTTCTTCGGCTACGGCTTCGTCTTCCTCTTCCGCACCAGCTTGACGAAGGTGAGCCTGTCGTTCACCAACGCCGTCGATGTCGGCTTCGACAACTACCGGCTGCTGTGGGAGCAGGGCGGCTTCAAGGACGCCGTCCAGCACAACCTGATCTTCGCCGCCATCAGCGTCGTCGTCGCGATGACGGTGGGCTTCTTCGTCGCTTTCGTCGTCACCGCCGGACTGCACCCCAAGCGCCTGATCTACACGCTCTTCCTCGTGCCGGCCCTCATGCCGCTCTCGCTGGTGGCGACCGTCTTCGCCTCGATGCTGCAGGAGCGGTTCGGCGTGCTGAACGAGACGCTGCGCGCCGTCGGGCTGGGCGATGCGGCCCAGCCGTGGCTGACCGACCCCGACCTCGCCTTCGCGGCCGTCGCGGTCATCTTCTGCTACCTCATCGGCCTGCCGATCATGTACTACACCGCCGACCTGACCGCCCTGCCGACCGAGACGATCGAGGCGGCCCTCATCGACGGGGCCGGCACCTTCACGATCATGCGCGCGGTGGTCTACCCGATGCTGCGCAACACCCACATCACCGTGGTGCTCTCGCTCGTGCTCGGCTCCTTCCGTGCCCTGGAGGTCGTGCTCTTCTCGACCGGCGGCGGGCCCGTCGGCCGCACCGAGATCGTCGGCAGCTTCCTCTACCGCTTCTCCACCGACCCCGGTCCGCGCACGGGCTTCGTGGCGGCGGCCGCGGTCGCCGTCCTGCTCGTGGCCTTCGCGATCTCGATGGTGCAGCTGATCGTCAACCGCTACCTGGAGAGGTCCTCATGACGCTCATCGCCGATGCCCCGGCCCTGCCGACCGACCCGGCGCCGGACGCTCCCGGTTCCACCCGCCGTCGTCCGCGGCTGCCGCGGCGTCGTCGGGGCGAGGGACGCCCGCCGATGGCGGCGGCGATCACCAGCCGCCGCGACCGCATCGTCGTCTACCTGGTGCTCGGCGTCCTCGGCGTGCTGTGGGCCTTCCCGATGTACGCGGCGATCCGCAAGTCGCTGGCGGTGCACGGCCTGCGCAACTACACCTCGCTGATCAGCGACCCGGTCGGCGGCATCTCGATCCCGCAGACCTACCTCAACTCCTTCATCGTCGGCTTCCTGCACGCCACCCTCGTGCTGGCGATCGCCGTCCCCGCCGGCTACGCCTTCTCGGTGCTGCGCTGGCGCGGCCGCGAGCTGGCCTTCTCGCTCTCGCTGCTGTTCCTCGCCGTGCCGGCCGCGGCGATGATCGTGCCGGTCTACCGCATCAGCAACCAGGCCGGCCTCTTCGACACCTACCTCGGGGTCGCCCTGCCGGAGGCCGTCATCACGGTGCCCTTCGGTGTGCTGCTCATGCGCAACTTCGGCCGCAACGTGCCGGCCTCGCTCGTGGAGGCCGCCCGTGTGGACGGCGCCGGCCACGTCGCGGTGTTCCGCCACCTCTTCCTGCCGCTGTGCCGCCCGGCCCTGGTCAACCTGATCGTGCTGTGCTTCATCTGGTCGATCCAGGACTTCATGTGGCCCTCGATCTTCATCCGGGAGCGCGGCATGCAGACCGCAGCGCAGGCGGTGCTCTCCCTCAACACCGGCCTCGGCGCCTCCCCCACCGACATCGCCCGCTACAACGCCAGCCTGGTGGTGCTCGCGATACCGGCGACCGTCATCGTGCTGCTGGGCATGCGCTTCCTGGTGAGCGGGCTGACCAGCGGTGGCGTCAAGGAGTGATGGCGCCGTGAACGCCCCGCAGCGGATGCGGTACCTGCGCCCGGCCCGCCGCTGGACCGACGCCCTGCCGCTCGGCAACGGCCGGATCGGCGCGATGGTCTTCGGCGGTGTCGGCCTCGAGCGCATCCAGGTCAACGACGACCGGGCCTGGTCGGGCTCCCCGGCCACCGGCCGCGGTACCCCGCTCCTCGCCGACGGCGAAGGCCCCCGGGTGCTCGCCGAGGTGCGGGCCGCGCTGCTGGAGGGCGACGTCAGCCGGGCCGAGAAGATCTCCACGCGGTTCCAGCACGGGCACAGCCAGTCCTTCCAACCGCTCGTCGACCTGTGGTGGGCCACGGCCGACACCGAACCGCTCGACCGCCTCGGCGCCGACGACTACGAGCGGTGGCTCGACCTCGAGCAGGCCATCGCCGGCCACACCGCGTGCAGCGGCGGGGTGCGCTGGCAGCAGGAGGCGTGGGCGAGCGCCCCGCGCCAGGTGCTCGTCGTCCGGCGCTGGGCCGCGAGCGGCGTGCTCCCGCCGACCGACCTGCGGCTCAGCTCCCCGCACCCGACCGGGCCGCCCAGCTCGTGGCAGGAGGCCACCGGTCGCGTGCGGGTCGAGCTGGTCGTCCCGATGCCGGCCCACGTCGTCCCGCCGCACGAGCAGCTGCCCGAGCCGATCCGCTACGACGAGAGCGCCGGCGCGGTCACCTGCGTCGTGCTCGCCGACATCGTCACCGACGGCCGGATCGCGCTCTCCCCCACCGGCGCGCGCATCACCGAGGCCCGCGAGATCGCCGTCGTCCTGACCACCGAGGCCGACTACCGCGGCCCGCTCACCCGCCCGCACGGCGACGTCGGGCGGCTGCGTGCCCGCGCCGGTCACCACCTGGGCGCGGTGCACGACGCCGCCCGCGGCGGCTGGGACGCCGTCCGCGCCGAGCACGTGGCCGACCACCGCCGGCTCTTCGACCGGGTCGGGCTGCACCTCGGGCCGCCGCCGGCCGCGGACGCCGTCCCGAGGCCGGTCGAGCAGCTGCTCGCGGCCGGAGCACCCGGTGCTCCCGATCCGGAGCTCGTCGCGCTCGCCTTCCAGTACGGGCGCTACCTGCTGGTCGCCGGCTCCCGGCCCGGCACGCTCCCCCTGACCCTCCAGGGCGTGTGGAACGAGAAGCAGCGCCCGCCCTGGAGCAGCAACTACACCACCAACATCAACGTCGAGATGAACTACTGGCCGGCCGAGGTGGCCGCCCTGCCCGAGACCCATCTCGCGCTGCTCGACTGGATGCACCAGGTGGCGCCGCGCGGCGCCGAGGTCGCCCGCACCCTCTACGGGGCGTCCGGCTGGACCCTCCACCACAACAGCGACGCCTGGGGGTTCGCCTGGCCGGCCGGCGAGGGCGACGCCGACCCGTGCTGGTCGTTCTGGCCGCTCGGCGCCGCCTGGCTGTGCCGCCACGTGTGGGAGCACTTCGACTTCACCGGCGACGTCGATCGCCTCGCCCACGACTTCCCGCTGGTGCGCGGGGCCGTGGAGTTCGTGCTCGACTGGCTGGTCGAGCTGCCCGACGGCTCGCTGGGCACCGTGCCGTCGACCAGCCCCGAGAACCGCTACCTGCACGACGACGGCCCGCGTGCCCTCTCGGTCACCACGACCAGCGACCTCCAGCTGGCCGGCGACCTGCTCGCCCGGTTCCTCGAGATCGCGGCCCTGCTGGCCGACCGCGTCGTCGTGGCGCCCGAGCTGATCGCCCGCGCCCGCGCGGCGTCCGCCCGGCTGCCCGTCGAGCGGGTGATGGCCGACGGCCGGCTGGCCGAGTGGTCCGACGACCCCGTCGACGCCGAGCCCGAGCACCGCCACACCTCGCACCTGCTGGGGGTCTACCCCCTCCAGCGCATCGCCCCGGCGTCCGATCCCGCGTTGGCGGCGGCCGCGCACCGGTCGCTCGACGCGCGCGGGCCCCGCTCGACCGGCTGGGCGCTCGCCTGGCGGATCGCGCTGCGCGCCCGGCTGCGCGACCCCGCCGGAGCCGGCGTCGCGCTCGCGCACTTCCTGGCCCCGATGGCCCCCGACGCCTCCGAGGAGCCGTCGATGACGGCGCCCGCGGGTGTCTACACGAACCTCTTCTGCGCCCACCCGCCCTTCCAGATCGACGGCAATCTCGGCTTCACCGCCGGGGTGGCCGAACTGCTGCTGGACTCCCACGCCGACCACCTCGCCGCCCGCACCGACCTGCTGCTCCTGCCCAGTCCGCTCCCCGAGTGGCACACGGGCGCGTTCCGCGGTCTGCGCGCCCGCGGCGGCCTGAGCGTCGATCTCACCTGGCGTGACCTCGGCGCCTCCACCGAGCACCTCGAGGCCACCGTGCACGCCCGCCGGGCACGCCAGGTGCGACTGACCCATCGGGACGACGTCGTCGAGGCCGCCCTCGCCGACGACGCCGTGGTGCGCTGGTCGTGGCACGCCGACGCCGGCTGGGTGCGGCACTGAGCCGTCCGTCCGGTCTGACCTGTCTGACCTGTCTGACCGGTCCGTCCGGTCCGTCCGGGGCGCCGGGGAGCCGGCAGGCCCGCGCAGCGGTATGCGGTCAGCGACGCACGGCGTCCTGCGTGGGCCCGAAGGCCGCGAGGTCGGCGCGGGTCGGTGCGGCCTCCCAGTCCCCGGGCGCCAGGCACGCGAGAGCACCGCAGCGGGCGGCCACCTCGAGCCGGGCGGCGGGCGCGCTGCCGGCGAGCAGCTCGGCCAGGTAGCCGGCCACGAACGCGTCGCCGGCACCGACGGTGTCGACGACGGCGACGGTGTGGGCGGGCACGCGATGACGGACGCCGTCGATGCGGGCGAGCGCGCCCTCGGCGCCGAGCTTGAGCACGACATCGCCGCCGGAACCCGCCGCCAGCTCGTCGAGCAGCGCCTCCGGATCGGTCGTGGTCGTGCCGGTGACCAGGCGCGCCTCCTCCGGGCCGGCGAACACGACCGCGGACGCCGCGGCGAGGCGCCGGTAGGTGGCGGCGGCGTCACGCTCGCCCCACACCCCCGTGCGGTGGTTGACGTCGAAGGAGACCGGGACGCCGTGGGCCGCCGCGAGCGCGAGCGCACGGTCGACGGCCGCCGCGGCAGTGGCGGACAGCCCCGGGGTGATGCCGGTGAGGTGGACCACCCCCGCGGCGGCGACGAGGTCGTCGGGCACGTCGTCGGGGGCGAGCCGGGAGCCCGCACTGCCGGCGCGGTGGTAGGTGACGGTCGTGGCGGCCGCATGCGGGGTCTGCTTGGTCATCAGCCCGGTCGGCGCGGCGGGATCGACGACCACCCGGCACGCGACGTCCTCGGCACGCAGGTCGCGCACCACCCGCTCCCCCCACGGGTCGTCGCCGACCCGCCCGATCCAGGCGGCCGGCAGTCCCAGGCGGCGCACCCCGATCGCCACGTTGCTCTCCGCGCCGCCGATCCCGACGTGGGCGGTGCGGGCGTGGCGCAGGTGGTCGACGGCGACGAGGCCGAGGGTCTCGCCGAGGGTCAGCAGCCCCCCGCGACTCACCGGCCCAGCCACCCGCCGTCGACCGGGAGCACGATGCCGTGCACGTAGTCGGCAGCCGCGCTGCACAGGAACACCGCGGCGCCCCCGAGGTCGTCGGCGGCACCCCAGCGGCTGGCGGGGATGCGCTCGACGATGGAACGGGCCCGGTCGGGGTCGTCCTGGAGGGCGCGGGTGTTGTCGGTGGCGATGTAGCCGGGTGCGATGGCGTTGACATTGACCCCGCGCGGCGCCCACTCGTTGGCCAGCGCCTTGGTCAGCCCGGCGACACCGGACTTCGAGGCGGTGTAGCCCGGCACCGTGATGCCGCCCTGGAAGCTGAGCAGCGAGGCCGTGAAGACGACCTTGCCCGACCCGCGCTCGAGCATCGGCGCGGCGAGCAGCTGGGTGAGCGCGAAGGGCGCGGAGAGGTTGACCGCGAGCACCTCGTCCCACTGGGCGAGGTCGTGCTCGACGGCGGCACGTCGTCGGATGGTGCCGGCGTTGTTGACCAGGATGTCGGGCGCTCGCCCCGCGAGCTCCGCGCCGAGGGCGAGGACGGCGTCGCGGTCGGCCAGATCGCACGAGCGGGCCTCGAAGCGACGCCCGGCGGCGCGCACCCGGCGTCCGACCTCGGGGTCGGGATCGTCGGCCAGCCGGGTGCCGACGCCGATGACGTCGGCACCGGCGTCGGCCAGCGCGCCCGCGATGCCCAGGCCGATACCGCGGCTCGCGCCGGTGACGACGGCGAGGCGACCGGTCAGGTCGAACGGCGCGGCGCTCACGCCTCGGCTCCGACCTGCACGAGCACCTTCATCGCCTGACCCGACTCCAGGCTCGCGAAGCCCTCGGCGACGGCGTCGAGGGGCACGACCCGGGAGATGAGCCGGGACGCCGGCACCGTGCCGTCGGCCAGCAGCTGCACGGCGCGGGTGAAGTCCTCCCGCTCGTAGACGCGGGCGCCGAGGATCCGCAGCTCGCGCCAGAAGACGCGCTGGAGGTCGACCGGCACCGGTCGCGGATGGATGGCGACGATCACGACGGTGCCGCGCACCTTGGCGATCGCGGTGGCGTTCAGGACGGCGGCGGGCGCGCCGGAGACCTCGAAGACCACGTCGGCGCCGGCGCCGTCGGTGAGCCGGTCGACGCGGCCGGCGAGGTCGCCGTCGGGCCCGTCGGCCCGGGGGTCGAGGGTCTCGAAGCCCCACGCCTCGGCGTCGGCGCGACGCGCCGGGTCGGGCTCGGAGAGCAGCACGCGGGCGCCCTGGTGGCGGGCGACGGCGGCGATGAGCATGCCGATCGGGCCGCCGCCGAGCACGACCGCGGTCTCCCCGGCGGCGAGGCCGGAGCGGCCGACGTCGTGCACGGCCACCGCGAGGGGTTCGACGAGCGCCGCCTCGCGCAGGGCGATGCCGGGGGCGAGCGGCACGAGCAGGTCGGCCGGCACGGTCCAGTACTCCTGGAGCGCGCCGGGCTCGTCGATGCCGACGAAGGAGAGGTGCTGGCAGATGTGGCGGTGCCCGGCGCGGCAGGCGGGGCACGTGCCGTCCCACACCAGCGGCATGACCGTGAGCGGGTCGCCGGGCGCCCAGCCCTCGACCCCGGCGCCGACGGCGGCGACGGTGCCCGACATCTCGTGGCCGATGACGGCCGGCGTGGTGACCCGGTGGTCCATCGCGCCGTGCAGGACGTGCAGGTCGGTGCCGCAGAGGCCGACGTAGGCGACCCGGATCTGCACCTCCCCCGGGCCCGGCGGGCGGGGCTCGGCGGTCAGCACGGTCATGGTCTGGTGGCCCGCGTAGGCGGCGGTGAGCATGGGTCTCTCCTGACGGATCGAGGTCTGGTCCGCATCGTTGCTCAAACGTTTGATCAGGTCAAGGCGCCAGCGTCTCGAAGCGGTTCAGCCCGGGCGAGCGCATAGGCTGCCCGGCATGGTGACCCTGGCGGACGTCGCGGCGCGGGCCGGCGTGTCCATCAGCGCGGTCTCGAAGGTGCTCAGCGGCGATCCGTCCCTGCGCGTGACCGAACCCACCCGCGAGCGCATCAAGGCCGCGGCCCGCGAGCTCAACTACCGGCCGAACTTCGCCGGCCGGGCCCTGAAGTCGGCGCGCACCCAGGTGCTCGGCATCGTCGTCCCCGACCTCACCAACGCCCTGTTCACCGATCTGATGGACGGCGTCGAGGACGCCGCCCGCGAGGCCGGCTACGTCGTCCTGCTGGGGCGCTCGGACGATCCCCGGCCGGACGCCGAGGTCTACCAGCGCCTGCTCGGCGAGGGGCGCGTCGACGGCCTCATCGTGCAGGTCGTCGACGGCGTGGCGCCCGACGGACTGGGCGCGCTGCTGGAGAACAACCCGCCGGTCGTGCTCATCAACTCCGTCGCGCCGGGCCAGGTGGGCTCGGTGCTCCTCGACGACGTCGCCGGCGCGCGGGTGGCCACCGAGCACCTGCTCGACCTGGGGCACCGGCGCCTCGCCCTGGTCAACGGTCTGCCGACCTCGCTGACGGCCGAGCGACGCCGCCAGGGCTTCCGCGAGGCGCTCGCCGACGCCGGCGTCCCGCGGCGCGGCCTCCTCGAGACGCGCCTGGGCTACCGGCCCGAGAACGGCCGGGCGGCACTGGAGGAGATCCTGGCCGCGCCCCGGCGTCCGACCGGCGTGGTCGTGGCCAACGTGAACGCCGCGATCGGCCTGCTCGCCGCGGCGCGCGAGCACGGGGTGCGGGTGCCCGAGGACCTCTCCGTGGTCACGGTCCACGACTCCTGGACCGCCGAGAACACCTGGCCGCCGCTGACCGCGGTCTCCATGCGCTTCTACGCGATGGGGCGCGCGGCCGTCGACACGCTCGTGGCGCGTCTGGACTCCGGCACGGTGCGCGACGTCGTCATCACCGATCCGCCGCCGCAGCTCACGGTGCGGGAGTCGACGGCACCGCCGTCGGCCTGACGCTCTCGCGCCCACGAGCCCACGGTCAGCCGTTGCCA
This sequence comes from Nocardioides fonticola, assembly GCF_039536805.1. Taxonomy (NCBI): domain Bacteria; kingdom Bacillati; phylum Actinomycetota; class Actinomycetes; order Propionibacteriales; family Nocardioidaceae; genus Nocardioides; species Nocardioides fonticola. The sequence continues at coordinate 119,183 of NZ_BAAAZH010000012.1, read as the reverse complement.
CACGCATCGCCGCTGATATAACGTTTGATCACCGACCGCCAGGAGATCCCATGCAGACCCGCCCGTGCCGCACCCTCGAGCTCACCGAGCTCGGACTGGGCGGCTCCCAGCTCGGCAACCTCTACCGCGAGGTCGACGACGCGACGGCGACGGCGGTCTTCGAGGCGGCCTGGGAGGCCGGCATCCGCTACCTCGACACAGCACCGCACTACGGCCTCGGCCTCTCCGAGCGGCGCCTCGGGCGCCTGCTGGCCGGCATCCCCCGCGATCAGTACGTGCTCTCCAGCAAGGTCGGCCGCCTCCTCGAACCGAACCCCGACCCGCACCCCGGCCTGGACGCCGAGGGCTTCGCCGTCCCGGCCACCACCCTGCGCCGCTGGGACTTCTCCCGCGACGGCGTGCGCCGCAGCGTCGAGGAGAGCCTGGAGCGCCTCGGGGTCGACCACCTCGACATCGCCTACCTGCACGACCCCGACGACCACTGGGAGCAGGCTCTCGCCGCAGGCCTGCCCGCCCTCCAGGAACTGCGCGACGAGGGGGTGGTCACCGCGATCGGCGCGGGCATGAACGCAGCGGCGCCGCTGCTGGAGCTCGTGCGCGAGCACGACGTCGACGTCGTCATGTGCGCCGGGCGGCACACCCTGCTCGAGCAGGCCTGGGACCTCCTCGACGCCGCAGCCGCGGCCGACGTCGCCGTCGTGGTCGCGGGGGTCTACAACTCCGGCCTGCTGGCCCGGCCCCGACCGGTCGCCGACACCCACTACGACTACGCGGCGCCGCCCCGCGAGGTGCTCGAGCGTGCGCACGCGCTCGCCGACCGCTGCGAGGCGCACGGCCTGACCCTGCCCGAGGCGGCCCTCGCCTTCCCATTGAGCCACCCGGCCGTGCGCTCGGTCGTCGTCGGCGCCTCACGACCCGCGCACGTGCACGCCGCCGTCGCCGCCCTCGATCGCGTGCGATCCGACGGCGAGGGCGACCGGCTGTGGGCCGAGCTCGGCGTCGCCGCGCCGACCAGTCACGCCTCCACCCACGCCTCCACCCACGTCTAGACGCCGGTCCACCACCGGCGCCCCGTCCGAACCGAGCAGGAGTCCGCCATGCCCCGCATCACCCACGTCGAGGTCACCGACGTCCGGTTCCCGACCTCGCTCTCGATGGACGGATCCGACGCGATGAACAAGGACGGCGACTACTCGGCCGCCTACGTCGCCCTGCGCACCGACGACCCCGCGGTCAGCGGCTTCGGCTTCACCTTCACCATCGGGCGCGGCAACGACGTCTGCGTGCTCGCCGCCCAGCGCCGCGCCGAGCCGCTGATCGGTCGCGAGGTCGCCGCCGTCGTCGGCGACCTCGGCGGCACCTACCGGGACCTCGCCTCGGACTCCCAGCTGCGCTGGCTCGGCCCCGACAAGGGCGTCGAGCACCTGGCGATGGCCGCGGTGATGAACGCCGTCTGGGACCTCGCGGCCCGGGTCGCAGACAAGCCGCTGTGGCGACTGCTGGTCGAGATGCCGGCGGCCGACCTCGTCGACGCCTGCGACTTCACCTACCTCAGCGACGCGATCACCCGCGAGGAGGCGATCGCGATGCTGGAGTCGACCCGCGCAGGTCGCGACGAACGGCTCGCCCTGCTGGAGCAGCACGGCTACCCCTGCTACACGACGTCCGCGGGATGGCTCGGCTACTCCGACGACAAGCTGCGCCGCCTCTGCGCGGAGGCGGTGGCCGAGGGCTACGACCACATCAAGCTCAAGGTCGGCGCCGATCTCGAGGACGACGTGCGACGCTGCACGATCGCCCGCGAGGTCATCGGCTGGGACCGGCACCTGATGATCGACGCCAACCAGGTGTGGGACGTGCCCCAGGCCATCGAGTGGGTCGACCGGCTCGCGGAGTTCAAGCCGCTGTGGATCGAGGAGCCCACCAGCCCCGACGACATCCTGGGCCACGCCACGATCCGCCGGGCGGTCGCGCCGATCGGCGTCGCGACCGGCGAGCACGGCATGAACCGCGTGCTGTTCAAGCAGATGTTCCAGGCCGAGGCGCTCGACTTCTGCCAGCTCGACTCGGCCCGTCTGGCCAGCATCAACGAGATCGTGCCGGTCTACCTGATGGCCCGGAAGTTCGGCGTCCCGGTGTGCCCGCACGCCGGCGGCGTGGGTCTGTGCGAGCTCGTGCAGCACCTCTCGATCTTCGACTTCCTGGCGGTCTCGGCCACGCTGGAGAACCGGGTCACCGAGTTCGTCGACCACCTCCACGAGCACTTCGTCGACCCCTGCATCGTCGAGGACGGCGCCTACCGGCTGCCGACGACGGCGGGCTACAGCGCCGAGATGCACGCGGCCTCGGTGGCCGCCTACGCCTACCCCGACGGCGCCTACTGGAGCAGTTCGGCGCAGGTCGCGGGCTGATCGCCCCGCCCCCGTCCCGGAGGACAGCTGTGATCATCGACGCCCACCAGCACGTGTGGGACCTCGAGCGTGCCGACTACCCCTGGCTCGGCCCGGACGACCCGGAGTGGAACCGCACCTTCACCCAGGCCGAGATCGAGCCCGTGCTCGACCGGCTCGGCGTCACCGGCACGGTGCTGGTGGAGGCGGCCGACAACGACGAGGACACCGAGCTGATGCTCGACGAGGCGGCCCGCCACGACCGCGTGGTCGGGATCGTCGCCTACGTGCCCCTCGAGGACGCCGCGCGGGTCGCCGTCCGCCTGGCCGACCTGCGCGACCGCGATCGGCGGGTCGTCGGCGTCCGCACCCTCATCCACCAGCAGGCCGACCCCGACTGGATCCTGCGCCCCGAGGTCGCCGAGGGTCTGCGCGTCGTCGAGGACGCCGGGCTGACCCTCGACCTGGTCGCGGTGCTGCCGCGTCACCTCGACCACGTGACGACCCTGGCCGAGCGGCATCCGCGGCTGCGGGTCGTCGTCGACCACCTCGGCAAGCCGCCGATCGGCGCGCACGCCGGTGCCTGGCCCGACCATGCGGCCTGGGCCCGCGCCCTGCACCGCGCCGCCGAGGCGCCGCTGGCGCACGCGAAGGTGTCGGGCCTCTACCCCGGCGTGGCGCCGGCGGAGTGGAGCATCGACGCGGTGCGGCGGGTCGTCGACGAGGCGGTCGAGGCCTTCGGGCCCGCGCGGCTGATGTACGGCGGCGACTGGCCGATCTCGGTCACCGCGGGCGGCTACGAGCGCGTCTTCGCCGGGCTGCGCGAGATCGTCGGCGGGTACGGCGCCGCCGCCGAGGCGGCGATCCTGGCCGACACGGCCCGCTCGTTCTACCGGCTCCCGTGACCTGACGCCTCGGCCTCGATCGTCGCGACCACGGCCATCAGCACGTCGCGCAGCAGCGCGTGCGCCTGCTCGCGGGTGAGCGCGCCCGTGCGCACCCACTCCCGCACCGTCGCCTTCGCCATGCCGCCGTAGGCGCGCACCGCGGCGCGGGAGGTCGACCGCTCGGCGTCCAGGCCGAGCAGTTCGAGGGTGCGGCGCGCGGCGAGGTCGTCGCCCTCGTCGAGGATGCGGGCGACCTCGGGGTCCTCGGCCACCCCGCCCGCACCGAGGATCGTGAAGTACGACGCCGCGTGGGGCTCGACGGAGTCGAGGAACCAGCTCACCGCGAGCTCGACACGACGCTCGAGCGGGACGCCGTCGAGCTGCCCGGCCGGCACGGCGTCCTCGAGCACGGGGAGCAGGACCGCGCGGCGCAGGATCTCGAGGTAGATGCCGCGCTTGTCGCCGAAGTAGTGGTTGACCAGGCCGCGCGCGACGCCGGCGGTGCGCGCGATCTCCGAGACCGACACCTCCGTGTAGGGGCGCGCGGCGAAGAGCTCGGAGGCGCAGCGCAGGATCTGCTCGCGGCGCTCGTCGGGGGGCAGGCGTCGACCGCGCTCGACGTCGGGGAGGCTCACGGGCGCCACTCTCCCAGATCCGTCCTCCCTCTTGTTGGCGCAGTGCCAACAAGTCTAGGGTGCGGCCATGACGACGTCCGCCGCCACCTCCCGCCCGACCCGCGCCACCAGGGCCACCGGGGCCATCGGGGCCACGAGGGTCGACCGGGCCGCACCCCGCGACGTCCCGGTACCGCCGGGCTTCACCATGCGCCGCCACCTCTCCGGCATCGGCGCCGGCCTGGCCGGTCCGGCCAACGTGATCATGCAGCTGGCCCGGCCGGGCGTCGGCTACGGCGTCATGAACAGCCGCGTGCACGACGGCTCGGCGATGCTCCACCCGGTCAAGCGCGCCCGCACCACCTTCACCTACATCGCGGTGGCGATGCTGGGCACCGAGGAGGAGCGCACGGCCTACCGCCGCGCCGTCAACGGCCAGCACGCGCAGGTCGTCTCCACCGCCGAGGAGCCCGTGCAGTACCGGGCGATGGACCCGCGCCTGCAGACCTGGGTGGCGGCCTGCCTCTACTACGGCACCGTCGACCTCATCGAGCGCATGCACGGGCCGCTCTCCGACGCCGAGGCCGACGCGCTCTACGCCCACTGCGCGCGCTTCGGCACCACCCTGCAGATGCCGGCCTCGGCCTGGCCCGCCGACCGCACGGCGTTCGCCGCGTACTGGGAGGAGGGCGTCGCGGAGATCTCGATCGACGAGCCCGTGCGCCGCTACCTGATGGCGCTGACCTCGCTGGAGAACCTCCACGGCCCGCTGCGCCGCCTCGGCCCGTTCAACCTCTTCGTCACCACCGGCTTCCTCCCGCCCGTGTTCCGCGAGGCGATGGGCCTGCCCTGGAGCACCGCCGACCAGGCGCGGTTCGACGCCCTCATGGCGCGCCTCGGGCGCGTCGAGCGGCGCCTCCCGCGGGCGGTCAAGAACCTGCCGTTCACCGCACTGCTGTGGGACATGCGCCGCCGCCAGCGAGCCGGTCTCCCCCTCGTCTGAGCCCGGCCGAGGCGGTCGGCGGCCCTGCCCGTCCACGGTCGACTGGTCCGGCCCACCTATCGCGAACGTAACGAAGATCACATCCTGTCGTTTGTCGATTCACCCGCGCCCCCACCGCGGCCCTCACCGTCCGAAGCGGAGCATCCATGACCGCCCTCCTCCCGAGCGGAGCCTCCCTCGAGGCACCCGGCGACGTCCGCACCGGACGCCGTCGCGGGCCCGGCACGCTGCGCGCCGTCCTGCGGCGTCCGCTCACGCCCGTCGGCGAGCTGTTCGCCTTCGCCCTGGAGGTGCTCTGGGCGATGACCCAGCGGCCCTTCCAGTGGCGCGAGCTCAGCGACCAGGCCTGGTTCGTCACCCGGGTCTCGCTGCTGCCCGCGATGGCGATCACGATCCCCTTCGGCGCGGTGCTCTCCCTCCAGATCGGCTCGCTGTTCAACCAGCTCGGCGCGACGTCCTTCACCGGAGCCGCCGCCGTCACCGGCATCGTCCAGCAGGCCGCCCCGATCGCCACGGTGGTGATCGTGGCCGGGGCCGCCGGCACCGCGGTCGCCGCCGACCTCGGCTCCCGGCGCATCCGCGAGGAGCTCGACGCCCTCGAGGTGCTCGGCATCTCCCCCATCCAGCGCCTCGTCGTCCCGCGGGTGCTCGCCATGGCGATCGTGGCGATGCTCCTCAACGGCGTCGCGACCGGTGTCGGCACCATGGGGGCCTACACCTTCAACGTGATCGTGCAGGGCGGCTCCCCCGGCGCCTACCTGCACTCCTTCACGGCGCTGGCCCAACTGCCCGACCTCTACGTCGGCGAGCTCAAGGCCTTCGTCTTCGGCCTGCTCGCCGGCATCGTCGCCGCCCACCAGGGCGTCAACGCCCGAGGCGGCCCCCAGGGCGTCGGGGACGGCGTCAACCAGTCGGTGGTGGTGAGCTTCGTGCTGCTGTTCGTGACCAACGCGATCATCACCGCGGCGTACTACCAGATCGTCCCACCGAAGGGACTGTGAGCAGATGGCCGCCACCGATCTGCGTCCGGTCGCCGCACCGGCCCGCTGGACCCGCTCGCTCCTGGAGGGGCTGGGCCAACTCGGCGACCAGGTCGCCTTCTTCGCCCGCAGCCTCGCCGGCACCCCACGTGCGCTGACCCACTACCGCCGCGAGGTGCTGCGCCTGCTCGCCGAGGTCAGCCTCGGACGCGGGGCGCTCGTGCTGGTCGCGGGCACCCTCGGCATCATCATCTTCGAGGTCGTCGCGGTGGGCAGCGTCGTCGGCCTCGTGGGCTACCAGGGTCTGCGGCAGGTCGGCATCGAGCCCTACGTCGGCTTCCTCTCGGCGTACTTCAACACCCGCGAGGTGGCACCGCTGGTGGCGGCCAACGCGCTCGTGGCCACCGTCGGCGCCGGCTTCACCGCCCAGCTCGGCGCGATGCGCATCAGCGAGGAGATCGACGCCGTCGAGGTGATGGCGATCCCCTCGATCCCGTTCCTCGTGAGCACCCGCATCGTGGCCGCCTTCGGCGCGATCGTGCCGCTCTACCTGGTCGGACTCATCGGCACCTACGCCGCCACCCAGGCCGTCTCGATCCACTACTACGGCCTCACCGGCGGCACCTACGACCACTACTTCACGCTGTTCCTCCCGCCGATCGACATCCTCTACTCCTTCGGCAAGGTGCTGGTCTTCTCGGTGATCCTCACCCTCGTCTGCTGCTACTACGGGTTCACCGCCTCCGGCGGACCGGCCGGGGTCGGCGTGGCGGTCGGACGCGCCGTGCGGATGGCGACCGTGCTCATCGTCGTCTCCGACTTCTTCCTCAGCCTCGCCCTGTGGGGCTCCACCACGACCGTGCGGATCGCGGGCTGACATGGGGCGTCGTCGTCCGCTCCTCGGGCTCGCCTACCTGGCGGTGATGGCGCTGTTCGTCGCCACCTGCGTGGGCGTCTACGCCAAGGCGATGCCCTGGCAGCGCACCGAGACCGTCGACCTCGTGGCCCGCCAGGCCGGGCTCGAGCTCTCACCGCACGCGGACGTGAAGTTCCAGGGCACCCGCGTCGGGGAGGTGCGCTCGCTCTCCTCCGACGGCCGGGGCGTGCGCATCCGGCTCGCGATCGACCCTGACGAGATCGACAGCATCCCCGCCGACGTCGACGCGGTGATCGTGCCCAAGACGCTCTTCGGAGAGAAGTTCGTCGACCTGCGCCGTGCCGTCGGGGACGACGGCACCGCGGCGCCGTCCCGCACCCTCGCCGGCGGCGACACCATCACCCAGACCTCCAACGCCGTCGAGCTCGGCGAGATCTTCGACCGGCTCGTGCCCGTGCTGCGCACCCTGAAGCCGGCCACCCTCAACGTCGTCCTGTCGGGTCTGGCCCAAGCCCTCGACGGACGCGGCGAGGCGATCGCGGCCGCCCTGCGCGACACCGACGCCTACCTCACCCGCCTCGAGCCCAGCTACGACGGGCTCGTCCACGACATCGCGGCGCTGGCGAAGACCGCCGACGTCTACGCCGACGCCGGCCCCGACCTGCTGCAGACCTTCGACGACAGCGCCACCATCGCCCGCGAGAACCTCGTCCCGCACGAGGGCGACCTGGCGGCCCTGCTCGCCTCGGCCACCGAGACCGCCACCCGCACCGACGACGTGCTGCGCACCAACAGCGAGAACCTCATCAAGCTCTCGGGCCGCTCCCGGCCGGTGCTGGAGGTGCTCGACACCTACGCCCTCACCGTGCCCTGCATCCTCGTCGCCCTCGACGCCGGCAACCGCATGGCCAACATGGCCGCCGGTGTGCGCGGACCGGTGATCGGGCTCTCGATCGACTCGATCGTCGACATGCCGGGCTACTCCTATCCCGACGACCTGCCCTCGAACCCCACGAGCGATGCCAACGTGAACAACCTGCCCGCCGGCGTCCCGAACTGGAAGCCGCACTGCGCGCAGATGCCGCAGCGCGTCCTCGACCTGCCCGAGGTGCCCGCCTACTCCTGGCTGCCCTACTCCCAGGCCATCGGCCCGGGCCACGACACCGGATCGACGTCCGGCTCGGCGTCGGGCTCGACGTCCGGCTCCTCGGCACGCACCCAGGACGACGCGCGCCGGGCGCTGGCCCAGGCCATCGCGGCCCACGGGCTCAACCTGGCCGACGTGCCCTCGTACGCCGGGCTGCTCGTCGAACCCCTGCTCTCCGACGGCGAGGTGAGCGTGCGATGAGCCGACGCAAGGCCACCGCGACCGCCGACGTGATCCCGGGCGAGCGGATCCCCCAGGGCGTGGCCACCCGCAGCCGCATCCCCAGCTCCGCCTGGAAGATGGGGGTCTTCGCGACCTCCACCCTCCTGCTGCTCGGGCTGCTCGCCACCCTCATCGGCAACATCAGCTTCGTCGACTCCCGCACCTACTACGCCCGGTTCACCGACGCCACCGGCGTGCTCCCGGGGGACCGTGTGCGCATCTCCGGCGTCGAGGTCGGCAGCGTGCGCGCCGTCCGCCTCGTCGACGCCGGCGACGGACGCCGTCAGGCGCTGGTGGAGTTCCGGGTCGAGTCCGACGTGCCGGTCTCCCGCGACGCCCGCTTGGCGCTGCGCTACGAGAACATCGTCGGCCAGCGCTACCTCGCCATCGAGCAGACCTCGGGGGCCGATCCGATGGCGGCCGACGCCACGTTCCCGGTCTCGCAGACCACGCCCGCCCTGAGCCTCACCCAGCTCTTCAACGGCTTCCAGCCGCTGCTGCGCGCCGTCGACCCCGAGCGCACCAACGAGCTCTCCTACGAGATCGTGCGCGCCTTCCAGGGCGAGTCGGGCGTCATCGAGGGCCTGCTGCGCGACACCGCCAGCCTGACCGGCACCCTCGCCGACAAGGACGCCGTCATCGGCCGGGTGGTGACCAACCTCGACGACGTGCTGGCCACCGTGGGCGATCGCGACCGCGAGCTGACCGCGCTCATCATGCGTTTCCGCGACCTCATGGTCGGGCTGTCCTCCAACCGCGACGTCATCGCGATCGAGCTGCCCCGCCTGGGCCGTCTGCTCGACGACACCGGCGGGATGATCCGCGACATCCGGCCTCCGCTGGCGCGCACCGTCTCCAGCCTCGCGGAGGTGGCCGAGGCGCTGCACGTCGACCGCGACGTGCTCGACGCGTCGCTGAAGGAGATCCCCCGCAAGCTGCGGCTGCTGGCCCGCACCGGCTCCTACGGCTCGTGGTTCAACTTCTACGCCTGCGGGGTGGAGGTGCGGCTCCGAGTGCTCGGCGACACCCTCTACCTCGGCACCCCCGGTGTGGGCGCCAACGAGCGCGACAGCGTCTGCGGCGGTGCCGACGAGATGCCGCCGGGCTTCCCCTCGACCCGGGTGGGCGGCACCAGCGCCGGCACCGGCACCGGCGCGGAGGTGACCCGATGAGCGCGCTGCTGCGGCGGCACGGCCGCACCTCGTGGACCGAACGCGACCCGGTGCCGATCGCGGTCGGCGGGCTCGTCGTCCTCGCACTGCTGTTCCTGCTGACCCTCAACTGGCAGCGGCTGCCGTTCGTCGACTCCACGACCACCTACCGTGCCGTGTTCACCGACGCCTCAGGCCTCGTGCCGGGCGAGGAGGTGCGCATCGCCGGGGTCAAGGTCGGCTCGGTGAAGAGCATCACCCTCGACGGCGCCACCGTCGTCGTGGAGTTCGGCGTGAGCGGCGTCGACCTGGGCGACCGCACCGAGGCCGGCATCGAGGTGAAGACGCTGCTGGGCCAGCACTACCTCAGTGTGACGCCGTCCGGCACCGAGCCGATGCCGGCGGGCGCGACGATCCCGCTTGCGCGCACCCGCACGCCGGTCAACATCGTGCCGGCCTTCAACCGGCTCGCCGAGGCCACCCAGCAGACCGACACCGCACAGCTGGCCGACGCCTTCGACGCGCTGTCGGCGACCCTGGAACGCACCGCTCCCCAGATGACGCCCGCGCTGGAGGGTCTCTCACGGCTCTCCCTGAGCGTGTCGAGCCGCGACGAGCGGATCCGCGACCTGCTCTCGCGGGCCCGTCAGGTCTCCGGCGTCGTCGCCGACCGCGACCAGGAGCTCGGCGAGCTGCTGACGGCGTCCCAGCAGGTGCTGGCCACCCTCGACACCCGCCGGGAGGCCCTCGTGCGCATCATCGGCGGCACCGCCGACCTCGCCCGCCAGCTGCGCGGACTGGTCGAGGACAACCGGGCGGCGCTCAAGCCGGCGCTGCGCGATCTCGACAGCGTCCTCGCCGTCCTGCGCAGCAACGAACGCAACCTCGAGCAGACGCTCACCTACGCCGCGCCCTACGCGCGGGAGTTCACCAACGTCGGCGGCAGCGGTCAGTGGTTCGACTCCTCGATCAAGACCTTCCGCGGCGCGGCCGTGTGCAGCACCGGCGACTCCACCTCGCTCCTCGGCAACCTGCTCGACCCGCTCCTCTCGGCGATCAACACCGCCGTCAACGGCAGCGACCTGCCCTGCCTGCCGCTCGGGCCGGCCACGGGGTCCTCCACGCAACTGCCTGCGGGTGCCGCAGGGACAGGGGGTCGATGATGCGCAGGATCCTGCTGGTGAGCCTGGCCGCCGTGGTGGCGCTCGCGGCGATGGTGGGCATCGGGAAGGCGACCTCCGGCCCGGCGCCGCGTCACCTGGAGGTGATGTTCCCGCGCACCACCAGCCTCTACGAGGGCGCGCAGGTGAAGGTGCTGGGGGTGCGGGTCGGCACGGTCGACTCCATCGAGGTCGAGGGCACCGCGGTGCGGGTGAGCATGAGCTACGACCCCGCCGTCAAGCTCCCCGACGACGTCCACGCCGTCATCGTGCCGCCGTCGGTGGTGGGCGACCGGTTCATCCAGCTCGCTCCGGCCTACACCGGCGGTGCGGTGCTGGCCGACGACGCGCAGCTGCCGCTGGAGCGCTCCTCGGTGCCGCTCGAGCTCGACGACACCTACCGCGCCCTCGACCAGGTCGCCGTCGGCCTCGGCCCGCAGGGCGCCAACAAGGACGGCGCGCTCTCGCGGCTCATCAGCGCCGGCGCCGACAACATCCGCGGCCGGGGCCGGCTGCTCAACACCACGATCCGCTCCTTCGCCGACGCGCTGACCACGCTGGCCGACGGCAGCGACGACGCCGCCGGGGCCACCACCAACCTCGCCCGGCTGAACAAGCGCCTCGCCGGCTCAGATGCCACCATCCGGCGGCTGGTCGCGGCGCTCGTGCGGGTCAGCACGACCCTCGGAGGGCAGGGCACCCAGATCGTCGATGCCGTCACCACCCTCGACGACGCCCTGGGCCGGGTGGCCTCCTTCACGCGGGAGAACCGCCGCAACCTGGGCTCCGACCTCGACCAGCTCACCAGCGTGACGACCGCGCTGCACCGCCACATCGCCGACCTGGAGGAGATCGCCGACCTCGCGCCGGTCGGCCTGGTCAACCTGATGAAGACCTACGTGCCCCGCAACTGGGACCCCACCCAACCGTTCGCGACGGCGGTCGAGGGCCGCACGGGATCGCAGAACCTGCACGCGGTGCTGCTCCAGGACCTCGACAACGAGATGGGCTACCTGGTCTCGTCGCTGTGCGCGAATCTGCCGGCCCAGGCGGCCGGCCAGCTCGCGCCCCTGTGCACGGCACTGACGGCGGCCGGCGGCGACCTCGGCAGCGTGCTGGCGCAGGTCTACCACCAGGGCAACCCGCCGCTCCCGGCCCTGCCGGAGAAGGGAGCCGGACGATGAGCGCCCCCACCCGCCGCGCGCTGCGTGCCGTCCCCGCGATCGCCGTCGCGGCTGCGCTGACCCTCGGCGCGGGCTGCGACTACCGCGGCGCCCAGAGCCTGCCGCTGCCCGGTGCGGCGGGCGCCGGCGGCTACCGCGTGAGCGCGGTCTTCGACGACGTCACGAACCTCGTGGTGAAGGAGACCTGCCGCACAGGTGATCTGGTCGTGGGCAGCGTCGAGTCGATCGAGCTCGGCGCGGACATGCGGGCCACCGTGGTCTGCCGTATCGACCCCGACATCACCCTGCCCGCGAACGCGCAGGCCACGCTGCGCGAGACCAGCCTGCTGGGCGAGCGCTACGTCGCCCTCGACCCGCCCGACGGCGAGGAACCCCGCGGCCGGCTCGCGCCGGGCACCGTCATCCCGCTCGGCGACACCCACGTCGTCCCCGACGTCGAGGTGGTCTTCGGAGCCCTCTCCCAGGTGCTCAACGGCGGCGGACTGGCCAACATCGAGACCATCAGCCGGGAGCTCTCGGCCGCCTTCTCCGGCTCGGACGCCGCGGCGACGACCCGGCGCATCGCCACCCTGGTCGACACCCTCGACGACCACCGCGGCGACCTCGTCGCGGCCCTGGACTCCCTCGACCGGCTCAGCGGCGTCCTGTCTCGCCAGCGCGACGTCATCGGCGGTGCCCTCGAGGCCGTGCCCGAGGGTCTCGCGGTGATCGAGCGGCAGCGTCCCGCCCTGGTACGCATGGTGCGACGCCTCGGCGCGCTCTCCCAGACGGCGGTGCCGCTCATCGCCCGCACGCGGGAGGCGACTGTGGCCGACCTGGAGCATCTCGCCCCCGTGCTCGAGAAGCTCACCACCGAGAAGCGCCTGCTCGCGCGTGCCCTCGAGGGCTTCATCACCTTCCCGTTCCCGAGCTACACCAAGTACGTCACCAAGGGCGACTACGCCGGCATGTACGCGACCTTCAACCTCGATCTGGACTCCCTCAACACGCTGCTCGCCCAGCACGGCGCACCGACGGTGCCCGACCTCCCGGTGAAGGCCCCCGCGACGCCCGCTCCGCTCCCGCAGACCGGGCTGCCCCTCGTCGACGACGTCCTCGACGCCGTCGGCGACCTGCTCGGCGGGCTCGGCGTCGGGTCCGGCGGGCTCGGCGGGCTCGGCGGGCTCGGTGGAGTGGGCGGGCTCGGTGGGCTGGCTGGCCTCGGCCGCACCGGCGACGGATCGGGGGCGGGTCGATGATCAGTCGCACCGTCAAGCTCCAGCTGCTCGTCTTCGCCCTCGTCACCGGAGTCGTGCTCTGGTACGGCGCCGTCCGGCTGCTGGGCCTGGGCGACCTGGTGAACCGGCCCTACACGATCTCGGTGCAGGTCGCCGATCCGGGCGGGCTCTACCCGCGCGCCGACGTCGATCTGCTGGGCACCCGGGTCGGCAAGGTGACCGCGTTGCGGCCCGGGCCCGGGCGCGGCACCACCGTGGAGATCGCGCTGGAGGACGGCACCCGCATCCCGCGCGACGTGCGGGCGATCGTCGGCTCGAAGTCGGCGATCGGCGAGGGCTACGTCGAGCTGGAACCGCAGTCCGCCGGCGCGCCCTACCTCGAGGACGGCGACGTGGTGGCGCTGGCCGACACGGTCTCCCCGCCCCGCCTCGACGGCATCCTGGCCCACCTCGACGCGCTCGCGCGCTCGGTGCCCACCGACGACCTCGCGACCCTGCTCGACGAGAGCGCGCTGGCCGTCGACGGGATCGCCCCAAGCGTCGGCCGGCTCATCGACTCCTCCGACCGACTGGCCCGCACCGGTCTGCGCTCGGTCGACGACCTGACCGCGCTCATCCGCGACGCCCGCACCGTGCTCGACACCCAGGTGGCCCTCGGCCCGCAGACCCGCACCTGGGCCCGCGAGCTGGCCAAGCTCACCGGGAGCCTGCGCGCGGTCGATCCGCAGGCGATCTCCCTCTACGACACCGGCCTGCGGGCCTCGACCGAGGTGACGAACCTGCTCGACGACAACCAACGGCTGCTGCCGGTGCTGCTCGGCAACCTCGTCGATCTCACCGACGTCGCGGGCGCCCGCATCCAAGGGCTGCGCAAGACCCTCACCGTCTTCCCGTGGGTGCTCCAGAACGGCGTCAACACCACCCGCCACTGCGACGACTACGACATCGAGACGGGCGAGCCGGTCGAAAGCACCTGCCACTACGACAGCGAGGGCAACCCGATCTACACGCTGCATCTGTCCCAGCAGCTCGACAAGCTGACGGGCAACCCGTACCAGTCGTGCGTGCGCGGCTACGAGACGACCCGGCGCTTCCGTCCCGACGGCACCGCGGTCGACGGCGGCGCCCGGCAGCGCCGCCGCGAGACCCCGAACCTGACCGCCCACTGCGCGGCTCCGCCCACCGACCCGGTCTCCCCCAGCGTGCGGGGTGCCCAGAACGTCACCACGCCCGCGTTCGAGCGCCCCGGCTGGTCGCCGGTCACCGGCGAGGACGCCTCGGCGGCCGCGGTCTGGGATCCGAGCACCGGGCTGGTCGCCTCGGGCGACGCCATCGCCCAGCTCAGCGGCATGCGCGGCCCGACCCCGCCGACCGGCGCCGCCGGGCTGGCGTGGTTGCTGACCAGCCCCTTCGCGAGCCTGGGGGCCGCCCGGTGACGCTCTCCCGCGGCCGGATCCTCTACCTCCTGCTGGTCGTCGCGCTGCTGGCCGCCCTGGCGACGCTCATCGTCCTCACCGTGCGGTGGCGCGACACCACGGCGGGGCCGAGGTTCGCCGAGGCGCCGACGGCGCGGGCCGCGGAGGCGGCGTCCGACTTCTTCGACCTCGACCACCGCACCCTCGATGCCGACGTCGACCGGTTCCTGGCCCTCACCACTCCCGACTTCGCGTCCCAGTACCGGCGCGAGTCGGCCGATCTGCGCACCGCGGTGGAGAAGCGGCGGCTGACGATGACGCCGCAGGTGCCGCAGGACGCCACCGCGCTGGAGTACCTGGGCACCGACGTCGCGCAGGTGCTCGTCGGCGTCGACGTCACCACGACCGCGGCCGGGGGCGGATCCCAGGACACCCGCTACCGGGTGCGGGTGCGGCTGGAACGATCGGGCGACCAGTGGCGGGTCTCCTCCCTGGAGCAGGTCGGATGAGGCCGCGTCTCGCCCTCGACCGCGACGCGCTCCCCCGGGTGGTGCTCGTCGTCCTCACGCTCGCGGTGATCGCCGCCGGCATCGTGGCCGCCCGCGCCTGGAGCGAGCGACCCACCGACGTCCGCGATCGGGCGCCGCGCAGCGCGTCGTCCGAGGACGGCTACCGGGTGGGCACCCTGCCCGATCGTCTGGACGAGGCCGTCGAGGCCGCCGCGACCACTCTGCCGCTGGCCCTCTCCTACGACTACCGCAGCCTGGAGCCCGGGGTCGCGGCCGCGACCGCGGGCATGACCGACACCTTCGCCGCCGACTATCGGCGCACCTTCACCGGATCGGCCGCCCGCCTGGCCCGCCAGGAGCGCGCGGTCACGAACGCGGTGGTCCGGGCGGCCGGTCTCGTGCGCACCGAGGGCTCCGACCGCGCCCTGTGCCTGGTCTACCTCGACCAGACCCTCGTCAGCAGCCGGACCACCGAGGCGAAGAAGGACCGCACGCCGACCCAGGTCGCCCAGAACCGGGTGCTCGTCGGGGTGCGCCTGGTCGACGGGCGGTGGCTGGTGGACTCGATCAGTCCGTTCTGAGGGCGGGGGCCAGTTTCCCCGGCCGGCCGGGGAAACTGGCCGAAATCCGGCTCCAGGACCCCGAGAACGGGCAGTTTCGCCTGTCCGATGTGACCTCGGGTGCGGGTGGGACGGCGTCGCGGGCGGCCGAGACCGTCAGTAGCTGCGCGGCAGATCGAGCATCTGGGTGCCGATGTGGGCGAGGATCAGCTCCTCGGCGACCGGGATGTTCTTGCCGATGCGGCTGTCGCGGAAGAGCCGCTCGATCGGGTACTCCTTGGAGTAGGCCATCCCCCCGTACGTCTGGAACGCGCGGTCGGCCGCCTCGAAGGCCACCTGGGCTGCCGTCAGCTTGGCGATGTTGGTCTCGTTGCCGCAGGGCCGGCCCTGGTCGAAGAGCCAGGCCGCCTTGTAGGTCATCAGCCGGGCGAGCTCGGTCTTCGCCTTCAGCTGCGCCAGCGGGAAGGCGATGCCCTGGTTGGCCCCGATCGGCCGCCCGAAGACCTCGCGCTCGCGGGCGTAGTCGGCCGCCAGCCGCAGGGCCGCCTCCGCTCCCCCGACGCCTCCGGCCGCGGCCAGGATCCGCTCGGGGTTCAGCACGTCCCACAGGACGCCGAAGCCGGCGTCCACCTGGCCGATCACCGCCGACAGCGGCACGCGGACGTCGTCGAGGAAGACCTGGCTGGAGGTGACGACGTTGCCGCCGAGCTTGGGGATCGGCGTGTAGCTGAGCGTGCCCGCCGCGACGGCGGCCGGGACGTCGACCAGGGCCAGGGTGAAGCCGGCCGTGCGCGACCCGAAGCGCTCGCGGGCCTCGGCGGCGGGCGTGGTGCGCGCGACCACGATCATCCAGCGGGCGTTCTCGACCCCGGAGATCCAGATCTTCTGGCCGCGGATGACGAGCTCATCGCCATCGACCCGCGCCGAGGTCGTGATCTCGACGGCGTTGGACCCGGCGTCGGGCTCGGTGAGGCCGAGGCAGAACTGGGTCTCCCCCGAGACGACGCCGGGCAGGATCGCGGACTTCTGCTCCTCGGTGCCGTGCCGGGCGAGCGTCATCGCGCCGAAGCCGGGGGTGAGGATGTAGAGGAAGATGCCGGCCGTGCCGCCGGACGCCGCGAGCGTCTCGCAGGCGACGGCCAGCTCGAGCATCCCGGCCCCGCCGCCGCCGTACTCCTCGGGCACGCACAGGCCGATCCAGCCGCCGGCCGCGAGATCGGCCCAGGTCTCGTGCGGGAAGCGGTGCTCGTCCTCGCACCGCGACCAGTACGCGTGGTCGTACTTCGCAGCGACGGCCGCCACTCCCTGGCGCACCGCCTCGGCCGTCTCCGGCAGGTCGAAGTCCACAACGCTCCCCTTATCGTGACAGTAGGACTGTCACAATGCTGGAGCCTTGTTGGCACTGTGTCAAGAAGGCGTCGCACGCTCGGCCGGACGCCGTCCGGACCCTGTCGTCGCGGGAGGGTGCGGGCACGTCGAGGCTCGCTCCGCTCGCACCTCAGTGACCGGACCGGCCCCGCTCCGCCCGCACCTCAGCGACCGGGGGGTCAGGCGCTGCCCGGCGCCATCGCCATCACCGGGGCGAAGGAACCCGGAGGCGGGGTCACACCGTTCTCCCGACACCACGCACCCGGCTCCCGCTGACTACGACGCGAGATCCCATTCGAGGGCTCCAACTGCAACGGGATCGGCGGCAACGGCGGCAACTCCTGCCCCGCCTCAGCCGCCAACTCATCCGCGTCCTTCTCCTCCGACATGCCGATCGGACCCACCCGCTGCGCGTTCAAGAACTGACGCACCACCGGCTCCTCCGAACTCAGCAGCATCTCCCGAGGACCGAACATCGCCAGATGCCGGTGATACAGCAACCCGATGTTGTCCGGCACCGTCCGCGCCGTGTTGATGTCATGGGTCACGATCAAGAACGTCGCATCGATCTGCGCATTCAGATCCACGATCAACTGATTCAAGAACGCCGTGCGCACCGGATCCAGACCCGAGTCGGGCTCGTCGAACAACACGATCTCCGGATCCAGCACCAACGCCCGCGCCAGACCCGCACGCTTGCGCATACCACCGGAGATCTCACCGGGCAGCTTGTCCTCCGCGCCCAGCAGACCCACCAGATCCATCTTCTCCATCACGATCCGGCGGATCTCGCTCTCCGACTTCCGCGTGTGCTCCCGCAACGGGAACGCGACATTGTCGTAGAGGTTCATCGACCCGAACATCGCACCGTCCTGGAACAACACCCCGAACAGCTTGCGGATCTCGTACAGCTCCTTCTCGCTGCACGAGGCCAGGTCGGTGCCCTCGATGACGATCGACCCCCGGTCGGGCTTGAGCAACCCGATGATCGTCTTCAACAACACCGACTTGCCCGTACCCGACGGACCCAGCATCACGCAGATCTCACCAGCGGGAATCGTCAACGTGACCCCGCCCCAGATCAACTGCTTGCCGAAGCTCTTCGTCAGGTCATCGACCTTGATCTCAACACCCACGACAGGACTCCTCGGACGGCTGGGGACGGGGGTCCGGGCAGCGTCCCAGGGCTACGACGTGACCGTCAACACATCAGTCCAGGACGGCGTCGAGGTCCCGCCGCACCAGACGCGTCATCACCCACAGCGGGAGCAGCCGGGAACCGAGGAAGGTGGACGGCGCCCGGTGGCCGGCGACGATCCGCGTGCGACGGGTGCCGAGCGCGTCGAGCACGAGGCGGGCGATGTCGTCCGGGGCGGTGGTGAGGTATTTCGCCGCGAACGCCTGCGAGCCGGCCTGCCGGGCGATGTTGGTGGCCACGCCTCCGGGGTGCACGAGGTGGACGCTCACGCCTGTGCCGACCAGCTCGGCCGCGAGCGCCTCGGTGAACCCGCGGACGGCGAACTTGCTCGCGCAGTAGTCGGAGTGGTGGGGCGTGCCGATGAGCCCGAACAGGCTCGAGACGTTGACCAGCGCCGCGCGGTCGCGCGCCCGCAGCTGCGGCAGAAAGGCGAGCGTGCCGTAGCGGACGCCGTCGAAGTTCACCGCCATGACCCGGCGATGCACCTCCTCGGGGATCGCCTCGGCGGCGAGCACCGCGCCCTCGATGCCGGCGTTGTTGATGACGACGTGCGCGCCGCCGAGGTCGGCGTCGACGCTCGCAGCGAAGGCCTCCACGGCGTCCCGGTCGGAGACGTCGAGCACCCGGGTGAGCACGGTCGTGCCTGCCGGCAGGAGGCCGGCGGTCTGCGCCAACCCGGCGGGGTCGTAGTCGGCGAGTGCGAGCACCGCGCCGCGGCGCGCCGCTTCGAGAGCGTAGGAGCGTCCCATGCCGGATCCGGCACCGGTGACGACGACGACCCGGCCGCGCAGGTCCAGGGCCGCGGCCATCAGACGATCACGTGGTCGGCGCGCTTGAAGCGGTTCGCCATGCGTCGGAAGGAGAAGGAGAAGCCGGGGAACATCGCGATGACGTGGCCGGACTTCGACTGGTACCAGGAGTGGCAGCCGCCGTTCTGCCACACGGTCTTCTTCATCTCGCGGTGGATCATCGTGGTGTAGGCGTCCTCGGCCTCGGGGGTGACCTCGATCGAGGTCGCGCCCGCGGCGCGGGTCGCCTCGATGGCCTTCATGATGTAGAGCAGCTGCGACTCGATGACGAAGATCGCGCTGGTGTGGCCGATGCCGGTGTTGGGGCCGACCATCACGAACAGGTTGGGGAAGTTCGGGATCGTCGTGCCGAGGTAGGCGCGCGGGAACTCGCTCCACTGGGCGTCGAGCTTGACGCCGTCGCGGCCGATGATCGGGTAGCTGACGGCGCCGTCGGTGGCGTCGTAGCCGGTCGACCACACGATCACGTCGAGGTCGACGTGCTCCCCCTGCGCGGTGACGATGCCCGTCGCGTCGAGGTGGTCGATGCCGTCGGTGCGGTCGTGCAGCGTGGTGTTCTCCGCGGCGAGCGCCGGGTAGAGGGTGTCGGAGAGGATGATCCGCTTGCAGCCGATCGTGTAGTCGGGGGTCACCTTCGCGCGCAGCTCCGGATCTTCGATCTGGCGCTCGATGTGGCGCAGCGCCTTCTGCTGGGCGACCTTCTTCAGCATCCGCTCGGAGTACTTGAAGCCGATGACGCGGGTCTCGAGCTGCCAGTAGATCGCGGTGCGCAGCGCCTTGTGGATCGCCGGGACGCCGACGAGGCGCCGCTGGAGGGGCGTGAAGACCCGGTCGGGGCGCGGCATCACCCAGTGCGGGGTGCGCTGGAAGACGTGCAGCTCGCCGACCTCGGGCTGGATCGCGGGGATCACCTGCGCGGCGCTCGCGCCGGAGCCGACGACGGCGACCTTCTTGCCGCGCAGGTCGACCTCGTGGTTCCAGTCGTTGGTGTGGAAGGTGACGCCGGCGAACTCCTCGCGGCCCGGGAAGGGCGGGACGACGGGGGTCGAGAGCGGCCCGGAGGCGTTGATGAGGAACTGGGCGCGGAAGGTGCCGGCCTCGGCGGTGCGGACCTCCCAGCACTCGCCGAGCCACTCCACCTCGAGCACGTTCGCGTTGGTGACGGTGCGCTCACGCAGGCCGTGCTTGTCGATGACGTACTCGGTGTACTCGTGCAGCTCGGCCTGGTCGGCGAACATCTGGCTCCAGGCGTAAGGCTCGCTGGAGATCGAGTAGAGGGGCGACTGCACATCGACCGCGGCGCCCGGATAGGAGTTCTGGCACCAGGTGCCGCCCATGAAGTCGCGCCGCTCGAGGAGCACGAAGTCCTCGATGCCGCGCTTGCGCAGCTCGATGGCGGCGCACTGGCCACCGAAGCCGCTGCCGATGATGACGACGGTGTGCGTCGTGGCGGTCTCGCTCATGGGAACTCCCGGGTGGATCTGAGGTTGGATGTCCGCACACTAATCTGAGGACGGCTGATTCCGCATGCACATGCGACCGAGGTCACGCGTGGTGTAACCAGGAGTTACAGGAGTCCCCGACGCGGCCGCCAGAGGCCGAGGGTCCCCCGCCTCCGGGCCGCTCGACCCCGCCGGGCGAGGACCCGTCACGGACGGCGCTCAGGCCTCGGCGAGCCCGGCGGCGATCGAGCGCAGCAGCAGCTGCAGACCCGCGGCCACCTGCTCGATGGACGGCGTGAACCCGGCGTCGACCCAGGCCATCACCACGTGGCTGACCCCGCCCACGGCGGCGAGCCGCACCACCACCGTCTCGGGTTCTCCCCCGGCGACCGCCGGCAGCCGCTCGGCGAGCAGCGTGGCCACCAGGTCGCCGAAGTCGCCCATCCGCTGGAGGTAGGCCTGCTCGACGCGACGGCTGACCCCGAGCACCTCGAACCACACGACCCGCGCCAGCCGCGGGTCGTCGCGCACGACGGTGAGGAAGGCGAGCAGACCTGCTCGGGCGAGGTCGGCGATCTCGCCCTCCGCGGCGCCGACGGCGTCCACGACGGCGTCGCGCAGCCGGTCGAGGCAGGCGTGGTAGACGGCGAGCAGGAGGTCCTCGGTGCTGGCGAACTCCTCGTAGAAGTACCGGTCGGCCACTCGCGCCTCGCGGCACAGCTGGCGCACCGTGGCGGCGCTGTAGCCGACCGTGCCGAAGACCTCGAGCCCGGCGTCGAGCAGCTGACGACGGCGACGGGCGGCCCGGTCGGCCGCCGTCTCCCCGCCGTAGGTGCGCCCGCTCACGGTCAGCGGGCGTCGCCGAGACGCAGGACGGCGATGAGCCGGCGCGCGGCCTCCCCACCGGTCGCCAGGGCCACCTCGACGGCGCCGGGGACGTCGAGGTCGTCGCGCACGCGGGCGAGGGCGGCGTCCGGGTCGGCGTCCCCCGTGCCGGCCGTGCCGGCCGTGCTGGATGCACCGGCGGCCCGGTAGAGGTCGGCGAGCCGCTGCTCGGCGCGGTCGAGGTCGTCGGGGCGGTACTCCCACGGGTCCGCGTAGCGCCGGTCGAGGATCGCCAGGCGCAGCGCGGCCGGACTGCACCGGGTCAGCAGGTCGTCGACGAGCACGAGGTTGCCGGTCGATTTGGCCATCTTGCGGCCCTCGAGACGCACCTCGCCGACATGCAGGGTGGCCCGCGCGAACGGGGTGACGCCGGTGGCGGCGCTGGCCATGGCCGTCACGTACACGTGATGGGGGAAGACGAGGTCGGAGCCGCCGGCCAGCACGTCGATCGAGCCGCCGTGCACCGCCAGCGCCATCGCCGCGCACTCGGCGTGCCAGCCGGGGCGTCCCCAGCCCCACGGGCTGGGCCACGCGGGCTGGCCGTCGGTCGAGACCTGCCAGACCGGCACGTCGAAGGGGTCGTCCTTGTCGGGGTGGTCGGGCTGCTCGCCGTAGTCGGCGAACCGGCGCAGCGCCTCGTCGTGGTCGAGACCGGCGCCCGAGGCGACCTCGCCGCCGCGGAACCAGACCGTGCCGCCGCGCTCGTAGGCCGCGCCAGCGTCGAGGAGCGTCTGGGCGAGCTGCTGCACGGTGCCGATGTGGTGACGGGCATGCGGTTCGGCCTGCGGCGTGGCCACGGCCAGTGCCCGCATGCTCTGCCCGAACACGGCCTCCTGGCCCAGGGCGAACTCGTCGTAGTGGCGGCCGCGGGCGCGGGCGGCGTCCATCAGGACGTCGTCGACGTCGGTGATGTTGCGGCAGACCCGGGCCTCGACCCCGGTGCCGCGCAGCAGGCCGGCGAGCAGGTCGGACCACACGAAGGTGGCGGCGTGCCCGAGGTGCGTGACGTCGTAGGGGGTGATGCCGCAGACGTAGAGCCGGGCCGCGCCGACGATCCCGAGCCGCACGCCGCCCAGGGTGAGGGTGGGATGCGGGGGCGGGAGGGCGCCCACGCGCTGCGTGGGATCGGTGACGCCGGGTCCGAGCTGTCGTGCGGCCATGCCCGCAGTCTGGCACCGGCACGGTGCGCGGCGCAGGTCAGCCCGGTCGTCAGCCCGGTCGTCAGCCCGGTCGTCAGCCCGGTGGGTCAGCCCAGCCGGTCGGCCAGCTCGGCGCGGGCGACGCCGACCTTGGCGAGCACGCGCGCCATGTGGTTCTCCACGGTGCGCACCGAGAGGTTGAGGGCACCGGCGATCTCTCGGTTGCCGGCTCCCCCGGCGGCCAGCAGGGCGACCCGCTCCTCGGCCGGGGTGAGTCCCCATGCGCCGACCGCGCGCCGGCGTCCACCGGCCAGGAGCAGCTCGGCGGACGCCAGCGCCGCGACGCGCACCAGCCCCGCCCGCTCCGCCCCGGCCCGGACGGCGCGCAGCAGCTCCCGGGCCTCGCTCGTGCGCCCCGCCCGCCGCCACCGGGAGGCGGCCGCGAGCAGCACCTCCCACCGCCGGGCCACCGGCAGGGCGAGCACGTCGGGCTCGCCGAGCGCGCCCGGCTCGGCCACCAGCGCCCGTCGCCACGCCACGATCTCGGGACGCCGCAGCCACGCGGCCGGCGGGTCGTGCCGGGCCGGCTCGACCCGGCGGGCGAGCGCCACCTCCTCGGCGACGCATTCAAGCGGGCAGAGCCAGTCCGAACCGCCGTAGGCGCGGGCGGCCGCCTCGACCTGCGCCGCGGCGTCCTCGACGGCGCCGAGCGCGAGCGAGACCCGCGCCCGGCACAGCCACCACGAGGCGAACGCGACCCCGGGGAGCACCGAGAACATCGGCGCGAGGACGTCGGCCTCGGCCGCGGCCGCGGCGAGAGCGGCGTCGTCGCCGTGCGCGAGCACCGCCTCCAGCACGGCCGTGGAGGCCACCGGCACCAGCGGCGGCCACAGCTCGGGCGCCGCGAGGCAGCGGCGCGCCGAGGCGGCCGCGTCGGGGACGCCGTCCCACGCGTCGAGGAGCGCGAGCCAGGCCTCGGCGTTGACCTCGAGCACCCGCACGCCGGCGGCACGGCCGAGGTCGCGCACGGTGCCGAAGATCTCCCGCGCGATGTCGAGCCGCCCCAGGTGCACGCAGGCGGTGCCCGCCAGGCCGTACTCGACGAGGTGGGCGACATGGTCGAGGTCGACGTGGCGCCGCACGTGGTCGATCAGCGCGACGGCCTCCTCGTCGCGACCCGCCTGCGCGTAGGCGGCCGCGGCGTACGCGGCCACCCGCAGCGCCTCCGGATGGGCCGCGTGCAGGAGGTCGCCCGCGGCATCGATCACCGCGAGCCGATCCGCCGGCATCGGGTCGGCGCTGACGTAGGTGGCCGCGAGATAGCCGCGGGTGATCCGCGCCCGCCACGTCAGCGATCCCCCATGGGCCGGCTCGGCCAACTCCTCGGCGATCGCGGCGGCATGGCGACCCACGAGGTCGACGTCGAAGCGCATCATGCCGTGGTTGATGAGGGCGAGGCGCACCTCGGCCGCGCGCTGCCAGTCCCCGGCCTCGCGCAGGCGCGCGACCGTGGCCTCCGCGGCCGGGACGCCGTCGTCCCCGTCGCGGTGCAGGCGCGCCTCGGCCCGCAGATGGAGGAGGCCGGCGGACACCTCCGGCTCGCCCACCGACTCCTGCTCGGCGCGGTCGCACAGCGCGAGGCAGCGGTCGGCGTCCTGGAGGCGCCAGGCGTCGGCGGCCGCCGCGAGCAGGCTCGCCGCGGCCCAGGGCTCCCCCAGCGGCAGGCTGCGCTGGAGGGCCCCGACCAGGTCGGCGGCCCGCTCGGGTCGCCGGGCCCACAGCCGGGCGGCCTCGCCGTGGAGCCGTCGCTCCTCGAGCGGACCGGCCGATCCCGCGACGAGCTCCTCCAGCAGCGGGTGCCGGATGCGCAGGTCGCCGTCGGGGTCGAGCAGGCGGACGTCGTCGAGCACCCGCAGGTGCCCCGCCAGCGCGCCGGGAGCGACGCCGGAGAGGGCGACGACGTCGGCGATCGTGCCCACGCCGCCCAGCACCGCGATCGCGCGGGCGACCCCGCGGGTCTCCTCGGGCAGGGCGGCGAGCTCGCGGGTGACGTACTCGGCCGCCGAGTCGACGGGGCCGCGGCGCACCGAGGCACCGAGCAGGAGGGCGTTGCCGCCCGTGCGGCGGGCCAGCTCGGCGATCTCGTGCGGGTCGACCTCCTCCCGCGCGCAGCCGCGATGCGCCGCCACCAGCCGGGCGATCTCGTCGTCGGTGAACGGCGCCAGCTGCACGACCTCGGCCTCCACCCGGCCGACGAAGGCGGCGACCGCCGCGTACCGCTCCGCGGTCCAGGGCCGGCTGGCGGCGAGCACCCGAGGCGGCCGCGGGCCGCCCATCGCGGCCGCGAGGACGTCGAGGGAGAGCGGGTCGACCTCGTGCAGGTCGTCGACGACGACCACCCGGGCTGCCAGCACGTCGTGCAGCAGCACGCCGAGGGCGCCCGCCAGAGCCTCCGGGGCGACGGCGTCGAGGGCGCCGGCGACCACCTCGGGACCCAGCAGGCCGCGCACCAGCGCGAGGGGGACGGCGGCGTCCCCGCGACGGGGGCGGGCCAGCACGACCGGCGTCCCGGCGGTGGCCTCGGCGAGCAGCACCGACTTGCCGGCGCCGGGCTCGCCGACGACGACCGTCGTCCGCCGATCGGCCCGGGACAGCAGCGACTCCCGCAGGGACCCGACCACCGGGCGCGGGACCCGAGTACTCACGTTCGGAGGCTAGCGACCGGCGTCGTCGGGCGTCCCAATTTTGAGTGTCCGGTCCCTGATGCCCGGCCGCAGGGCGCCGAGCAGGCTCACGACATGTCTCGACCCCACCTCACGCCCGGCCTCCGCCGCCGGCTGCCCCAGGCCGCACTGGTGCTCATCACCTGCGGCGCCCTCGCCTCCACCCCCATGGCCGCCGACGCGGCCCGCCTGCTCACCGGCAAGGACATCAAGGACTCCTCCCTCACCGGCAAGGACGTCAAGAACGGCTCGCTCACCTCGGCCGATCTGGCCCCCGGCACGTTGTCGGGCACCGGACCTGCCGGGCCTGCCGGACCTGCCGGGCCTGCCGGACCCGCCGGGCCCGCCGGACCCGCCGGACCTGCCGGTGCGGCCGGGCCCGCCGGCGCGGCAGGGCCCGCGGGTGCCACCGGCCCCCGGGGCTTCAGCGCCTGGGACACCATCCCGACCGGGACGACGGTCACCGGCTGGTTCTTCCCCACCCTGACGCCGACCGTGGCTGGGGACACCATGCCCATCACGATCACGCTGCCCGGGATCGCGCCGGTCGCCCTGACGAACGCGACGGTCAACTTCAACGCCGACGGCCAGGCCGCGACCACGGACGACGACGCCGCCTGCACCGGCAGCTACTCCAACCCGACGGCCCCCGCAGGCAAGGTGTGTCTCTACCTCGCCTCCAACGACACGCTGACCGACATGAAGGGCTTCGTCTTCAACGAGTCGAACGCCCGCGACCAGGTCTTCTACATCCTGGCGACCGCGACCGCCGGCGGTGCGGTGGAGACGCCCTACGGCTCCTGGGCTTACACGGCTCCGTGATCGGCTGAGCCGGCCGACGCGTCAGATCGACGGCGTCGCGGGACCAGGTCCCGTGGCGTCGTCGATGCGCTGCTGACGCAGCCGTGCCTCCTCGGCCGCCTCGGCGGCGGCCTCCTCGCCGAAGACGCCGTCGGCCTTGGCCCGATCGACCTTCTTCAGCTGCTTGGTGAGGCTGTAGCCGAGGAAGGCCACGGTCGCGCAGAGCAGCACGAAGATGCCCAGAGCGCCCCAGCCCGCCTTGACGTCGGCGGGGTCGGGCCCTTCGTCGTCCGCGAGGTGGACGACGACCTGGGCGAGGCTCGTCAGGGCGTGGATCGCGAGGTCGTGCACGGTGATCAGGCCTCCGAAGGGATCGTGGCGCCGAGGGTGATGCCGGCGAACAGGTCGTCCTCCGGCGTCGGCGCGGAAACGTGCGAGGTGACGAGCTCGAAGTCCTCGGTGGGCCACACGGCCACCTGGAGCTCGCGGGGGACGGCGAACCAGAAGCCGTCGGGGTCGATCTGCGTGGCGTGCGCGAGCAGGGCCTGGTCGCGCACCCCGAAGTACTCCCCGCAGGGCACCTTCGTGGTGACCCGCGCGTCCCACTCGGGCTCGGGCTTCCACTCGCGCAACCGCTCCTCCCACGGCGACTCCAGGCCGTGGGCGACCATCGCGTCGTGCAGGCTCTGCATGCGCTGGCGGTTGAAGGAGTGGTGGTAGTAGAGCTTGCTGACCTGCCAGGGCTCGCCGAGCTCGGGGTACTTCTCGGGGTCGGCGGCCCACGCGGACGCCGCGACCGAGATCTCGTGGCACTTGATGTGGTCGGGGTGGGGGTAGCCGCCGCGCTCGTCGTAGGTGGTGAGCACGTGCGGGCGCAGCTCGCGGATGAGGCGGACCAGCGGTGCTGCGGCCTCCTCCAGCGGCACGAGCGCGAAGCAGCCCTCGGGCAGCGGCGGCTTGGGGTCGCCCTCGGGCCATCCGGAGTCGATGAAGCCCAGCCAGTGCTGGGTGATGCCGAGGATGTCGCGGGCCCGCTCCATCTCCTGTCGCCGCACCTCGGTGATGTTCTCGGCGATCTCGGGCCGGTCCATCTTCGGGTTGAGGATCGAGCCCCTCTCGCCGCCCGTGCACGTGGCCACGTGCACCTCGGCGCCCTCGGCGACGTACTTCGCGGTCGAGGCCGCGCCCTTGCTCGACTCGTCGTCGGGGTGGGCGTGGACGTGGAGCAGGCGCAGGCCGCTGCGGGGTGCGGTCGCGGGGGCGTCGGACATGTCCTTCATGGTAGGTGGGACCATCGGAGGGTGACCTCATCGGACCTGTCCTCCGGACACCTGAGCGAGCGGTACGGCACGCCGTCCCCGTGGCGCAGGCGCGGTATCGCCGCCGTCGTCGCCGCCTTCGTCGCCGCCTTCGCCTGCTGGCTGGCCTGGACCACCTGGATCCACGCCAACCCGCAGGTGAGCTCCGAGCTCCTCGGCTTCACCGTCGAGGGCGAGCACGCCGTCACCGCCCGGGTGGCCGTCGACGTGAGCGACGGCGTCGATCCCACCACCGCACGCTGCCTGCTGCGCGCCTACGCCGAGGACCACAACACGGTCGGGGAGTTCACCTTCACCCCGGCGGAGGGGTCGGGGCGCTACACCGAGACCATCCGCACCGAGCGCAGGGCCACCTCGGCGGACGTGGTCGGCTGCACGACGCCGGACCAGAACAACCCCAGCTGACCGCCGGGTTGCTAATCTGGTCCTTCCTGACCGAGCCGCCGGGCCCGTGGAGAGAGGGCCCGCAGCACGTCCGTGGTTCCGCCTTCGCGCCGGACCGGACGACGCGGCCGCAGGAGATCGGCCATCCGGCCGGTCCCGCCCACCCACGACCCAGGAGCACGCCATGACGCAGTCGAGCCAGCAGGCCCAGCAGACGATCTGGCTCACCCAGGACGCCTACGACAAGCTCCAGGCGGAGCTGGAGGATCTCAAGGGTCCGGTCCGCCAGGAGATCATCGCGCGCATCAGCGCGGCCCGCGACGAGGGCGACCTGAAGGAGAACGGCGGCTACCACGCCGCTCGCGAGGAGCAGGGCAAGCTCGAGGGCCGCATCCTCCAGCTGCAGGACATGCTCGAGCGCGCCCAGGTCGGCGAGACGCCGGCCGACGACGGCGTCGTCGGCCCGGGCATGGTCGTCACCTACAAGTTCGAGGGCGATGACGACGACGAGGCCGAGTCGTTCCTCCTCGGCGCCCGCGAGATCGAGTCCGAGGGCCTGACGGTCTACTCGCCGCAGTCCCCGCTCGGCGCCGCGATCAACGGCCGCCAGAAGGGCGAGACCGTGAGCTACCAGGCGCCCAACGGCAAGGAGCTCAAGGTGATCATCCTCGACGCGAAGCCCTACACCGGCTGACGCCGTCCCCGTTCCCGAGCCGCGGCCGCCGTCCCCTCGCGGGACGGCGGCCGCGGTGCGTCGGGGGCGGGAGTTTCCCCGGTCAGCCGGGGAAACTCCTTCTTGGCACGGCAAGCATTCCCTGACCAGTGGGAGTTTCCCCTGACAAGTGAGCCGGCCGGACCACGAGGACGCCGGCCCCGCGCCACCCGGTGCGGCTCAGACGAGCTCGAACCGGATGCCCGCGGCGATGAGCCGGTCGAGCAGGTGGGCCCCCATCGCCTGGGCGGTGGTGACCGAACCGGACGTCGGGGGGTTGTCGTCGAAGGCCAGGCACAGGGCCGACTCGGCGAGCATCTTGGCGGTCTCGGTGTACCCCGGGTCGCCGCCGGAGACCCGCGCGTGCACGGTGCGGCCGTCGGCCTCGGCGACGACGTCGACGGTGAACCAGGACTTCTCCCGCCGTCCGGCCGAGGGGCCCTCGCCCTGCTTGACGCGACCGAGCAGGGCGGAGCGCAGCGGCTTGATCTGCGCGGCGACGGCGAGCGCCGACACCCCGGCCACGCCGCCGGCGGCGTACCGCAGGGTCTTGGTGCCGGCGAAGTGGGCGTAGCGGAACCGCGGCCCGTAGAGCTCGAGCGCCGCGCCGCTGCGGGCCACGACCTGCGGGTCGATGGTCGGCAGGGGCAGCAGCCAGTACCTGAGCACCTTGTCGCGGCCGGGCTTGCCCTGGACCGCCCGCGAGCTGCGGCCCTCGGGACGCGGCTCGACGGCGAGCCGCTGCTTGAACGCCGCACTCATCTGCTTGGCCCGCGAGAACGCCCCCATCGCCGAGTGGAACGTGCCGCCGGAGAAGGTGGCGTTGCTGCGGACGACGCCGCGCACCTGGGCCGGCCCGGTGGGCGCGAGCTCGCGCATCGCGAAGTAGACGCCGAGGTCGTGGGGGATCGAGTCGAACCCGCAGGCGTGCACGATGCGGGCGCCGGAGGCGGCGGCCGTGGCGTGGTGCGCGACGTACATGGTGTCGACGAACTCCGGCTCGCCGGTGAGGTCGACGTAGTCGGTGCCGGCCTCGGCGCAGGCCCGCACGAGCGGCTCGCCGAACTGGAGGTAGGGCCCCACCGTCGTGGCCACCACCTTGGTCTGCGCGGCCACCGCGGCCAGGGACGCCGGGTCGCCGGCGTCCGCCTCGAGCAGCGGCAGGTCGGCCAGCTCGGGCCGGATCGCGGTCAACCGCTCCCGGACGGCGGCCAGCTTGGCCGCGTTGCGGCCGACCAGCGCCCACCGAAGCCCGGCCGGCGCATGCTCGGCGAGGTACTCCGCCGTGAGGCCGCCGGTGAAGCCCGTGGCCCCGAAGAGGACCAGGTCGTAGGTGCGCTCGTTCGCCATGCGGGTCATCCAACCACCGCGGGCGTGCGGGCGGGCGGCCGCCGTCAGGTTTCCCCGGTCAGCCGGGGAAACCTGATGTTGTGGGGCGAAGCTTCGCCCCACAACATCAGGTTTCGCCCGTCACCTGTGACCACTGTGACCGTCGGGACGGGCCCGGCGACTCCGCGGACGCCCGCTGTCCCGCGACGTAGGCTCGGAGGCATGTGCCGCAACATCCGACCGCTCAACAACTTCGAGCCGCCGGCCACCGACGACGAGGTGGCGGCCGCGGCACTCCAGTACGTCCGCAAGGTGGCCGGCGCGACGAAGCCGTCGGCGGCCAACCAGGCGGTCTTCGACGCCGCCGTCGCCGAGATCACCGCCGTCACGCGCCGCCTGGTCGACGACCTGGTCACCACCGCACCCCCGAAGGACCGTGAGGCGGAGGCCGCCAAGGCCCGAGCCCGGGCAGCGGTCCGCTACGCCCGGTGAGGCGGTAGCCGTGAGCGTGCGCGCGGTCACCGGCGCCGTCCTGCCGCGTGCCGCGGAGGCGGCGAGCCCGGAGCGGGTGGCAGCGGCCCTCGACCTGCTCGATCGGCGTCCGCTGGTCGTGCTGACCGGCGCGGGGCTCTCCACCGACTCCGGCATCCCCGACTACCGCGGCCCCGGCGCGCCGACCCGCATGCCGATGACCTACCAGGAGTTCGTGGGCAGCCACGAGGCGCGCCAGCACTACTGGGCCCGCAGCCACGTCGGCTGGTCGCGGATGGGCCGGGCCGAGCCGAACCGCGGCCATCTCGCGGTCGCCGCCCTGGACGCCGACCTCGTGATCACCCAGAACGTCGACGGTCTCCACGAGCGCGCCGGCACGCCCCGCCTGGTCGCCCTGCACGGCCGCATCGCCGACGTCGTGTGCCTGGCCTGCGGCACCGTCTCACCGCGCGCCGACCTCCAGGAGCGGCTGGGCGACCTCAACCCCGACTGGCTCGCCCGCCACGTCGCCGCGGCGGTGCGACCCGACGGCGACGTCGACCTCTCCGCCGAGGACACCTCCACCTTCGTCGTCCCCGCCTGCGCGTGCGGGGGCGTGCTCAAGCCCGACGTCGTGTTCTTCGGCGAGACCGTGCCGCTCGATCGGGTGACGCCGTGCCTGGCGGCGGTCGACGCCCTGGCCGAGACGGACGGCGCCCTGCTGGTCGTCGGCAGCAGCCTGGCCGTCATGAGCGGCCTGCGGTTCGTGCGGCGCGCGGCGAAGGCCGGGGTGCCGGTGGTGATCGCCAACCGCGGCCAGACCCGGGGCGACGATCTGGCCGACGTGGCCGTCGAGACCGACTGCGCGACCTTCCTGGAAAGCCTGATCGGCCGCCGCGCCGGCTGACCTCGGGCGAGGTCGGCGGGCACGACGGCCGATCGAGGATCCCGGGGAGGGGGTGGATCCAGGGGGATCAGGGACGACGGCTCACTGGCCGCCGAGCTCGCGCTTCCACTCCTCGAGCATGTCGAGCACCGACTGGGTGGAGTACAGGCCGCGGGCCTCGGGGCCGCCGTCGGCGTCGTCGAGCCGCTCGGAGGCCTGCTCGGGAGGCAGCCGGATGCCGCGGTCGATCACGTAGAGGGTGTCCTCCGGCTCGAAGCGGAGGTCGGCGACGAAGCCGGAGTGGTACTCGCCGTCGAGGTCGAGCAGGACGACGTCCTCGCCCGGCTCGAGGGCCCGGCGCAGGCGGGACTCGATGTGGCTGACGACGACCGGGCCGCGCTGGGCGATCAGCTCACGGCTGGTGAGCGGCACCTCGATGAGCTCCACGGTCAGCTCACGCCCCGACGGAGCGGGCGCCGGCACGACACCCTCGACGGACCCGACCGAGACGGTCTCCCACAGCTGCAGCACGGACATGCGTCGCCCTCCCAGACGTCGGCACCGCGCTCTCCCAATCGCGCGGCTTCATGGAGGTCAACGAACAGGTCCGGCATCGGTCACGCATACCCCGGGAGGGATCACACAGGTCTAGACCGGTCAGAGACGGCGCACGAAGATGTGCTCGGCCGCCTCGGGGACGATCTCGGCGCTCTCCCCCGCGGCGCCCACGAGCACGCCCTCGCTGGTCGCGACGACGGTGACGGTCTTGTCCGGCAGGGCTCCCACGCGCCGCAGGGCGCTCATGAGCAGCTCGTCCTTCTGCATCTCCTCGGAGATGCGACGGATCAGCACGCGCCCCTCCTCGGGGCCCGCGGCGCCGGCGAGCGACTCGACGCCGTCCATGAAGTCCTCACCGGAGGCCTCCTCGCCGAGCTCGTCGAGGCCGGGGATCGGGTTGCCGTAGGGCGACTCGGTGGGGTGGTCGAGGAGTTCGAGCAGGCGGCGCTCCACGTTCTCGGAGATGACGTGCTCCCAGCGGCAGGCCTCCTCGTGCACGAGCTCCCACGGCAGGCCGATGACGTCGCTGAGCAGGCGCTCGGCCAGGCGGTGCTTGCGCATCACGCGCGTGGCGAGCCGGCGACCCTCCTCGGTCAGCTCGAGATGACGGTCGCCCTCGACGGTCAGGAGCCCGTCGCGTTCCATCCGCGCGACGGTCTGGCTGACCGTCGGCCCGCTCTGGTGCAGGCGCTCGGCGATGCGCGCGCGCAGCGGGACGATGCCCTCCTCCACCAGCTCGTAGATGGTGCGGAGGTACATCTCGGTGGTGTCGATGAGGTCACTCACGTGCTCCATTCTTCCCTACCGCGCGCAGCTGACGCATCGTCGCGTCCGCCGGGTGCGGCGACGGCGGCCACCACTCGCCTGGCAGGGTGGGGAACCGTGAGCACGACACCCGCCGTCCTCTGGTTCCGTCGCGACCTGCGCCTGGCCGACCATCCGGCCCTGCTCGCCGCGTCGGCGCAGGGCCCCGTGCTGCCGCTGTTCGTGCTGGACGACGCCCTCTGGGGGCCGGCCGGCCCGTCGCGACGCGCCTACCTCGCCTCCTCCCTCGCCGCCCTCGACGCCTCCCTGCGCCAGCGGCACACCCGGTTGAGCGTGGTGCACGGCGACCCGGTCGCCGCCGTCCTCGCCGCGGCGCGCGAGGTCGGCGCGTCGAGCGTGCACATCTCGGCCGACTACGGGCCCTACGGCACGCGCCGCGATGCCGCGGTCGAGGAGGCTCTGGGCGCGGCCGGCATCGAGCTGGTGCGCACCGGCTCGCCGTACGCCGTGGCGCCGGGTCGGGTGCGCAACGGGTCGGGCGACCCCTACAAGGTGTTCACGCCCTTCTCCCGCGCGTGGGCCGAGCACGGCTGGCGCGGGCCGGTCGAGGCGCCGTCCGGTGGGTCGTGGCTCGAGCTCCCCGAGTCCGGCACGGTCGCCGTCCCCGAGGTCGAGCTCCCCGACGGGCTGAGCATCCCCGAGGCCGGCGAGCGCGCCGCGCACCGCCGCTGGCAGGAGTTCCTCGAGCGCCTCGACGGCTACGCCGACGGTCGCGACCGGCCCGGCGTCGAGGCGACCTCGCGCATGTCGACCCATCTGCGCTGGGGCGAGATCCACCCGCGCACGATGCTGGCCGACCTGGCCGCGCGGCACTCGGAGTCGGCGCGGGTCTACCGCAGCGAGATCGCGTGGCGGGAGTTCTACGCCGACGTGCTGCACCACCGGCCCGAGACCGCACGGGAGTACCTGCGCCCGGAGTACGCGCGGATGGACTACGACGAGCCGGGTGCCGCGCTGACCGCGTGGCAGGAGGGCCGCACGGGCTTCCCGATCGTCGATGCCGGCATGCGCCAGCTGCGCGCGACCGGCTGGATGCACAACCGCGTGCGGATGATCGTGGCCAGCTTCCTGGTCAAGGACCTCCACCTGGAGTGGCAGCACGGCGCCCGCCACTTCATGCGGTGGCTGGCCGACGGCGACCTCGCCTCCAACCAGCACGGCTGGCAGTGGACCGCCGGCTGCGGCACCGACGCCGCGCCCTACTTCCGGGTCTTCAATCCCGTCGCGCAAGGCCGCAAGTTCGATCCCGACGGCGGCTACCTGCGCCGCTGGATCCCCGAGCTCGCGGACGCCGTCCAGGTGCCCGACCCGCACGAGCCGGACGCCGACACCCGCGACCTGGTCGGCTATCCGCCCCCGATGGTCGACCACAAGGCCGAGCGGGCCGAGGCGCTGGCGCGCTGGGAGCGCATCCGCAACTGACGTGACCGCCGCGGGGCCTGTCTGAGAGGATGGACGGCATGTCTTTGAACGATCCAAAGGACGCCCGCGAGTGGTGGCGCGACGCCGTCATCTACCAGGTCTACGTGCGCAGCTTCGCCGACTCCGACGGCGACGGCATCGGCGACCTGCCCGGCATCACCGCCCGCCTGCCCTACCTGCGCGACCTCGGTGTCGACGCCGTGTGGCTCACGCCCTTCTACACCTCGCCGCAGAAGGACCACGGCTACGACGTCGCCGACTACACCGACGTCGACCCGCTCTTCGGCACCCTCGCCGACGCCGACGCCCTGGTGGCGCGGGCCCACGAGCTGGGCCTGAAGCTGATCGTCGACCTCGTGCCCAACCACTCCTCCAGCGCCCACGAGTGGTTCCAGGCGGCCCTGGCGGCCGGGCGCGGCTCCCCCGAGCGCGCGCGCTACCTCTTCCGCGACGGCCGCGGTCCCGACGGCGC
Source organism: Nocardioides fonticola (assembly GCF_039536805.1). Classification (NCBI taxonomy): domain Bacteria; kingdom Bacillati; phylum Actinomycetota; class Actinomycetes; order Propionibacteriales; family Nocardioidaceae; genus Nocardioides; species Nocardioides fonticola. Next base: position 85,124 of record NZ_BAAAZH010000012.1, on the reverse strand, counting down.
CGAGCCGCCCAACAACTGGAACTCCGTGTTCGGCGGACCGGCCTGGACCCGCGTCGAGGACGGCCAGTGGTACCTCCACCTCTTCGACTCCTCCCAACCCGACTTCGACTGGCGCAACCCCGAGGTGGGCGACCTGTTCGAGTCGGTGCTGCGGTTCTGGCTCGACCGCGGGGTCGACGGGTTCCGCGTCGACGTCGCCCACGGCCTGGTCAAGGAGGCCTCGCTGCGCGACCAGATCGTCGAGGACGGCGAGGAGCCGCGCTCGGGCGCCGACATCAACGGCACCGAGGCCGCTCCCGAGCGGTCGATGGTCGAGCGCACGCTGCGCGACGAGCCGATGTGGGACCAGCCCGAGGTCCACGACGTCTACCGCCGCTGGCACCGCGTGCTCGCCGAGTACCCCGGCGACCGGATGGCGGTCGCCGAGGCCTGGACCCAGACGCCGGAGTCGATGGCGCGCTTCGTGCGCAGCGACGAGATGAGCCAGTCCTTCAACTTCGCCTGGCTGGTCTCGCCCTGGTCGGCATCGGCGTTCCGCGAGGTCGTCGAGGGCACCTTCGCCGCACTGGCCGACGTGCACGCCGACCCCACCTGGGTGCTCAGCAACCACGACGTCATCCGTCACGTGACCCGCTACGGCGGGGGCGCGCAGGGCCTGGCCCGCGCCCGGGCGGCGACCCTGACGATGCTCGCGCTGCCCGGCTCGTCCTACCTCTACCAGGGCGAGGAGCTCGGCCTGGAGCAGGTCGACGTCGAGCCGGAGTTCCGCCAGGACCCCTCCTGGTTCCGCACCGGCGAGGTCGGTCGCGACGGCTGCCGCGTGCCGATGCCGTGGTCGGGCCAGGAGCCGCCGTTCGGCTTCGGTCCGGGCACCGCGCAGCCGTGGCTGCCGCAGCCGGCGTCCTGGGCCGGCCGCACCGCCGAGGCCCAGGAGGGCGACGCGCACTCGACGCTGGCGTTCTACCGCCGGGCGCTCCAGGCGCGGCGCAGCCTCACCGGCACCGCGATCGAGCTGCTCGACCTGCGCCCCGACGTGCTGGCCTTCCGCCGCGACGATGTCGTCGCCGTCCTCAACTGCGGCACGACACCGCTCGACCTCGCCGCGGCAGGCCTGTCCGGCGAGGTGCTGGCCTCCAGCGCCCCCGCGATCGCGGACGGCGTCCTGCCGGCCGACACCGCCGTCTGGCTGCGCGGCTGACCGTCGGGAGCACCCGGCCGGGTCGCCCGGCCGGGCTCAGGACTCCAGCGTGGCGTTGTAGCGGGCGAGCTCGGAGGTGAAGGCCTCCAGCTCGTCCGCGCTCCAGTCCTTGAGGCGTTCGTCGAGCCAGCGCCGACGCTGGGTGACGACCTCGTCGAGGCGGCGCCGCGCCTCCTCGCTGGCCGAGATGAGGTGGGCGCGACCGTCGGCCGGGTCGACCACCTTGTCGACCAGCCCCAGCTCCATGAGGTGCTGGAGCTGGCGGCTGACGGCACCCTTGTCGATCTGGAACTTCTCGGCGATGAGGGAGGCCCGCACCGGCCCGTGCTCGGCGATGTAGGCCAGCAGCAGGTAGGAGGCCGACTGGAGTTCCGGGTGCACCGCTTCGGCGCGTTCGGCGATCACGCGGCGGATGCGGCGGATGAGCACGCCGAACTCCTCCTCCAGGCGGAGGAGGGTGCGGGCTCGCTCGGCGGTCATCGGGACGGGATCGTAGCGGTGAGCTCGGCCGTGGCCTCCGGCGCGGCGTCCGCGAGCAGCTCGTCGGCGACCTCGACGAGGTCGTTGGTGGTGCGCAGCGGCACTTCGCGGATGAGGCTGACGCAGACCAGGGCGACGAGCGCGAAGGGCGCCGCGACGAGGAACAGCTCGCCGAAGGACTGCCCGAACGCCGCCTCGAACACGCCCCGAACGGGCGCCGGGAGGGTGGCCAGGTCCGGGATCTCGTGGCTCTGGTGGGAGTCGGGGGTGACGCCGATGGCCGTCAGGCCGTCGGCGGCCCGGGTCGCGACCCGGTTGCTCAGCAGGGCGCCGAGCACCGCCACGCCGATCGACCCGCCGAGGGAGCGGAAGAACGCGACCACCGAGCTGGCAGCGCCGAGCTCGCTGACGGGCACGTTGTTCTGCACCGCGAGCACGAGGTTCTGCATCGTGGCGCCCAGGCCGATGCCGAGAACGGCCATGAAGGCACCGACGACCGCGAGGTTCGTGGTCTCGTCGATGGTGCCCAGCAGGCCGAGGCCGACGACGACCAGCACCATGCCGCCGACGAGGAACCGCTTCCAGCGACCGGTCGCGGTGATGATGCGCCCGGTGCCGATGCTGGAGACGAGCAGACCGCCGACCATCGCGATCGACATGAGGCCGGCGTGGGTCGGCGTCATGCCGCGCGCGGTCTGGAAGTACTGGCTGAGGTAGACGGTGGCGCCGAACATCGCCACGCCCACGAACACCGACGCGGTCGTGGCCAGCGCGATCGTGCGGTCGCGGAAGAGGTGCAGCGGGATGATCGGCTCGACCGCCCGCGTCTCGACCCACACGGCGAGGGCGAGCACGAGCAGGCCCGCGACGACGAGGGCCGCGGTGGTCGCCGACGCCCACGCGAACTGGTTGCCGGCCAGGCTGACCCAGATGAGCAGGATGCTGACGCCGGCCATGATGAGGGTCGCCCCGAGGACGTCGACCTTCGCGGGCCGGGTGACCACGGGCAGGTGCAGCGTCTTCTGCAGCAGCACGAACGCGAGGACGGCGAAGGGCAGGCCGACGTAGAAGCAGCCGCGCCAGCCGAAGCTGGAGTCGACGATCACGCCGCCGATCAGCGGGCCGGAGACGGTGGCCAGGGCGAAGACCGCGCCGATGTAGCCGGAGTACCGGCCGCGCTCGCGTGGCGGCACCATCGTGGCGATGACGACCTGGACGAGCGCGGTGAGACCACCGACACCGAGGCCCTGCACGAGACGGGCGCCGATGAGCATGCCCATCGAGTGGGAGACCGAGGCGAGCACCGAGCCGACGGTGTAGACGACGAGCGCGGTCTGCACGAGCAGCTTCTTGCTGAAGAGGTCCGCGAGCTTGCCCCAGACCGGCGTGGTGGCGGTCATGGCCAGCAGGGTGGCGACGACGACCCAGGTGTAGCCGGTCTGGCTGCCCTCGAGGTCGGCGACGATCCGCGGCAGGGCGTTGGTGACCACCGTGCTGGAGAGCATCGCGACGAACATCGCCAGCAGCAGTCCGGAGAGGGCCTCCATGATCTGGCGGTGGCTCATCGCCCCCGCTGCGTCGCCCGCGTCGGCGCGGAGGTGGGATCGGTCGGTGCGTTCGCGCAGGTGCTGCGGGGTGTGGTGCTGGCTCACGGTGCGGTCTCTCATGTGCGGTAGAAGGTTGCTCAAGTCAACTTTATTCCGCTGGCCGTCATCCACCGAATCGCCGTCGCTCCCCCGCACGCCCCCGCGCGCAGACGAGCCCCGCCCGGTCGGACCGGGCGGGGCTCGCGTGCGCGTGCGTCGCGTCAGATCGTGAAGCGCGCGATCAGGGCCTTGAGCTGCACGGCCATCTCGGCCAGCTCGGTCGCCGACTGCAGGGTGTTCTGCGCACCCTGCCGGGTGTCGTCGGCCGCCCCCGCCAGCTGGGTGACGTCCTCGGCGATCCCGGTGGCCCCGGACGCCGCCTCGGTCACCGAGCGGGCGATCTCGTTGGTGGTGGCGGTCTGCTCCTCGACCGCCGAGGCGATCGTGGTCTGGATGTCGTTGATGCGCCCGATCACCTCGGTGATCTCCGCGATCGCGGTGACCGCGCCCTGGGTGTCGCCCTGGATGGCCTCGATCTTGCGGCCGATGTCCTCGGTGGCCTTCGCGGTCTCCTTGGCCAGCTCCTTGACCTCGTTGGCGACCACCGCGAAGCCCTTGCCGGCGTCCCCGGCGCGGGCGGCCTCGATGGTGGCGTTGAGGGCCAGCAGGTTGGTCTGCTGGGCGATCGAGGTGATCACCTTGATGACCTGGCCGATCTCGGTGGAGGACTCCCCGAGGCTGGTGACGGTCTCCTGAGCCGACCCGGCGACCGCGACCGCACCGGTGGCCACCGAGGCCGCCTCGGTCGCGTTCTGCGCGATCTCGCGGATCGAGGCGGTCATCTCCTCCGCAGCAGCAGCCACGGTCTGGATCGACGCGCTCACCTCGACCGAGGCGCTGCTGGCGCTGCCGGCGAGCTCGGAGGTCGCGGTGGCGCCCTCGCCCATGCCCTGGGAGAGGATCGTGAGCTGCTCGGCGGCGACCTCGAGGGCCTGGGCGGTGCGGTCGATGTCGCCCATGGAGTCGCGGAAGGCCGCGATGAGCGATCGGAGCCCGCCGGAGAGCTGGCCGACGACGTCGTCGCCGACGATGTCGATCTGCCGGGTGAGGTCGCCGGCGCTGGCCGCCTGCACGACCTCGAGCACGACCTCGACCTTGCGGGCCAGCTCCTCGGCCTCAGCGCGGGCCGCCTCCTCCTTGGAGATCCGCTCGAAGGCGGAGGAGACGAGACGGCCGACGTTGCGCAGCGCCTCGAGCCGGTTCTCGGTCGGGTGCAGGGTCTCCATGGTGAAGAAGTCCATGGTGCCGATGACCTGGCCGTTGGCCGTGATCGGGAAGCAGACGCCGGACTTCACCCCGACCCGCTTGGCGACGGGCGCCCGCACGCAGTCGGTCATCTCGCCGATGTCCTCGGTGAAGTAGAGGTCGCGCTGGGCCCAGGTGCGGCCCGAGAGGCCGACGCCGTGCGCGAAGGACGCCTCCAGGGTGACCTTGCGGAACTCCGGCCCCGCGTCGCCGGACTCCAGGGCGAACTTCAACGTGTTGTCGCTCGGGTCGATGCGCCAGTACGAGCCGTACCCCCAGCCGAAGGCGTCGCGGACGGCGTCCAGCGCCGTGCGGGTCGCCTCCTCGATCGTGGTGGCGGAAGACACCGAGGCGAGGACCCGGTTGACGGCCTCGGAGTCGCTGCGGGTCTCCTCGAGCTCGCGCTCGGCGGCGGTGAGCCGCTCGGACGCCGCCGAGAGGAGGTGCGCGACCCGGCGCAGGCCGTCGAGGCGACCCTGGGTCGGCTCGAGGGTGTCGGTGGTGAGGAAGTCGACGACGCCGGTGACGCGACCGCCGACGACGATCGGCAGCGCCACCGCCGAGCGGATCCCCGCGCGGGCCGCGACGTCGTGGCGCGAGCTGTCGGCCAGCTGCCCGATGTCGGGCACGAACACGAGGTCCTCCGACGCCCAGGCACGGCCGGCGAGACCGACGCCGCGCACGTAGGTCGTGGCCGTGGTGATGCGCTTGAACTCCGGGTCCGGGTCGCCGGAATCGGAGCCGAAGACCAGGGCGTCGGCGCGCTCGTCGAGGCGCCAGTAGGAGCCGTAGACCCAGCCGAACGCCGTCCGCACGCCCTCGAGCACCGAGGTGATCGCCTGGTCGGACGAGGTCGCCATGGTGAGGTCGGCGAGCACCGAGTTCAGCGCGGCCGCGTCGCTCATCGTCTCGGCGAGCTCCTTCTCGGCCCGCAGCTTGTCGGTGATGTTCTCCCACGAGGCGATCGCGCCGACGTACTGGCCGGCCTCGTCGTAGAGCGCGTGCACCTGGAGGTCGAGCGTCTCGGGACCCACCTCGATGTGCGCCCGACGCGGGAGCACCGAGGGGTCGGCCAGGATGCGGCGCTGGTAGCTCGGGTTCTTGTGGAAGATGTCGAGGTTCGCGCCCACCACGGCGTCCGGCGAGACCGGCAGCCAGTCCGCGAGGCGGGTGAGGCCCTCGCGGGTGGCCTGGTTGACGTAGGTGATGGTGAGGTCGCGATCGGCGATCATCACCCGCGTCGGGATCGTGTCCAGGACGCCGGGCAACCGCGCCAGGTCGACCAGCGACGCCCCGTCAACGGTCGAGTGGGTGGTGCCTCCGGGGGTCTGGAGGATCTCAGTCACGGTTCGCTCCCATGTTCTCGTGATGGTTGACGTCGACCGACCGGTCGGCGTCGAGGGCCAGGAGGATCGAGCCCGGCATGGGCATCACCCCCTGGACGACGTCCTGCACCCTCCCGGGCAGGTTGGCGGGGGCAGCCTGGAGCTGCTCGATGTCGGCGTCGATGACCTCCCCGATGTCGTCGACGAGCAGCGAGATCACCTCGCCGCGGCTGCGCACGATGACGTTCATCGGCAGCACGCCCTCCTCGCGGGGCGGCAGCCCCAGACGGCAGCGCAGGTCGAGCGCGGTGACGATCTGGCCGCGCAGGTTGATCAGCCCGAACACCGACTCCGGTGCGCAGGGCACGACGGTCATCTGCTGGTAGCGCAGGACCTCCTGCACGTACTCGACGTCGAGACCGAAGAACAGGCCATCGACCCAGAACGTGCAGAACTGGCGGTGGGTGGTCATCGTCTGCTCCTTCCCAGCGGGGTTCGCGGCGGGGTGCGAGGCGGTCGCGACGGCGGTCATCGGGCACCCGCCAGGAGCGGGCGGATGACGGCGTCGAGGTCGACCAGATCGGTGACCTTGTCCTGCACGACGGCCGACCCGAGCACACCGGGACGCCGGCCGACGTCGGTCGGGATGACGGCCTCGTCGACGACGTCGAGGACCTTGTCGATGACGATGCCGACCCGGCCGCCCTCCTCCTCGTGGACGACGACGGAGACCTGCGGCAGGCCCTGACTGGAGTCGGGCAGGCCGATCGCCGGTGCGAGCCGGATGAGCGGCAGGAGACCGTCGCGGTACTGCACGACCTCGGCCGAACCGGACCGCTCGACCCGCGCGACCTCGAACTCCTCCAGCCGCGAGACCGCGGTGAGGGGCAGCGCCGCGCGCCGTCCCGAGGCCACCTCGAGGACGAGCAGCGCACGGCTGTCGACGACGCCGGTGCGGGTCTCCTCCTCCTGCTGGATCGCGGTGTTCAGCTCGCGGTCGCGGGCGATGCCGGCGACGTCGAGGATGAGCGCGACCCGACCGTCGCCCATGATCGTGGCGCCCGCGTACATCGGCAGGTTCTTCAGCTGACGCCCGATCGGCTTGACGACGATCTCCTGGGTGTCGTGCACCTCGGCCACGCACAGCCCGAAGCGGACGTCGTCGGCCTGCACGACCACGATGGTCAGGAAGTCGGCGCGCGAGGCGTCCAGGCTCGGTCCGCCCAGCGCCTCCTCGAGGGTCACGAGCGGCAGCAGCCGGCCGCGCAGTCGCAGGACCGGCGCCCCCGCCAGGATCTCCACGTTCTCGCGCAGATCACGGCCCTCCAGCCGCACCAGCTCGACCAGGTTGGCCTGCGGGATCGCATACCGCTCCCCCGTCTCCCCGACCACCAGGGCCGGGATGATCGCCAGCGTGAGCGGGATGCGCACCCGGACGGTCGAGCCGACCCCCACGGTGCTGCTGATGTCGACGCTGCCGCCGATGCGCTCGATGCTCGTCCGGACGACGTCCATGCCGACGCCGCGGCCGGAGACGTTGGTGACCTCGGCGGCGGTCGAGAAGCCGGGGCGGAAGATCAGCTCGATGATCTCGCGCGTCTCCATGCGCGCGATCGCCTCGCGGGTGACGACCCCGCGGGCGATGGCGGCCGCGGCGATCTTGTCGGGGTCCATGCCCCGGCCGTCGTCGGTGATCTCGACGACCACCTGGCCGCTCTCGTGGAAGGCCCGCAGGTGCAGGCGGCCCTGCGCGGGCTTGCCGGCGGCGGTCCGGTCGGCCGGCGGCTCGATGCCGTGGTCGAGCGAGTTGCGCACGAGGTGGGTGAGCGGGCCCTTGAGGGCCTCGAGCAGCGAGCGGTCGAGCTCGGTCTCGTGACCCTCCATCTGCAGGTCGACCTCGCGGCCGAGCTGGTGGGCCAGGTCGCGCACGATGCGCGGCATCTTCGACCACACCTGGCCGATGGGCTGCATGCGCGTGCGCATCACGCTCTCCTGCAGCTCCGAGGCCACCAGGTCGAGACGCTGGGACGCGCGGACCAGCTCGATGTCGGCGGCCGACTCGGTGCGCTGGAGGATCTGGTTGCGGGTCAGCACGAGCTCCCCCACCAGCTGCACGAGACCGTCGAGCAGTTCGATGTCGACCCGCACCGAGGAGTCGACGACGCCGCGCTTGGGGGCGCCGTCCTCGTCGTGGGTCTCCTCGACCGCCACGACCGGCTCGACGACGGGCTCCACGACTGCGGACACCACCGGCGGCGGGGTCGGCTCGACCGCGGCCGCCACGGGCTTCGCCGGAGCGGCCTTCGCGGCGGGCTTGGCAGCGGGCTTGGCAGCGGGCTTGGCGGCGGGCTTCGCCGTCCGCTTCGCCGCCGTCCGCTTGGCGACCGGCTTGGCGGCGGGCGCGGGCTCGTCCACGACGGGCTCGACGACCGGCTCCGCAACTGCCTCCGCGACCGGCTCCACGACCGGCTCTGCAACTGCCTCCGCGACCGGCTCCACGACGGCCTCCACGACGGCCTCCACGACCGGCTCCACGACCGGAACGGGCGCAGGAGCCGCCACCGGGGGCGTCCCGGCGAGGGTGGCCTCGAGGGCGGCGACGACGGCGTCGACATCGACCGTGGCCGAGGTGTCGGCACCGGTGGACTCGATCGACTCCAGCAGCGCGCGCACGGTGTCGACCATGCGCAGCAGCACGCCGGCCACATCGGAGTCCATCGTCATCTTGCCGTCGCGCAACCGCGAGAGCAGGTTCTCCCCGACGTGGGTGAGCCGCTCGAGTCGCCCGAAGGCGAGGAAGCCGCTCGTGCCCTTGATGGTGTGGATCGTCCTGAAGATGCTCGAGAGCAGCTCCCGCGACCCGGGTGTCTGCTCGAGCTCGACCAGGTCGCGATCGAGTTGGTCGAGGTTCTCGTGACTCTCGACCAGGAACTCCGCGACGATCTCCGCGTCCTCGTTCACCGGCATCCTTCTTCCGTGGTGGATGCCCTGCCCATCGGCGCGGAGGCCGACTAGCTGAGATGTCCGGGACACTCGTCCCGGACCGGATCGGACCACCCGGGAGTCGGCCTGGACCGGCCGGAGCGAGCCCGGACGTGCCAGGTCAGTCGCGCTGGGGACGCTCGCGCAGCGCCTTCGCCAACGACGCGACGGTCTGCTCGCTCGGGGAGGCGGACTCCTGGTTGGTGGCGCCGAGCTCCTTGAGCAGTTCGGCGCGGTTCACCGCCACCGAACGGGGCGCGTCGATGCCCACGCGGACCACGTCGCCGCGCACCTCGAGGATGGTGATCGTGACGTCGTCCCCGATGACGACGCTCTCACCCACGCGGCGACTGAGGACCAACACGGAGCGAACGCTACCGGTCGGGGCCAGCCCGCGGGGCGCGACACCCGCGATCGGGCGAGCGGATCAGGCGATCAGCGGGGCCCGGATCGGGAGCTCGGTGTCGGCCAGGATGACCTGGGCCGCGCGGCGCCCGGCGGTGTTGACGACGATCGGCGCGAGCAGGTTCGCGGTCGTGTCGGCCAGCGACTCGGTGGCGTTGAGCACCACGAGCAGGACGACGTCGTCGGCCGACTCGATGCCGAGCTCGGCCACGGTCTCGTCGTCGAGCACCGGGGCGTAGTCGGGGAAGAACAGGTGCGGAGGCACCACGAGGAACCTCACGTCGGGGTCCTCCACCGAGCGCAGCGCGCACAGCACGCCGTCGTCGTCGAGTTGGACGAGGGCGAACCGGACCAGCTCGTCGAACCCGGGCATCGGGTGCACGAACTCGATCACCGGCACGTCGTCGGGCATGACACTCCTGACGGTCTGGACATCGGTGGCGATCATCGCAGTCTTCACCTCAGGAAGTCGATCAGGCTCGGCTGGAGGGCCTTGCTGGTCGCACCCAGCGCCGCCTGGTAGGCGACCTCCTGCATCTTCAGGTTCATCAGCGTCTGCGGCAGATCGGCGTCCTCGAGGTCCGAGAGCGTGGTCCGGAGCGCGACCACCGAGTCCTGGCCCTTCTGCGAGGCCTGCTCCAGGCGCTTGTAGGAGGCACCGACCGTCGCCTGCGCCGTGCTGATGTCGTTCAGCCGGCCCTGGAGGTTCGACAGGGCGGTCCGCATGGAGGTCTCATCGCCGGCCCGGAGAGCGGTCGAGAGCGTGGTCAGGTCGTCGAAGAGCGACGCGCCGTCGGGCCCGACGACCGAGGTGCCCGGCATGTCGACCCGCACCTGCACGCCGTCGGCGACGGTGCGCATCACCTGGCCGGAGTCGCCGAGGTAGGCGCCGGTCGTGGTGTCGAAGGCGGCCGCGCCGGCCGTCGTCCCCCCGAAGACCGGACGGCCGAGGTAGGTCGTGTTCGCCTGCGAGATGAGGTCGGCTCGGATCTGGTCGACCTCCACGGCCAGGGCCTCGCGCGAGTTCACCGACGAAGTGCCGGTCGAGACGCCCTGGAGGCCGAGCTCGCGGGCACGTCGGGTGCTGTCGGCCATCGAGGACAGCGTGGTGTCGACGGTGCCCAGCCAGCCGATGCCGTTCTCGGCGTTGCGGACGTAGTGGTTCTGGTCGCTGATCGCCACCCGGGTGCGCATCGACCCGGTGGCGTCGGACGGCGAGTCCGAGGCCCGGTTGACCCGTTTGCCGGTCGAGAGCTGCTCCTGGAGGTCGGCGTACTTGTTCAGCCCGCCCTGGAGGTTGCGCAGCGACGAGGCCACCAGCATCGGCTGGGTGACACGGACGACGCTCATGCCGCCACCCCGATCATCGGGTCACCCCGGTGCGGTTGATGAGGGTGTCGAGCACGGAGTCGACCGTGGTCATCACCCGGGCGGCTGCCTCGTAGGCGCGCTGGGCGGAGAGCATGTTGACCGTCTCCTCGTCGAGGTTGACGCCCGAGAGCTGCTGGCGGGCGTTGTCGATCTGCGTGGTGAGCAGTTGCTGCGTGGTCTGGCGCCGCTTGACCGAGGCCACCTCGGTGCCGAAGCCGGAGACCAGCTGCTGGTAGGACGACTCCGCCGTCCCGCTCGCGCCGAGCTTGTCGGCGATCGACCCGTCGAGCGTGCCGCCGCTGGTGCCGGCGGCGGCGATCTTGCTGGTGTCGGTGATCGCCAATGTCAGGCTGGCGGCCGCGCCGGTGGCGCTGTAGCTGAAGAACGCCCCGCCGGCGGTGCCGCTGAGGTCGTAGCCCGACTGGTGGAGGGCGTTGACCGTGTCGGCCAGGCCCTTGGCGACCGCGTCGAGGCCCGAGGCGTAGGCGGGCAGCGTGGTGGTCAGCAGATCGGAGATCGCGCCGACCTCGCCGGTCAGGCCCGTCACCGGGGTCGTCGTGGTGCCGTCGGAGATCCCGAGCACGAGCGGGTTGCCGTCGGGGGTGCCGTCGGGGTTGATCCCGCTGGAGACCACGAGCGACTTCGCGGTCGAGCCCGAGACGAGGCCGACCCCGCCGACCGAGACGTCGAGACCGCCGTCCGCACGCGGCGTCGCGGTACCGCCGGTGAGCTCGGCGAGGCGCTGGGCGAGCTTGTCGCGCTGGTCCTGGAGGTTGGAGACGTCGACGCCGTCCAGGCGCGAGGCGGCGATGGTGCGGTTGGCGTCGGCCAACTGCTTCGCGACCGCGTTGACCTCGCTGACGGCGCTGTTCATGTGCGAGCGCTGCGTGCTCTGCTCGGCCTCGATCGCACTCGCCTGCGCGTGGATCGCGTCGGTGAGGGCGACGGCCGAGGACATCACGACCTGCCGGGTGGCGGTGCCGCCCGGGTCGTTGGCCAGGTCGTGCCAGGCCGCGCGGAAGTCGCCGAGGGCGGCCGTCACACCGCTGTCGCCGGGCTCTCCGATGCCGCTCTCGACCCGCTGGAGGACCGTCGAGCGGACGTCGAGGTAGCTCTGGTTGCCGTGCTCGGCCCGCGACCGGGCGTCGAGGAGGTCGTCGCTGAGACGTTGGACGCCGTTGGTCGCGACGCCGCCGCCGACCCCGTCGTAGATCGACCAGTTGGCCGGCACCGAGGGAGCGCCGATGGACTCGGCGATGACCCGGCGACGGGTGTAGCCCTCGGTGTTGACGTTGGCGATGTTGTTGCTCGCGACGTCGAGGGCAGCGCTCGTGTAGCGCAGCGCGGTGAGCGCGGTGTTGAGCGAGGAGAACGAACCGGACATGGCTCACAGGCTCCGGTCGACGTAGCGCGACACGGCGGGTCCGCCCTGCACGGTGCCGTCGGGGTTGTAGCCCGACCGGTCCTCGTCGCCGATCGAGAGCAGCGTCTCCCGGGCCGAGCGGTAGCCGCTCGTGATCAGGTCGCGGTTGGCATCGGCCATCGCGGTGATCTGGCGGGTGACGGACTCGAAGGCCGCGCGGTGGTCGAGCAGGATCGTCGTCCAGGGCTCCTCGCAGTGCTGGGCCAGTTCGCGCAGCGACGGGTTGGGCGGCAGGCCGACCAGTCCGGCGGCCTCGTCGGCGGCGACCGCGCGCAGCACCTCGGTCTCCCGGAGGGTCTCCAGGGTCTGCTCGACCTCGCGGGCCGCGCGCATGAGCCACATCGTGCGTCCGCTCGCCAGCACGAGCTGCTCGACCTCGAGCCGGTACAGCAGCAGTTCGAGCAGGTCGCGCTCGCGCCACAGGATCTGCGAGAGCCTCTCCACGACCTCACCCCTCTCCGTCGTCGCCGGCCCGGATCCGGCGTCCTGAGGAGGTGATCGGCCCTGCGCGCGGCGACCTGAGGGATCCGCCGTCGTCGTCCGTTCGGGGCGGTGTGGGAGCCGGATGAGGGCCGAACGTCCGGACCGGTCTAGTACGAACGGGTGGTTCTCATGATTTCCTTAACGCCTTTACCAGACTTCGGTGCACTCTCATGCCGTCGAGTGTCAGGGAGGGCCTCGACAAGCAGTTCTGGGAGGGGGATCCGCCATGCATGTCATCGTCGACATCGACCGGCTCGAGAGCACGGTCAGCGGGAAGAACGCAGGAAACACCGAGTCCGTCGAGGGCTCCACGGATCAGCGGGTCGCGTCATGAGCGCCCCGGGACCGCAGGACCTCGACCCGGCCGCCGCGGCCGAGCGTTTCGACAACGTCGAGGCGTTCCCGGCACCGGCGACCAATGACGACCTCGTCGTCGCGCACATGGGCCTGGTCTCGCACATCGTGCGGGAGACCATGAGCCGGGTGCCCGCCCACGTCAGCCGCGACGACCTGCACTCGGCAGGCCTCACCGCGCTGGTCAAGGCCGCCCGGGCGTTCGAGCCCGGTCGCGGGGTGCCGTTCACGCGGTACGCCGCCAGCCGCATCCGCGGCGCGATCCTCGACGAGCTGCGCGGCATCGACTGGGCCTCGCGCTCGGTCCGCCGGCGCGGACGCGACCTCGACGAGGCGCGCACCCGGCTCGCGGCCAAGCTCGGCCGGGTGCCGGACAACGCGGAGGTCGCCGCCGACCTGGGCATCTCGGTGGCCGAGGTCGAGAACAACGACGGCGACGTGGCGCGGGCCAACGTGCTCTCGCTGCAGGGCGGCGCCGAGACGCCCTTCGAGGACCTCCTGGTCTCCGAGGGGCCGACGCCCGAGGAGCTCGTCGAGCACCGCGAGCGACTGGCCTATCTGGTCGACGCCATCGAGGAGCTCCCCGAGCGGCTGCGCATCGTCGTCCGGGAGTACTTCCTGGCCGAGCGGCCGATGGCCGAGATCGCCGCGACCCTCGGCGTCACCGAATCGCGGGTCTCCCAGATCCGCGCCGAGGCGCTCGTGCTGCTGCGCGACGCGCTGAACTCCGCGCTCGACCCGGCGCTCGTGCCGGCTCACCCGCGGCCCGACGGCTGCGCCGCACAGCGGCGCTCGGCCTACTTCGAGGCCGTGGCCGCCCGCCACGCCTCGCACCGCCTCAACCACTCGCCGGTGGTGCAGCGGTTGCACAGCTCGGCCTGACGGCGAGCGGCAGCGACACCCACGACGGCCCGTCGGGTCCGGACGACGCTCCGGAGCCGACGGGCCGCCCGTCCTCCACCCCCCGATCCGGAGGACCACCCCGGCGGCCCCCACCGCCGGCGATCCGACGCCGTGACGTCGTGACCCCACGCACCGTCGCGGCGATTCCTCCAGCCCCCGCTGGTAGCCCCCATGACGACCCCCCTCACCGGGGTCACCGGGGTCGGCCCGGTACCCCCCATCCCCGCGGCGCGCGCGACCGCGGCGTCCAGCGCGCCCGAGACCGGCGGCGAGATCACAGCCGCCACAGCTGCCACAGCGGCCGCAAATCTCTTCGTCCCGATTCCTCAAGCCGTGGCTCCCACGGCCGATCACCTCGGCGGAAGCCCATGGACGGGCTCCACAGACTCAGCACACCAGGAGGGAACCATCATGGGTCTTCGCATCAACACCAACACCGACGCCTTCAACAGCTACCGCAACCTCTCGGTCACCCAGGGCCAGATGAGCAAGTCGCTGGAGAAGCTGTCCAGCGGCTACCGCATCAACCGGGCGGCCGACGACGCGGCCGGCCTCGCGATCTCCGAGGGTCTGCGGTCGCAGACCGGCGGTCTCAAGGTCGCGGTCCGCAACGCCCAGGACGGCATCTCGGTCGTGCAGACGGCTGAAGGCGCGCTCACCGAGGTCCACTCGATCCTCCAGCGCATGCGCGACCTGGCGGTCCAGGCGTCCTCGGACACCAACAACTCCGACGCCCGCACCGCGATCACCACGGAGAGCAACCAGCTGCAGTCCGAGCTCTCCCGCATCGCGAACTCGACGAACTTCAACGGCACGAAGCTCCTCGACGGCTCCGCCAACACCCTGAGCTTCCAGGTCGGCGCCGGCTCGTCGGCCGCGAACGACACCATCTCGTTCAACTTCGACACCGCGGACGTCTCCACCGTGGCCACCGCCCTCGCCAGCGGCGGCGGCAACTCCTACGCGGTGGCCACCCCGACCGCCGTGACCGGCAACTGGACCTTCTCGACCACCGGCGTGGTCGCGAGCTCCACCGTCGCCATGGGCGCTGCCGGCAGCTTCAACACGGTCCAGGAGGTCGCCGACAAGCTCAACAGCGACACCGGCTTCTCGGCCAACTTCCGCGCGACCGTCGACCAGAGCAACAAGCTGGTCGTCAACGCCACCAACGGCGGCACCCTGGCCACCACCGCCCCCGGTACCGGCGGTGCTGCCGGTGCCGCGGTCTCCGGTGGCATCCAGCTCGACACCGCGGCCAACGCCCGCACGGCCATCGACTCGATCGACGTGCAGATCAAGGCCGTCTCCACCGCTCGCGCCAACCTCGGTGCGGTGCAGAACCGGTTCGAGCACACCATCAACAACCTCAACGTGGCCGTGGAGAACCTGTCGGCCTCCGAGAGCCGCATCCGCGACACCGACATGGCGCAGGAAATGATGAGCTTCACCCGCTCGCAGATCCTCTCCCAGGCCGGCACCGCGATGCTCGCGCAGGCCAACTCGGCTCCGCAGAACGTGCTGAGCCTGCTGCGCGGCTGATCCCGTCAGCACCTGAGGCCCGGGGGCGGGACGACCTCCCGCCCCCGGACCCCTCACCGAGATCACCGACATCACCGAAGAACCGCCGGAACGCTAGACGACGCTAGGGGGGGTCATGGCGAGCAGCGCGAGCATCAGTGGCCTGTCCAGCGGCCTCGACACCGCCACCATCATCAGCCAGCTCATGCAGCTGGAGGCGGCTCCGCAGTCGCGCCTGAAGACCAAGGTGAGCGACACCCAGACCGTCGTCTCCTCGCTCCAGAGCATCAACACCAAGTTCGCGACCCTGGCCAGCAAGGCCGAGACGCTGGCGAAGACCACCGCCTGGTCGCCGCTGACCGCCACCTCGTCGAACACCGCCGTGAGCGTGACGACGACGTCGAGCGCGTCGCCGACCACCCTCAGCCTGACGGTCACCAGCGTGGCCGCGGCCCACCGCATCGGCTACACCGACGCCCACGCGCTCACCGACACCGTCACCGGCGCCTCGACCTCGGTGATCATCAACCGCTTCGACGGCAGCCCGCAGACGATCGACACCGGCGACGGCACGCTCCAGGGTCTGGTCACCGCCATCAACAGCGCCACCAACGACACCGGGCTGCGCGCCACCGCGATCAAGGTCGCCGACGGCTCCTACAAGCTCCAGGTCGAGGCCACGACCACCGGCGCCTCCACCGACTTCGAGATCACCGCCGCCGACGGATCGGCGCTGCTCGGTGGCTCGACGGTCCGGGCCGGCGCCGATGCCGCCATCGATCTCGGCACCGGCATCACGGCCACCTCGACGAGCAACACCTTCACCGACCTCATGCCGGGGGTCACCATCACCCTCGGCTCCGCGGCGACGAGCGGGACGACGTCGACCATCAGCGTCACCCGTGATTCCTCCAGCCTGGCGAACTCGATGTCCTCGTTCGTCGACGCCATCAACGACGTCCTCAAGAGCGTCGACAGCGCCTCGGCCTACAACGCGACGACGAAGAAGGCCGGCACCCTGGCCGGCGAGAGCAGCGTGCGCGACCTGCGCGACGCACTGCTCTCCGCCGTCTACCCGACCGACGGCACCTCGCTGGCCAGCCTGGGCATCCAGGTCACCCGCGACGGCCTGCTGAGCTTCGACTCCACGACCTTCACCCAGGCCTACACGGCCGACCCGACGGCGGTCACGGAGAAGATGGACAAGGCCAACAACGGCTTCGTCCAGCGCATCTACACCGTGGCCAACGGCGCGAGCGACTCCACCGACGGCATCGTCACCCTCGCCATCCAGGGCCGCAACACCGAGATCACCCGGCTCAACAAGTCGATCTCCGACTGGGACGACCGCCTCCAACTGCGTCGGGCGACGCTGGAGCGGCAGTTCACCGCCCTGGAGACGGCGCTCAACCAGATGACCAGCCAGTCCAACTGGCTGTCCTCGCAGGTCAGCTCGCTCTCCTCGAGCAGCGGCTGATCGCCAGGGCGCACCGCAGCACCGCACCACCCGTCCACCACTCATCGAACGCCAAGGAGGGCACCAGATGAACACCAACCCCCGCGCCGCATACATGGATGCAGCGGTCGCGACCGCGAGCCCGGCACGGCTCCTCGTGATGCTCTTCGAGCGTCTCGTCCTCGACGTCACGCGCGCCCTGGAGGCGCAGCGCGGCGGCCAGGTCGAGGAGGCCCACCGTCAGCTGGTGCACGCCCAGGACATCGTTCTCGAGCTCCGCTCGAGCCTGCGTGTCGAGGAGTGGGACGGCGGGCCTGGTCTGGCCTCGATCTACGACTACCTGCACCTGCAGCTGGTGCGCGCCAACATCGCCAAGGACGTCAGCCTCACCGAAGGCTGCCTCGGCCTGGTCACCGACCTCTGCGCCACCTGGCGCGAGGCCGCCGTCGCCTCGCTCAACGTGGCCTGAGGCCCCGGTGCCGGCTGTGTACGTCGACCGCTCGTCACTCGGGCTCTCGGATGCCGAGAGCGCGTACAAGGCGTGGCAGGTCAACCTCGACCGCATCGAACTCGACGTCATGCGCGCCGAGCGCAACCTCGAGCGCGGCCTGCTCCTGCAGACCGACCCGTGGGACGTGCCGGCCGACTACGGTCCGCTGCCCGCGGAGCTGCGGGAGCGGGCCGAGGAGATCCTCGCCCGGCAGAAGGCGATCATCGCCAAGATCGCCGAGACCCTCGGCGTGACGCTCAAGCACCAGGCCGTCGTGGACGCCGTCGGGCGCACCTCGGTGGCCGGGCGCGGCTATCCCATCTACGTCGACGTCAACGTCTGAGATCTCTCCTCGACCGACGTCGTCCGGGCGACGCTCTCTCAGCGACCCGCCCTGCTCAGAACGCAGACCGGATCCCCCGACTCCCCTCGGCCGGTCTGCGTTCTGGCATGTCCGGGCCCGGGCGACGGCCCGACCGCGTGGATCAGTCGATCGCGCTGGTGCGCACGGCGTACCCGGCTCCCCCGAGCGCGGCCAGGACGGCCGAGGAGTGCTCGGGGCCGCGGGTCTCGAGCTGGAGGAGCACCTCGACCTCGTCGACCTGGAGCAGCGGCGAGATGCGCTCGTGCACGACCTCGAGCACATTCGCGCCGGTGCCGCTGACGACCCCGAGCAGGGTGGCGAGGCCGCCCGGCACGTCGGGGATCGTGACGGCGAGGTTGAGGTAGCGACGCGCCGCGGCCATGCCGTGCCGGATCACCTTGCCCAGCAGGAGCGGGTCGATGTTGCCGCCGGAGACCACGGCGACCACCGGCGCAGCGAACAGCTCGGGTCGGTCGAGCACCGCCGCGACGGCCGCGGCCCCCGCAGGCTCGGCGACGAGCTTCTCGCGCTCGGCGAGGGCAAGGACGGCGCGGGCCAGCGCGTCCTCGCTCACGGTGAGGACGTCGTCGACGTGATCGCGCACCGCGGCGAAGGTGAGGTCGCCGGGCAGGCCGACCGCGATGCCGTCGGCCATCGTCTTCATGCGGGTCAGCGGCGTCGGCCGGCCGCGCTCGAGGCTGCCGGGGTAGGCGGCGGCGTCCTTGGCCTGCACCCCGAGCACCCGGACGTCGGGGCGCACGGCCTTGACGGCGATCGCGATGCCGCCCAGCAGCCCTCCCCCGCCGGTGGGCACGACGACGGTGGCGGCGTCGGGCACCTGGTCGAGGATCTCCAGGCCCGCCGTGCCCTGGCCGGTGATGACGTCGAGGTGGTCGAAGGGATGGATGAGCACGGCGCCGGTCTCCTCGGCGAACGCCCGCGCCGCGGCGAGGGACTGCTCGAGGTAGGTGCCGGCGAAGACGACGTCGGCGCCGTAACCGCGCGTGGCGCGCTCCTTGGGCAGCGGGGCGCCCTCGGGCATGAAGACGGTGGCACGGATGCCGAGCAGCTGGGCCGCGAGCGCCACCCCCTGCGCGTGGTTGCCGGCCGAGGCCGCCACCACGCCGCGGGCGCGGTCCTCGGGGCTGAGCCGGCTGATGCGCAGGTAGGCGCCGCGGATCTTGAACGACCCTGTGCGCTGGAGGTTCTCGCACTTGAGCCAGGCCGGGCCGCCGACGAGGTCGCTCAGCCAGCGGGACTCCGTGATCGGGGTCTCCACCACCACGCCGCGCAGCTCCTCGCGCGCCTGGCGCAGCGCCGCGAGGGTGACCGCCGTGTCGACCGGGCCGCTCACCGGGCGTCCTCGGGAGCAGCGCCGCCGGGCGCGCCGGAGGCGGCGGGCACGGAGTCCTCCCGCTCGGCGTAGTCCTCGGACAACGCCGCATCGGGGTCGTCGTCGCCCACCTCGGTGTAGGCGGCGAGATGCTGGACGACGGCGTTGAGGGCCGCGGCGAGAGGGACGGCGACCAGGGCACCGGCGACGCCGGCCACCACGACACCGGTGGCGATCGCGATGATGACCGCGAGCGGATGCACCGAGACCCAGCGGCCCATGAGGAACGGCTGGAGCACGTGGGCCTCGAGCTGCTGCACCGCCACGATGATCGCCAGCATGATCAGGGCCGTGACCGGTCCCTGGTCGACGAGGGCGACGAGCACGGCCACTGCTCCGGCGACCGTGGCGCCGATGAGCGGGATGAAGGCGCCCAGGAACACCAGCACGGCGATGGCGAGCACGAACGGGACGCCGAGGATCGCCGCGCCGATGGCGATGCCGATGGCGTCGACGGCGGCCACGATGACGGTGGCGCGCACGAACTGCGTGAGCGAGATCCACGCGACCCGGCCCGAGCTGTCGACGTGGGCGCGGGCGGCGCGCGGGCTGAGCCGCACGACCCAGGCCCAGATGCCGGCGCCGTCGGCGAGGAAGAAGTAGGTGGAGAAGAGCACGATGAAGAAACCGGCGAGGATGTGCCCGACCGCGGTCGTCACCTCGCTGGTGCGCTTGAGGATCTCCCCGCCGTCGGAGTTCTTCTGCAGGCTGTCCTGGGCCTGCTGGAGGTAGTTGTTGATCTGGGAGTCGCTGGCGTGCAGCGGGCCGGTCTTCAGCCAGTCGCGCACCTCGCCGATGCCGTCGGCGGTCTGGCCCGCGAGGTCGCCGGCGCCGTTGGCGATCTGCTGGCCCGCGAGGGTGAGCAGCAGAGCGATGGAGGCGAGCAGGCCGGCGACGACGAGCAGCGAGGCCAGGCCCCGTGGGACGCCGAGGCGCCGCATGCCGTCGACCACCGGCACCAGCAGCGCGGCGAGCAGGAGCGCGATCACCACGGGCAGCACGACGACGGCGAGGTAGGCCACCGCCTTGGCGATGACGTACCCGGCGCCTGCGATGACCAGGAAGCGCCAGCCCCACGAGGTGGCGACCTCGATGCCGACGGGGAGCCGACCAGGATGCGTCGGTGCCGGTGCCGGGACGGCGGGCGCGAGGCGGCGCTCGCGCTCGTCGCGCAGCGCGGCCCACTGCTGGGCGAGCCGGTGGCCGAGCCGGTTCGCCGACGGGGGCGGAGTGTCGCTCACGACGATGAGGCTAACCGGGCCGGACGACGATCTCGCGGCCCCGCCCTCACCCCTCCAGCGCGGCGGCCAGGTCGGCGACCAGATCGTCGGCGGTCTCGATGCCGACGCTGAGCCGGACCAGATCGGCCGGCACCTCCAGGTCGGTGCCCGCGACGCTCGCGTGGGTCATCCGGCCGGGGTGCTCGATGAGGCTCTCGACGCCGCCGAGCGACTCGCCCAGGGTGAAGATGCGGGCCCGGTCGCAGACCGCGAGCGCCTGGGCCTCGCCGCCGGCGACGCGGAAGGAGACCATGCCGCCGAAGCGGCGCATCTGCCGGGCCGCGACGGCGTGTCCGGGGTGCTCGGGCAGGCCGGGGTAGACGACCTCGGTGACCTGGGGGTGGGAGGTCAGGAACTCCACGACCCGTTCGGCGTTGTCGCTGTGGCGCTCCATGCGCAGGGCCAGGGTCTTCAGACCGCGCAGCGTGAGCCAGGCGTCGAACGGACCGGCGACGGCGCCCATCGCGTTCTGATGGAAGCCGACCTTCTCGGCGATCTCGGCGTCACGCACGACCAGCGCACCGCCGACGACGTCGGAGTGGCCGCCGCAGTACTTCGTGGTCGAGTGGACGACGACGTCCGCCCCGAGGGTGAGCGGCTGCTGGAGGTAGGGCGAGGCGAAGGTGTTGTCGACGACCAGCAGCGCGCCGGCGTCGTGGGCGACCGCGGCCAGCGCCTCGATGTCGCCGATGGTGAGCATCGGGTTGGTGGGCGTCTCGATCCAGACCAGCTTGGTGGCGCCGGGGCGGATCGCCGCGCGCACGGCGTCGATGTCGGAGACCGGTGCCGAGCCGTACTCCAGGCCCCAGGCCCGCTCGACCTTGTCGAAGAGCCGGAAGGTGCCGCCGTAGGCGTCGTCGGGGATGACCACGTGGTCGCCGGGCCGGCACAGCGCCCGCACCAGGGTGTCCTCGGCGGCCAGGCCCGAGGCGAAGGCGAAGGCGCGCTCGCCCTCCTCCAGCGCCGCCAGGTTGCCCTCCAGCGCGGTGCGGGTCGGGTTGCCCGAGCGGGAGTACTCGTAGCCGCCGCGCAGCCCGCCGACGCCGTCCTGCTTGTAGGTCGAGGTGGCGTAGATGGGCGGGATCACCGCGCCGGTGGTCGGGTCGGGCTCGTAGCCGGCGTGGATGGCTCGGGTCTCGAAGCCGGTCTTGCCGTACTCGGTGTCGTGTCGCTGCTGTTCGCTCACCCGCGCGAGGTTACCGAGCCCGGGCCCGACCTCACGCGTCGACGGGCACGAGGAGGCTCGCGCGGTAGCCGTCGGCGATGCTGCCCTTGACGGTCGCGAGCTGGCGGACGCCGTCGTCGTCGCCGAAGACGTTGTCGGAGCTCAGCGAGATGCGTTCGAGGTTGGTCACCGAGCTCTCGTAGCCGTCGGCGTTGCGGTAGACGTGCATCGACTGCTTGCGCGGCAGCGCGACCTGGGAGGTCGCCACGGGGTCGCCGCCCCCGGTCGCCGCCGACCGCGAGCGGTAGACCTCGAAGTGGATGTGCGGCCAGCGCCCGGAGTAGCAGCCCGGGTAGATGCTGCGGAAGGTGACCTTGCCCTTCTTCCCGGTCACCTGGACGCCGCGCAGGTAGTTCTCGTCCTCGAAGCCCTGGGAGTACAACGAGTAGTTGCCGTCGCGGGTGCAGTGCCAGGCGTAGACCGCGTAGCCGACCAGCGGCGTGCAGGTGTCGGTGGCCTGGAGGGTCAGGGTGAGCCGGAAGTCGACGCCCTGCGCGACGCCGTCGGCGTCCCCGAAGCTCCTGCGGATGTCGCGGCGCACGACGCCGTCCTCGACGAGCACGTTGGGGCCGTTGGAGCCGTCGCCCGGGTAGGGGCCGGCCGTCTCGTTCGGGATCTCGCTGGTCGCGCAGGAGGCGCCCGCGGCCGCGGCCGCCGTCGCTGCTCCCCCGCCCCACGACAGGACGCCGGCCGTGCCGAGGCCGACGCCGCCGGCGCCGAGGAGGCCGAGGACGGCGCGGCGGCGCATCCGGCTCTGCTGGTCGCCGAGCGCGGCGAGGTCGTGGGCGAAGCCGCGGTCGAAGGGGTCGTCGTGGGAGTGGCTCATGGCAGCAGTGTGGGGTCGCGGGCTGGACGGCGTCCCGGTGCCGGCTGTGCGTTCCCTGTGCGCGCAGACGGGTCGCCGTCCCGGGAACGTCCGGGGCTTGTGCGGTGTTGGGACGATCGATGCATCGACCCCGAGGAGGTCACATGTTCTTCACCCGCAAGCAGACGAGTCTGGTCGACCCCGCGCAGACGCTGCCCGGCCGCACCGAGCGCGCCTTCCCCCTCAGCGAGACCCACCTGGTGCTCGGCACCCCGCTGACCGCCACCCCCGGCGACGGCACGACCCCGGCCGACTACGAGGTCGCGCTGTTCGGGCTCGGCTGCTTCTGGGGCGCCGAGGAGATCTACTGGCAGCTGCCGGGCGTCTACTCCACCTCCGTCGGCTACGCCGGCGGCACCACCCCGAACCCCTCCTACGAGGAGGTCTGCTCGGGCCTGACCAACCACACCGAGGCCGTGCGGATCGTCTTCGACCCCGCCCGCGTCTCCTACGCCGACCTCGTCAAGCTGTTCTTCGAGGTGCACGACCCCACCCAGGGCATGCGCCAGGGCAACGACGTCGGCACCCAGTACCGCTCGGCGATCTACTGGACGACGCCCGAGCAGCAGGCCACGGCCGCTGAGCTGACGAAGATCTACGGCGAGGAGCTCGCCCGCCGCGGTCTGGGCGAGATCACCACGGAGGTGCGCGAGGCCCCGACGTACTACTTCGCCGAGGACCACCACCAGCAGTACTTGGCGGTGCACGTAAACGGGTACCGCTGCCACGCGAACACCGGCGTGAAGTTCCCGACGCTCACCTGAGCGCTGCTCAGACCGACGCCCGCCCCTCCTCGGAAGGGCGGGCGGGCGTCGGCAGTTACAACTCGCTGGCGGTGTCAAACGAGGAGGCATTCGGCTCAGGGGAGGCCTCAACTTCGACCGGTCGACCGGCTGCGTAGTCCCGCACTGACTTAGGCGCACCTAGGCCCCGGCCCTTACAGGGACCTCCTTGCCTCCGCCTCGTTGTCGCATCGGAGCGGATGCTGCCTGACCCACTGACGTCAATGACGGACCTTGACCGGCCCCGGGTAAGCCGTGAGAGCGGTGGAGTGGCTCGGTAGGCCGCATGGACGTGCCTGGGGATTCACGCGCCCGTGCGCGGTAATGACACGGGGCTCACGATCGCAGCAGGGTCAACTGCGGCACACTAAAGTGCGCAACGCACATCGCATCGCAGCGGGTCGCACTCCACATCGCACGCGCGTCCGGGCAGGCTCTGCCGCAGGTCGGCCCTAGACTGCGCTTACGAGCTCAGATGGGCGGCAGGAGGTGTGGTGTGGCTGGGAGTGCTGAGCACCTTAAGGCCCTGCTGCGCAGCCACGCTGCCGGCGACGATAAGGCGTTCTATTCGGTCGCGATGCAGATCGCAGCGCAGGAGGCGCGCAAGGGGCATCACAAGATCGCGGCTGAATTGAAGTCGGCGGTCGAGGCCTCACGTGACTCAGGTCCGAAGGTGACCTCGATCGCGAAGCCACGCGGGGACCTAGCAGACCTGGTTGTCCTTCGCCATCCCGATGTCGCGCTGAAGGAGCTGGTGCTGCCCCCGGGGTTGGCGTCCCAGGTGGGCCGGATTCTGACGGAACAGCGACAGCGAAAGAACCTGTTGGACCACGGCTTCGAGCCTGCACACCGGCTGTTGCTTGAAGGCCCCCCGGGCACCGGCAAGACGATGACCGCCGCGGTCCTTGCACACGAGCTCTCGATGCCGCTACTGACGATCCGCCTGGATAGCTTGATGAGCAAGTTCATGGGAGAAACAGCAACCAAACTTCGCGTCATCTTCGAAGCAGTCGAGCAGCAACGTGCGGTGTACCTGTTTGATGAGTTCGACGCTCTCGGAGGCGACAGGACGGGCAACGATGTCGGCGAGGCACGTCGCATCCTGAACTCCTTCCTGGTCTTCCTGGAGAACAACCGGAGCGAGAGCCTTATCGTTGCGGCCACGAATCACCGACAGATCTTGGATAGAGCCCTATTCCGCCGCTTTGACATGGTTCTGGACTACGCGCTCCCGGACTCAAAGCAGGGAGTCGCCGTGATGCGGCGCCGCCTCGGGACCCTTGCGAAGGGCGTGCGCTGGGCAAGCCTTGGGACGGCGATGGAAGGTCTCTCTCATGCCGACCTAGTCCGGGCCGCCGAGTCAGCTGCGAAAGGCGTGATCTTGACCGGGGGCACCCAGGTCACGACCGAGGTCCTCCGCGACTCCCTGGAGGCGCGAAAGTCGGCCAGCCTTGCCTGAACCCCGTCAACATCTGAGCCACCTCCTTGTGGAGAACAGATCCACCGACAAGGAGTTCAGGCGACGCGGCGGGGGCGGCCCAGGAGTTCGACCGGTTGAAAGTCGCGTCGGGCACGGCCGCGCACGGCTAAGTGAGGCTCGAAGCGCTTTGGAGGCCTCCAACCAGACACGGAGTGAACTGCTTGCAGAGGAAGAGCTGCGTGCGCTCGGAACCGTGATCACTCTTGAGGGCACCAGCGCCGATTACCCGCTGGCGATCGAGCGCCTGGAAAGGCTCTCCGCGCACCGCAAGAGCCCTAAACTCCCGCAGTGGCTGCTGCTCTCGGTTCTCCCTGCGCATCCTGAAGCGGACCTTCCCGAGCGTGCCACGATCTGGGTCAGCGATATGTACCGAGCCCGGTTCCTCAAGTTGTTCGAGGACTACCTCGAGCGCTCAAGCCCTTCGGGAAACCCGATGAACAACGAACTGGTCGCGAACATTGCACGGATCCGCCAGAGTGTGCTTGCCGACCTCTGGCAGTCCGATGGTCCGCCCCCGCGGACCGGCACGCGTTGGTGGGAGATCTGGCTGCGGCCTACGTCTGACGGACTAGATGTTCTCCGTCGTTATGCGGAGACCGCAGGCCTCCGAGCTTCACCTCGGGCCTTGCACCTAATCGACCGAGATGTGACGTGGGTTCAAGGCTCGTGGGCCGATCTTGAGGCACTCCCCTTCACTGCCGTCCCTCTCGCGGAGATCCGCCACCCCGAGTTCGTCGACACTGTCGAGGATCTGACACCAGACGAGCAACAGGAGTACGTCGACGACCTCCTCGATCGCCTCGAACCAGCCTCGGAGTTGGCACCATCGGTATGCCATCTCGATACCGGGGTGGCACGGACCCATGTGCTGCTTGAGCAGTCTCTAGCCGAACAGGACTTGCACACGTTGTTCGGGGCCAGCGGCTTCGATCAAGATGGACATGGCACCAAGATGGCCGGAATCGCCCTGTTCGGCGATCTCGAGGACTACCTGACCAGTACCGACCCTGTGGTTCTGCGGCACCGCCTAGAGTCCGTTCGAATTCTTCCTCGCAACGGCGAAGGACGACACGACCCGATCACCTACGGCGACGTTACCGCGCAGGCTGTTGCAATGCCTGAAACGGTGTCCAGCCGTGACCGCGTGTTCTGCATGCCCGTAAGCGTCAAGTCTGACACCGCTAGTGTGCCCGGTCAGCCAACCTTGTGGTCTGCAACCGTAGACGCGCTCGCCGTTGGCGCAGAGGTCGTCCGAAACGGCGAACAGTTAGAACTGCTCTCCGCACCAGATCCCGAGAGGGCACGCTTAATCATTGTTTCCGCCGGCAATACTGATACCTTCGTCACTGATCACTTGGATCAATCCGACCTATCCGCAATCCTGGACCCTGGGCAAGCCTGGAATGCCCTGACCGTCGGCGCGTACACCGAACTCACCACTGCACCCACCGACCCGACTTACGCCGGATGGAATGTGGTCGCCAATCGGGGCGAGCTATCCCCATACAGCCGCACCTCGTTGCTATTCGGCCACAAGCCCTGGCCAATCAAGCCGGACATCGTGCTAGAGGGCGGAAACGTCCTTCACGACGGGGCCTCGCTCTTCGAGCCGGGATTGCCAGTGCTGTCGACTCGGACTACTGGACACACCAACGATCTCGCGCTCGCCTCGGCGCACGCGACCAGCGCGGCTACCGCTCGATGTGCTCGTCTGGCAGCGCTCACAATGGCCACCTACCCGGAGTATTGGCCCGAGACAGTTCGCGCGCTAGTGGTGCATAGCGCCGAGTGGACTCCAGCGATGAAGGCTGCCATGAAGGATGCTGGGAGCGCCGGCAAGAAGGCCCAGCAAGCTATGCTCCGCCGATACGGCTGGGGCGTTCCGACCGAGGACCGCGTTCTTTACTCTTCGGACCAAGCGGTGACGCTGGTCCTTCAAGACGAGTTCGTCCCCTTCGATGGCGATGGGTTCAAGATTCCGGCTTTCCGCCTCCATGACCTGCCCTGGCCGACACAAGTTCTCCAGGACCTCGGAGACGCCCAAGTGGACCTGCGCGTCACGCTTTCGTATTTCGTTGAGCCCACGGCTTCTCGCCGTGGATGGCGCCGGCGCTACAGCTACGCGTCTCACAACCTGCGCTTCGAGGTTCAAGATCCTCTGGAGACCGAGGAGCAATTCGTGCGACGGGTCAACCAGGACGCACGGACAGAGGAGGAAGGCGGCCGCCCCGCGGGTGGGCAGGTCAAGTGGCTGGTCGGGACCAACCAGCGCAACTTAGGTTCGCTACACCAAGACATCTGGCAAACCTCGGGCGTCGAACTTGCGAGTTCAGGAAAGCTCGCAGTCTTCCCAGTCGGCGGTTGGTGGAAGAACAATGCGTCTAAGACTCGGGCCGACCTACCTGTGAGGTACGCGTTGGTGATCTCGCTATCAACTGCGGCACAGGACGTCGATCTCTACACGCCGGTTGCGAACTCTTTGCAGGTCCCAACCCCGATTGCGACCTCGTAGCCCCTTATCTCCGCCAGGTGTGCTCGGCGGGTGGATTCCTGCCGAGCATTGCGACGGGCCTGCGAATACGCGTTCAGCACTAGTTGTCATCTCGCCCCGGTCCCTCGAAATTCACGCCCTTTCGGGGAAATTAAACTGGTTAAGGTCGCTCGGCGAGCTTCCGGTCCAGATCAAACTGAAGCACACCGAGGACCTCTTTGCGCAATTTTCTCTGGCCAATTCGGCTTCGCCAGTCCCTGCGCAGCCACAGGTTCACCCGGTTCTCGGCTGCATCTAAGGCCTGCGCAGCCGCGTCGTTAGTGATGACAAGGACATGCTCATACTCGTGGAAATCTGTTTGACGCCAGAACTCTTCCGCCGCATCGCGAAGGGAAACAACCACCAGCTCAGGTACGCGAGCCTCTAAAAGGTTTATTCGAAGGCGACCCAGATAAACCTGGAGGCCCATCCAGCCCTCTTCATCGTCCTTGCTCCAGACATGAGGGCGCAGGTCCGCGAGCAATTCTCCCGCACGTATCCGCCTCGACGACCCACTCTCTGACTGTTGGATCAGGTAGGTCAAGCCGGACCCAATCAGAAGTGTCACTACCGGCAAGATCTGGTCAAGCAAGCTCATAGCATCGACCCTAGCTGCGGGCGCCGATTCTGCACTTCTATGGAGCTCGGAACACTCGACGGCCAAAGGCCCACGGGTTGCTCGCGACATTTGGAACGTTCCTGGAGAACCGGCCGCCTCGCCGACGATGAGGGCATGTTGCGTTCGACCACGGCGCCTCAGCCGACCTCGTTTCGGTTGTCGAACCTAAAGCGCAGGTGGGCGATGTCGATAAGACGCTGCTGGCGAGCCTGCTCCGCGGGATCAACCTCGTGGTACTCGATGCGAACCCTGGTGGGGTCGAAGGGCTTGCCGCGAGCATTGGGGCGCTTCTCGACGATGACGCGCTCGATCCGGCCCTTGAGGAGAGTGTTGCGGGCGGCGTCGTCGCTGGCCTCCGCCCATTGGGCGTTGAGGCTGGTCGGGCTGACCCGGTAGGTAACCGTCGTCGTCGGACGGCTGAGCTGGTCGGCGTGCTCAGCCTTCAGTTCCTCAACCCGCCGCGCGAGTTCGAGGACGTCGGCACCAGGGAGGCGCATGGCATCGGTCGTCTGGTTGATAGCGGCGACGATCTGCCGCAGGACGTCCCGCTCCCCCGTAACCGTCGAGACGACGTGGATCGCGGGCTCGGCGCCATGTCGGGAGAGGAGCTCGGACGTCACGTGATCCTCCAATGCCTCCCTCTTGATCGAGACGCGCTGCTGACACTTTCGGTTCGCGCAGCGGTACTCGCGGTAGACCGCGCTGCCGGACGAACCGCGATGTAGCGGGCCAAGGCAGGTACCGCACCGAGCGAGCCCGCTGAGGATCGCAGGAGCGGTGTTCCCGCCCCACGGCCGCGCACCGACCTTTCGTGCGTCAAGGCCGGCAACAAGACGTCGGTGCTCTTCTAGGGTCAGGATCGCGACGCTCTCGTCGACCTTCTCGTTGCCGTCGTCGTCGCGAAGGACGTCCCCGCGGTAGACGGTGAGCCCTGCAAGAACAGGGTTGCGCAGGATGGTCTCAACAGACCCGGTGTGCCACTTCTCAGGCTGCTGAGGCTCGTCAGTGGCGAGACTCGTACGGCGCCGGGGGCGCGGCAGCACGCCGGTCTGTTCGAGCCAGCAGACGAGCGCATATACGGAATCGCCCGCGAGTGCGCGTTGGGCGAGCTCACGGACCACGTCGATCCGCTCGGGGTCGTGGGCCAGGATCTTGCCGGGGCCCGAGGGGTTGTCGATGTTCCTCCACCCGAACGGCGGCCGACCGCCGGCGCGGCGTCCACGGGTGACGAGAGCATGTCGTGCCGCCTTCACCCGCTCACTCGTCTGGGCGACCTCATGCTCAGCCAGCACGCTCATGAGCTGGGCCATCATGCGTCCCTGGGCGGTCGAGGTGTCCACGGTCCCGTCCACGCTCAGCACACCGACCTCGAGCTGCGCGAGGTCTTTGAGCACGAGCGCCAGGTCGAGGGTGGATCGGCTGAGGCGGTCGGTCTTCCAGACGATGACGGCGTCGATGCTGTCGGCGTGCGCAATGACGCGCCGCCAGCCCGCCCGTGACCCGGGGGCGGTCTTGGACCCGCTCACACCCTCGTCCACCGCCTCGAGCACGACGTCCCAGTCTCTCCTCTCGGCGTACTCTCGACACGAGGCCAGCTGACGTTGGATCGAGACCGACTGCTCGGTCGAGACGGACAGGCGGGCATACAGCGCGACCCGCTTCATCCGCGCGAGCTCAACATCTTCAGGCAGGCTGAGACGGTGGGGATCTGCGCGTCATCCTCGTTGAGGTACGTGACGATGACGTCGTAGATGTCGTCCCCAGAGTGACCGAATGCCAGCAGCCTCGCCGCCACCTTCGTGAGGATCGCGACCCCAGTGCGCTGGTTCTCCCTCCGGAAGACCGCCTCGGACAGGATGGACGTGGCCAGGTCGCCTGCCTCCGCCTCGCGTGCGGCGACGGCCCGAGGGCTCATGTCCGCACCGATGACTACCCGCCCGTTGGATCGGGCACCCGCGATGACGTAGGCGCTTGATCGCCCGGTGCGGATGGAGGCGACGAAGCCCGCGTCGGTCAGGTCCTTCACGTGCTTCCGCACGGTCCGCTCCGACATGTTGAAGCATGCGGCGAGGGTGTCCTGGCGAACACGTGCGACGCCGGGCTTCTTGCTGTCCTTCGCGCCCGCGAAGCGGCACAGGGCGATGTAGGTCGAGAAGGCGTGCTTCGGGAACTCCGGGTGCTTGACGGCGTCCTCGCACCAGACGGCCATGACGCCGCCCTCGAACTTGGCGGCCGGGCTGTTCTTGGAGGACGTGGGGTGACGATCGGTCATGAGAAGTGCTCCTTGAGTAGGTGCGGGATGAGCCCCGCGGGGATGACGCGGCGCACTCTTGACCGAGCGATGGATTACCGTCGACTGGTCGGGCTCTGAGGTGGCGTGATCTGGCTCACATAGATCTCCTAGGTGCCATCAGCGACACGTGACCCGGATCGGCGGCAGGTGTTGCCGATCGGAGCGGCATCGAGCGGCCCTTCGTGATCGGCAGAGCCCGGCCCTTCAGAGCGGCGCCCGTCGGCCCCTCCACAGAAGAGGGGCGGAAGAGAGAAGTGAAGAGTGATCTTCCAGAAGGGCGTCGTCGCCGGCCGGGATCCGCGCGATCCGCCGCAGCGGCGGACGCGTTCTCCCACCATCGCAGGTCAGGGTTCTGCGCGATCGAGGTCGTCCACCAGGGCGATCAGTGCATCATCGGCGATGCTCGTCCACGAGAGCGCACGCGCACGACCACGGTCGTCCTGCTGCGCGTCGTACAGGTCACGCAGACGATCCAATAGCTCGCCGAGGCTCACCTCGGGATGGTTGCGCCACGCACGGGAGAGCGCCTGGATGACCTTGCCGATGTGGTCGGCGCCAGCATCACCATCGGCCTCCCTGGCTTCACCACCGGCGTCGCAAAGATCCCGCCGCCGGTCAAGCAGTTGGTGCAGCCAATCGAGTTCCTCGGCGCGCAACTCCACCCTCTGTGACACACGGCGATCGCCGTCGCGGATCACCCAGATGCACGTGGCTCGATCCTGGTCGGCCGGAGCCTCGCCCTCGCCGTGTCGCCGAGACCGCGTCAGGACGACCTGGGACGTCACCTCAAGCGGAGACTCACCGTACTTCGAGACCTCGTCCGTGAAGGGCGCATGCTGCTCCCAGGTCCGACCCTCCACGAAACGCTGCTCATGGGTGTCGCCGAGCACGCTCCGGCCCTTGAGGAAGTCCACCACCACCTGCCCCGACGCGTGGCCCTGCATGATCTGCGGGCGGTACTGGTCGAGCACGTGCTCGACCTCGGCAACCCTCGACAGGTGCGTTCGACCGACGCCGGGAAGAGCGATGGTGTGGGCGCCCCACTCATCAGCGGTCACCGACGCACGTAGGGGCGGTGTCTCCCCAGCGAGGCGTGGCTCAGCCAGCAGCCGCCGTGCTGCATCGGACGTCGTGTCGTTCATCTCGGCCATGATCCAATTTTGACAGATATATCAGTCATCGCCGGGACATGCTTCAGGGACCGTCCGGCGCATGGCAGGAACACGTGACGACGACGCTGCGTGGCATGCCTACGCGCGTGCCGTCGGCACGGAACTCCATCGACGCCGGATCGAGGCCGGGCTCACGCAGGAGACCCTCGCCCATCTGGCCGGGATGACCCGTAGCCACTACCGCGTGCTCGAGACCGGTGGAAGCGCAACGTCGCCCGCCAATCCGACCCTGCGGGCGATGTCGCGCCTCGCGGCGGCGTTGGGCATCGATGTGCAGGACTTGCTCCCGACGACCGGGAGATAGTGGCCGACCTCTACCCGCCTGTCTCGGCTACCGATGGCACCGCACCCGCATCGGGTTCCTGTCTCACCCAGCCCTGGAGGTCCAGGCACGCACCCGGCGCTTGGTGGGTTAGGGCAGCGACTTCGGTTGTCATCACGCCACTGCGAGGGCTTGATCACGGTCGGTCGAAGCACCCCGCCCTACCGCACCAGCCGACAGGTCACGCCACTTGTCCTGGGTGAGGAGGTACTGAGCGCGGCGCTTCGCCTGCTTCAACCGTTCCTGTCGTCGTTCCGAGGCGTTCCGCCTTTGCAGATCTTCCCCGGCGCCCGCAACGCCGAGCTGCTCGGCAACCCTGTCGGGGTCGCGATACTCAGCGACCCAGACGCCCGAGCGGATCTTGCGGGCTAGGCCTACCGCGGCGAGGTCGCCCAGCGTGCGTTCCACGGTCCGGCGGGACCTGCCGAGCACATCGGGCAGGATCGCGATCGGCACCTCCTCGGAGCCCTCATGGCCTCGGCTGAGCGCCTCCAGCGCCCGGCGCCCGCCCTCGCCGAGGCCTCCCTGCCTCCAGAGGTCCAGGGAGACGTCTCGCGCAAGCTCTACGACTTGCGACATGCCCGGGACAGTCAGCAACCCCACGCCCCCTACAGCAGTAGGGCTGACCGTCCCACCCGTGTCGCACCTCCAGGCATCCGGATGCACCAACCGGTACCTCGTCGCCTGCCCGCCGACTGCCTCTCCGGCGATCTCGAGCATTCCGTCTGCCCGAAGTGCGGTCAACGCCCGCTGCGCCGATCCACGGGTCAACCCCGCGCGCTCGGCAAGGTCGCGGACCGACATCCCGACCAAGGCGCGGCCCTGCGCAGATGCGGACGTCAGGAGGGCTTGCGCAGCCCGACGAGCGCCAGGCTCGGGGATCTGCCCGACGGCGATCTCCCAGGCCGCGATCACAGCACGGTCGTCTGCCGCAGCGACACTGCGGATGGGAGGGTTCTCGCGGACGAACGCCGCCTGCCTGCGCCACGTCCTCGCTAGCCAGGAGGCAAGATCTCCACGAGCAGCGTGCTTCTGGAGACACTCGCCCACAGCATCCGGCCCGTCCTTGCGTGCCCCCATGGCTCGTCGGAAGTCATCCTCGGTACCGCCAGCGTTCAGGACCTTCGTCGCTTCTGCGGCTACCTCCTCCGACCCGGAGCGATACGTGTTCTTCGGCTCTGAGACCGCCTTGCCGGGTGCGTCCTCACCGGCCGGGACGCGGAGGGGATCGCGACGCTCGTGCGGCAGGGCAGCGGCGAGCAACTCGACGCGGCGAGGCTCGTTGCGGCACTCGAGGACCGCAAGGGCGTCCTTCGGATCATGACTGAGGGGGTAGGAGAACCTTCCGGCGCGGTGGGGAGAGCCCACCGGACGGATCGCACCGGTCTTGACGTTGCGCATCGGGGAGGGGTCGAGAGTCGGGAAGTCGATCCGCTTGAGCCCGTTCATGATCCGCGCAACGACCCACGGCTTGACGCCTCCCTCGATCGTGGCCTGAACGTGGCGCCCACCTGTGGGACCGCTCTCGATGAGCACGCAGTTGATGCCGAGGTCGGTGAGGAGGTCGTAGGCGTCACGGGCGTCGCGGTCGGCTTGCTCGGCGTGCATGCTGTCGTGGCCGGCGTCGAAGTCGAGGGCGAGGGCATAGAAGCGCTTCTCGTACCCGATCCGCACCGCGTACGGCGCGGCGTGGTCAGCCTCCGTCCACCTCCGTCCGATCAAGAGGCCGTTGGTGGCAGTCACCGGATACACGGTGTCGTCACGGGGCGAGAGCGCTCTCGCGAACTCCATCTGGAGCGAGATCAGGGGCGTCGGGAGACAGGTAGTCGTCGTCATGCGGCGCAGGAGAGCCGATCGCAGGGCGTACCGTCGCGGACTCGTGCAACCGCCGCCGGAGGCAACTCAAGGCCCCACCAACTGCGGTGGACGCCGGCCTTTGTCAGTGCATTCGCTGATTTCCTGGGGTTGATGGGGTGCCTTCGCGGGTCCGGGCACGGCTCAGGGTTCGTGAGCGTGCACGACCCCGCGACGTAGACCTATGCAGTCGTTCATCGTGCAGCCATCACACCTAGTTGAAGGAGTAGCACCGTGACCGAGAAGCCCATCGCTTACAGGATCAACCGCCTCCACGAGGTGGCCCCGTGGGCCCGTTCAACCACCTACCAGCTGGTGCGCGAGGGACGCCTCCCTGTGCGACGGCTGGGGTCGGGAGTCGCCTTCGTGCTGCACGAGGACCTGGAGACCTTTCTGCGGACCCTCCCCAGCGACGACAGCCCGAACTTCGCGATCGACTTCTAGCTACTGCCCAGCACCACAGCCCGAACCCCACCACTGAAACGACTTCTCAGACCCAGCTCGTCTCTACCTTGGAAGGAGCACGCCCGTGCCCCGACGCAACTCGACTTACCTGCTCGCTGCCGGCTCTCACAGCCCGGTTCCGGACCTCGACTTCGCCCCGATCACGACCGATCAGCTCCACAACCTCGACGTTCGGATCCTCGCGCCGGAGTGTGGCTACGTGATGACCCCGAAGCGGCCCGTTCGCATGCGCAAGCTCGCCATCGCCTACCAGGTCGCTGTCGCAGCGAGCCAGGCCCGTGCCTTCGCGTGCTGCAACCGGCCTGCCCGCGCCGGGGAACCCACGGCGGTCTTTCTTGGCCAGGAGTTGCACTCCCCCGCGGCGGGCGCGCCGTGGTGCAGCAGTTGCGCGACTTACCCCGGCGAGCCTGCGCGTCCGCGTCCGGACTGCATCCTGTGCGGAGAAACGACCACCATCACCGTCGTTCTCGGCACCGCCAAGCACAAGCTCGTTGCGCGGCTGTGCCTGTGCTGCCTTGATGAACAGGGCTACATCCGAACAGGCGTACACCCCGCGAGTTAGCTCGTGGCGCCGTCGTCGGCGGCGGCTAGGAGACCCTTCATCTCCTCCGCCGCCTCGACGAGGGCCTCGATCTTCTCGTAGGCAACTAGTGCCACCCAGCCCTTCGGGCTTGAGATGTGGACGGCGGTGTCGTGGGTTTCGACCAAGTCGAGAAGCCGATCGATGCCGATCTCGACTGCCTCCGCTTCGCTCACCCTCACGTACATGTCGCTGAGCCTAGAGCGGGATTGCTGACTGGATCGCACATCACGGGAAACGCGGCGCCACTGCCGAGTGCTGCGCGCGGATGGCTCATGGGCACTGGTGCGATTGTCGGTGGGTTACGGCACGCTGCCCTCGTGCTTGCTGCGTACGAGGACCTGCCCAGGCGTCGGCCCTGGCAGCTCTTACCGTGGCGCCGCTGGGGTCAGATCGGCACCTTCGATCGCGATACTGAGCTCCTCCGCATGTGGACCATCCAGTCCCCCACCGCCTACCAGGTCCTTTGCCGCGACGGGATCCTGCGTGGAAGCCCGGACCACGTAGATCCCGACCACTCCCACGCCTACCCCTGGCTCGAGGACCAGGCAACCCGCCTCCTGCCCACTCCGCCCGGCACCCTCCTCTGGCTCTGGGCCCGCGTTGAAGCGGCCTATCTCCGCCGAGCCGCTCGATACGGCGATGACGAGGTGCTGTTGGAGGTCGAGGTCCCCCGTGCCCACGCGCTCGTCTCCGCCTTCGGGCTCTGGCACACCTGCCTCAACGGCTGGCCCGTCGTGACCCAAGCTCCCGGAGAGCCCGAGCAGTTATGGCTCGAACGGCTCGAACGCATCTACGACATCTACTCCGAGGCGCGCCAAGCCAACGAGCCGGACCTCGAACTCTTGGAGGAGGTCATGCAGTGGAGTTGGCACGCCGTCCTCGACGAAGACGACTTCGAATCGGGTGAATCCCTCCAGGCGGTCGTCCATCAGATCGAAGCCCGACAGGTGCGCTCCGCAGTGCGCCTTCGAAGCTCGAAAGGGAGGTCATGAGCGACCTCGCCACCCCTTGTCGCCTCCCGACACGGAGCGACCCGGCCGACGGTGAACGTCAAGGATGTCAGGTGCAGCGCAGCGGACGCTTGGACCACGACAGGCACGTACGCGCGTAGGTGACAGGCACAACGGGCACCTTGAATGCGGACCTCGGGCGATCGGCAGCCTCAGATGCGGAGCTCCTCGGTGGCGCCTGCAAGTCCCTGCCGATATTCGATGGCCTCGGGCTCCTCGGTGAAGGTCATCAGTTCCCCGGACAACTCGACCAAAGCGTCGCGTGCTTCCGCTGGGGTCACCGTGAAGAACTCCTTGCGATTGTTGACCCGATTGACGCGGCGGTCAGCGAATCGCTGGTGCATCTCCCGCTCGATCGTGACGGCGTTCTCCGCGACGTACAGCGCGTGCACGTCGAAGATGAACGCGACCGAGGCATCGCCGAGTTCCTTCACCCGATCCATCGGATCGAGGCAACGTGTCATCCCGATCCTGATGACCTCCTCCCCGAAGGAACCGATGTTGGAGATGACGTAGACAAGACGGCGACATCGACAGCATCAACCTCGCGGTTCGCCGTAGACGGGCGACTGCCAGTGCCGCGCGAGATTCGACAACGCCCCACAGCACAGATCCGGTCACTGTGCGCGATGCACAAACGGCGAGCGCGCGCCTGTGTACTGCTCCCTGGAGACCGCACAGAACTTCACCTAACGTGTGACCTCGCGCACACGATCGGGGTGCGAGCACAGGCTGGCGGTGCGTACGAGGGACGCGCAGCCCGACCAGGAGGTGAGCACGATCGGCGTCGACGATCACGACGAGACAGACGCCGAGCTCGATGTGGCGCGCGCCGAACTGGCCGAGGCCGAAGCCGAGATCCGGATGGCTGCGGCCCGCTTGAGGCTGGCCAAGGCGGAGGCACGATCGCGGGCCCGTGCCGCGGGCACTCCCGTCGGCGACGACGGCAACCTTCCGGCAGGCGGCCTGTCGACGGCACCGGACGCCGAGCCGATGGACGAGCCGGTCGCTGACGAGACTCCGGACGCCGGCCACGAGGATCCCGCCGAGCGATCCGAGCCCGTGCAGCAGGACGACGGCGTCGAGCACAGCAGTGGGACGGCCGACGCAGCCGCTGGCGAAGCAGCCGACGGCGTCGACGCCATCCCGCCTCGGTCGAGATCCCGCCGCCTGGTCCTCACCTCGACCGTGGTCTTCCTCGTCGTGGTCACTCTGGTGGTCGTCGGTGGACTCCTGTGGCAGGGCTCGGACGACAGCGACTCTCGAGCCTCTCTCGGACCTGACATCGCGCTCCGCGTCGACGACGTCGCGGTCACCGAAGAGCAGCTCGCTCAGCGGGTTCAGGTCCTCAAGGTCCTGTACGGCCTCACGGTTCCCACCGACCAGGCTGAACTCGACGTGTTCCGTCGCGAGACAGCGCGATCGCTCGCAGCCAGCATCGTGATCGACCAGGCCGCACGAGCCCAGGGGTTGGCCGTCAGTGTCGACGATGTCGACTCGGCGCTCTCCCGCTACATCCGGTCGCGTTACACCGGCGATCAGCAGGGCGCGTTCGAGCAGGAGTTGGCGGACAACGGCATCACCGAACAGGACGTCCGTGACGAGATCTCCCGTCAGCTCAACGGTCAGCAGTTGTTCCTCAAGGTGACCGCGGGCATCAGCGTCACCAACGCCCAGGCCCGCGCGGCCTACAAGGCCGATCCGTCATCGTGGGCGCTGCCGGAGCAGCGCCAGCTCCGCTACATCGCCGTACCCGACCGGGCCAGCGCGGATCGGATCCTCGCCGCCCTGCGACGCGGTGGTGACTTCGCTGCCATCGCGCGACGGCGCAGCGCGGACGCGAGCACGAGGGACAACGGCGGATCGCTCGGTCTGGTGACAGCCGACCAACTCGACCCGACCTTCGCGACCCCGGCCTTCCGCGCCGCACGAGGGAGCCTCTTCGGTCCGGTCGAGACCGGCCAAGGCTGGTACGTCGGACAGGTCCAGCGCATCGTGCCCGCTCGATCCACGTACACCGCCCTGCGCTCCAGCATCATCGACGGCCTGTCCAGCAAGCAGGCCCTCTCGGTCTGGAACGACTACGTCGCCACTGCCACCTCGCAGGCCACCATCACCTATGCGGCGGACTTCAAGCCCGACGCGGAGGCCTCCCCCAGCGCCGACGTTCCGACCACCGCCCCCGGGGACGTCTCCTCCCCCGCACCGGGTACCGGCAGATGAGTCGGGACGAACCGATGGTGAGGTTGGCCGCCCTCGACGACGTCGAACTGGGAGCGCTGGAGATCCTGGACGGCGAGCGTGTCGCTCTCCTGGGGGGCTCCGGAAGCGGGAAGACGGTCATCATCAAACGACTCCTCGGATTGCAGGGAGGGCCGATGCGTCGGCGGGGCAGCCCGCTGTCCGACCGCTGTGCCTACGTGCCGCAGAGCGACGGCGTCTTCCTGGACGCGAGCGTCCTCGAGAACGTCACCCAGCCCAGCGTCCACGTTCCGTCCGTCCCCGAGTCGGAGGCACGTGACTATCTGGATCTGGTCGGGCTCTCCTCGCGGATCACGTTCCCCGTGGCCGGCCTCTCGATCGCCGATCGGCGTCGCGTCGCTCTGGCGCGGGCCTTGAGCCGACGCCGGCCGCTGCTGGTGATCGACGGCATCCTGGACCCGACCATCGGTGCGCTGCTGCCCGATCTCCTCGAGACGATCCCGCATGTGCGGAGTCTCCTGTTCACCTCGTGTGTCATCGACTCGGCGGTGGGTCGAGCGGACCGTGTGGCGTTGGTCGACGGCTGCCACGTGCTCGCCCAGGACACCCTGATCGCGCTGCGCGCGTCCATGGATCCGGATGTTCGAGCCGCTCTCACCTGGGTGGCACCGTGAGCGCCCCGGAGGAGAGGTCGGCGCGGTTCGACGAGGTCGCGCTCATCCGGGGGGCATCAGCCGGCTTCACCGTGCTGCTCTTCGGAGAGCTGCTGGCGCCACTCGCCAGCCAGATCAACGGCAGTCTCGGACTGTTCTGGCTCTCCATGGTCGGCGCCGCCGGTTTCGTCACCGCCGGCAGCCGGATCGGTACGGCGACCAGCCCGTGGCTCCAGGGCGCAGTGGCCGCACTCCTCGCGATGCTGCTCACCGTGCCGCTGCGCCTCCTGGTGGGCGTCGACTCCGCAGCCGGGTGGTACCGCATCGGGGTGAGCGCCGCCTTCAGCATCATCGTGGGAGCGCTGGCGGGCCGCGGTGCGGGGCTGGCACGCCGGCGGTCGTCGAGCACCTGAGGCAGGGTCCGCCGGTCTTCCCTCGTCAGCGGACCGCGACCACCCCGAGAGCGATGCCTCCGCACAGGAGGACCGCGCCTCCGAGCATGCAGGCGACGACACCTCGCCCCATGACCGAACGTCGTCGCTCGAGCAGGTCCGCGGGCCCCATGGTCCCCACGAGCGTGTCGAGGTGCCCGCGCCCCCACCATCCCAGGGCGATGAGCCCCGCCCCCATGACCGGCAGGCCGATCGCGGTCAAGACGTCGCCGGTCACGGGGCCGGACTCGTCTCCGGCGCGGGCTCGGACGTCGGGTCGACGGTCGGCAGTCCGGCTCCCGGCACAGCATCGGGATCGGCAGGCCGGTAACGGTCGGCGTACTGGACGCCGGCCTTGCGGATCTGACTCTCGAGGTAGGACTTCCACCGCTCGAGGCCGCGGGCGGCACCGAGTTCGCGGGTCAGGGTGTCGCGGACCTCCCCGAAGGCCGGCAGCCGCTCCTTGCGGATCCCGCGCACCATCCCGAGGTAGCAGTACGAGCCGCCCTCCGCCCGCACGGGGCCGAAGGTCTCACCGACGCGTGCTGCGAAGGCCTCTGCACCGAACTTCGACTGGAGCTGGCCCTGCGCGACGTATCCGAGGGATCCGCCCTTCGACGCGGTGGTGGAGTCCAGGGAGCGTGTCCGGGCGACTCGCGCGAACGCGCGGGGGCCCGTCACCTGCCGCGCGACCGACGGTGCGACATCGCAGGAAGGCAACACGATCTCGGAGAGGAGCCTGGTCTCCGGCACGACGAAGTCGTCGGGGTTCGAGCGATAGGTGGCGATCACGGTGGCCGGATCGACGGAGACGTCCTTGGTCACCTCGTCGTAGAGCGCCGAGACGACCAGTTGACGGCGCAGCTCGTCGCGTACGTCGCGCTCGCTGATGCCCTCGGCGGCTAGGGCGTCGATGAAGCTGTCGCGCCCAGCGGGGTAGGACCGTTCGATGAAGTCGGCCTCTGCCGATGCCACCTCGGCGTCGGAGACCGATACGTCGGCGTCCGACGCCGCCTGGTCGACGATCAACGACACGGCGTAGGACTGCGCAGCCGCGCGCCGTTGCCCGTCTTGCGCCAGGTCGGGCAACTCCGTTCCGTACAGCGCCTGTTGTTGGCGGAGGAATCCTGCGAGGTCACGCTCCGTGTAGGTGCGACCGTCGTAGCGGAAGACCGCGTCGGACGGCAGACCACCGGGGCGCAGGACGACGAACAGGGCCGCGCCGGTGAGCAGGAGCACCGCGAGGGCACTGGCCAGGACGGCTGTGCGGCGCGATCGCAGCCACCCTGCAGTCGTCTGCATGGTGACCTCACCGGCGTCCGCGCCGTCCGGACTCGTCTTCTCTGTCACGGGTGTGTCTCTGTCAGTTCTCGTTCGGACGCGCCGAGGGCGGTGGACGACTCGGCTGTCTGGTCAGCGACTTCTCCCCGGCCGGGGAAGGCGAGAGCCACCAGGATCGCAGCGAGACCCGCCCAGACCACGGACAGGGCGAGCACGAGTGCGAAGTTCCGCATGATGTCGAGCTCGGATCCCAGCAGGACGAGATAGCCGGCCACCGATGTCGAGCCGGCGACGAGCACGCTGCGCCATGCCTGGATGCGGTTGCGCAGCATCACGGTGAACTCGATCCCCACAGCCGAGGTCAAGGAGCCGAGCGCGCAGGTCAGCGGAGTGAGCGAGGTGTCCGCGAGGCGCAGCGCGAGAAGCCCGAGGCCGGTCGCGATGGAGGCGGCGAGCAACGCCTGAGCGGCCTCACCACGTCGACGCCACCCCAGACCGACGAGCACCACCACGGCAGGCGCGAGCACGCCGAGCAGGTTGGACGACAACCGAGCGCCGTCCAGGAGGACGAACTCGCGGGCCGCGACCGCCGGAACTCCTGTCACCACGACCCGGGAACCTGCCGGAGGGGGCGGAAGCAGCCGCCGGATGGACTCGACCAGTCGACGCTGCTCGCCGATGTCGCTCGGTACGACACCGAACGACAGGGACGCGGTCGATCCGTCGTCGCTCAGGACGGCGCCGAGGAGGTAGGTCGGAACGATGGCCAGGGCGGCGCTGACCTGCGTGTTGGTGGGATCGTCGCCGAGGAATCCGAGCAGTTGGGTCGGGGAGAGGATCGTCCGGACGTCGTCACCGTGGGATGCGATGACGGCCGCTCGTGCATCGCGGGACCACGTGAGGGCCTCCACCGATGTTCCCGAGCCGACGAGCAGCACGTCGATCTCACCGGAGGCACCGAGCGCGGCCTGGCTCGCACTCGCTTCGTCCTCGACGGGCAGCCCGTTGGCGAGGCCGGCGAGGTCGGCATCCAAGGCGATGGTGGGGAGGACCGCCCAGCCGACTGCGGCGAGAACTGCTGCGACAGCGAGCGCCCCGCGTGCCCACGCGACCCGTGACCGGGACGACGGCACACCCGCCGGCGCCGATCGTGGCGCCGAGTCGTCCTCTGCGCGATCTCCCGGGCGGCGCGGGAACTCGACGTCGAGGAGCACCCGCAGGAGATACCCGATCAGACAGGCCAGCAGGACACCGATGGCCATGAGGCCGCCGAGTTGTCGCAGGAAGGGGATCGAGGACAGCGCGGTCATGGCGAATCCGGCGGCGCTGGCCGCAGCGGTGACCAGGACACGACGGGTGGGCCCGAAGGTCCCCAGATAGATGGGGACGTCGCTGCCGATGCCGATCAGCGCCGGCAGGACCGCGACGAGCACCAACGACGCGGGCGAGTCCAGCCAGCCGAGGATCGCTAGGTCGGCGAGCACCGCCCAGCCGGCCGCAGCCAGCGGGACGACGATGCCCAACCACCGACGACGCCCACGCTGACGGAGGACCCCGAGCCCCAGGAGGACCCCGACGACCACGACCGAGGCGATGGTGAGAGCGGGGATCTCGACTCGGGTGCGGTCGACCAGCGCGGCGAGCACGACCGGCGACCCACTCACGTACACGTCGGTCGGCCCCAGATCGACGGAGCCGACGGTCCGGCGCACCGAAGAGACGAGCGTGGCGATCGCTGCTTGGGACAGGTCGGCCTCGGGCCGGAGCACGATCGCCACCGTGTGGTCATCGGGGGCGACGAAACGCAGGTTGGGCCGGGGCTTGTCGCCATCGAACGCGACGGCGTCGATGAACCCCTGGTTGGACAGGGTGGGCAGACCCGCCGGCAGCGCCTTCGTGATCAGCACTCCGTAGCGCAGGTCGTACCGGCGTACCGCTGCCTTCTTGGCCGCCGCCACCTGTGCGTCCGACCTGCCCGCCGCCCGCGCTGCCCGCTCCGCCTCGACCGCCACCTCCTGCCGCTTGAAGGAGATCGAACTGAGGATGTTCTGCGCACTGGCCGCGAGTTGGTTCAGCGCGGTTCCCGCTCCGTAGACCACGGACACGCCGTCGATGCGGGACAGCTCGCCCTCGAGGTTGATCAGGCGAGGGACCAGCGTCGTCGTGAGCAACGGCTTGTCGTCCGTCCGCCTGATCACGACTGTCACCGGATCGGAGCCGAACGTCTTCTCACTCGCCTCGTAGTCGACCCGCGCCGGATCGTTCGAGCCCAGGAAGGTGGCGACAGAGGTGTTGAAACGCAGGTCGCGGAGCCCCGCCAGTGTCGCGACAGCGAGCACCAGCAGCACCGCTGCTGCGACGATGCGGGGCCACCGCGTGGTGAACCGTGGCCCCGCCGGATCCATGGGCGTCACTGCGCCTCGCGGCGCACTCTCGGGTATTCACCGTCGAACCTGGTCCGTGGATCGTCACTGGTGCCGGGCGCCGGGTAGGGGTTCTGCCCGACTCCTCCGAGGGCCGTGGTCGGGATCGGGTTGCCGACCAGGCTGGTGGAGTTGAGCACGGCGTACACCCGCACGAAACGGCTCGTCTCGTCCTTCAGGCCGAAGGCGGAGGAGTCGTTGGCGAAGAACGCCGCGAAGTCCATGCCGTACGGACTCACGTAGGCGATCATCGGGTTCAGCTCCGTGAGCGCCGACTGTGCCTGCGGAACGACCGCGGAGACCGCCTGCCCGAACGGCTCGACACGGGT
This sequence comes from Nocardioides fonticola, assembly GCF_039536805.1. Lineage (NCBI taxonomy): Bacteria > Bacillati > Actinomycetota > Actinomycetes > Propionibacteriales > Nocardioidaceae > Nocardioides > Nocardioides fonticola. Next base: position 42,289 of record NZ_BAAAZH010000012.1, on the reverse strand, counting down.
GAGGGTGGACGGCGCCTTGTCCAGCACCGTCGACAGGATCGGGAAGGTGGCGCGCAACTGCCTCGTCGTCGCGGGCAGCTGTGCCAGCACGTCGTTGAGCGCCGGCGCTGCAGTCTTGAGCGAGGCGGCGAGCGGCCGGAGGTCGGTCGCCAGGGTCTGCAGCGCGGGAGCAGCCACTCGAGCGGTGTCCAGCAACCCGGGGAGCTGACGGATGGTCTGCGCCAACTGGGCCTTCTGGTCGGCGGTCGCACCCATGTTCTGCTGAGCCACCTGGACGAGGTGGGCAGCCTGTCCCTGCCGCTGATCGAATGCGGCCAGCACCCGGGCACTGGTCCGCGCCAACTGTTCGAGGTCGGCCTGCTGGTCCGCCAGCGCCGAGAGGGCGTCGTGTCCCGGCCCTCCGATGGCTCCGAGGCCGCCCATCAGGGAGTCGATGTCCTGGGCCCGGCCCTGCGTGGCCTTGCCGGAGACGCGGATCAGGTCGTTCAGTGCGGCTCGCGAGGCAGGGGTCAGTTCGTCGAGGACCTGGTCGAGGTGCACCGAGGACGTGAGCGCCGTGACGGGCAGCGTCGCGCCATCGGCGAGCACGGGGCCGGTGCCGTCGGTGATCTCGACGTAGGTCTCCTCGACCAGCGTCTTGCTCCGCAGGGCGACGGTCGCACCCTCGTGCAGAGGGGTGACGTCCGATCCGAGTGCGAGGACCGCCTTCGCGTGCTCGCCGCGACCGGTGATCGACTTGACCGACCCGACCTTGACACCGGCGATCATGACGTCGGAGTTGTCGACGAGGTTCTGCATGTCGTCGGACTGCATGGTGACCTCGTAGTCATCACCCTCAAGCGGCAGCGAACCACCCGAGTTGGTCCACAGGTACGCGAAGACGACGGCACTGACGAGGGCGAACCCGATCAGGGTGCCGAGCCGCCACCGGGCCAACGAGGCGTTAGAGACCTTCACTGAGCACTCCGCAGACTAGGGATGAGCGAGTCGAATCCCTCGACGAACTCGGCGCGGAAGATACCACCGTTGCCGTCCTTGAGCGAGCCGACACTGGTGGTGTTGTAGAGGAAGTCCTGGAGGTAGCCGAGCTGACCGTCCTTGCGGTAGTCCAGCGAGCTGACCAGTCGCTGGGTGATCGAGTCGAGACGCCCGGTGAAGGGCCGCAGGGAGGTCAGGGACCGGTCGGACGCGCCGATCAGCGGACGCAGGTCACGTGCCACGGGACGGGCCTCTCGAACGAGCGGTCCCGCGACGGACGACAGATCCGACAGTTGGCTCAGGGTGCCCTGGAGCTTGTTCAGGGCGGTGGGCAGCGAGGCCGTCGCGCGCTGGACGTTGTCGAGGGTCGGCTTGAGTTGCTTGCTCAGCGTGGAGATCTTCGCCGTCGAGGAGTTCAGGCTGTTCTCGAAGCCCGGTAGGGCCGCGAGCGAGGAGTTGAGCTCGTCGTTCTTCTCGTCCAGCACCGACAGCGTCTTCTGGGCGTCGGCGACGAGGCCCTCCAAGCGCGTGTCGTCGTGGCCGATCGCCTGCACGACGACGCCCAGGTAGTTGACCAGTCGCGCCAGGGCCGAGCGTCGAGCGTCGAGCGCGTCGGCGACCTTGCCGAGGTTCTGGACCGTGGTGGTCGTCGAGCGCAGGCCCGGGGCCAGTGCGGCAGGGGCGGAGGCGAGGGCGTTGTCGGACTGCGACAGCAGGGTTGCGACCGCTGCCCGGGTCTTGTCGTCGAGGTGCTCGAGCACCGCGTCCTGCTGGACGGGCGAGGCGGTCTGCGTCGAGGCGATGGTGCCGCCGTCGGTGAGCCGGCCGGCGTCCTTCGACCCCGGGTCCATCTCGATGTAGATCTCGTTGAGCGGGCTCTTGGGGCGCAGGACCATGCGGGCGTTGTTGTAGATCGTGTACTTCTTGTCGATCTGCAGGGTCAGGTCGGCCTCACCGTCCGAAGTGACCGTGGCCTTCTTGATCGTGCCGACCGGGACGCCTGCGATCCGCACCTCCTGACCGTTGCCGGGGCTGATGGCGGGCGCGTTGGTGAACCGTGCGTGGATCACCTGATCGTCGTTCCACGGGTAGTCGGCCCGCTGGTGCGACAGCAGGATGCTGCCCACCCCCAGACCCACCACCAGCGTGAGGGTGAGCACCAGGACATCGCGACCGAGACCCGGGGTGGAGCGCACCCGCTCCCACGTGCGGTGCAGACGCCGCCTCATCGGCGGGCTCCGGGGATGTTGCCGAGCAGGGTCCGCCAGGCCTTCATGATGCGCGACGGCAGGAACTGGGTAGCGGTGTCGGGCCCGACGCCCGGCTGGAAGTTGATCATGGCCCCGTTGCGATCAGTGGTCATCGAGTTGAGGTTGAGGGTTGTGAAGAAGTAGGCGATCTGCTGGTAGCCGAGCGCCGATCCCTTGCCGGCGACCGGCGAGTTCAGGGTGCTGAGGACAGGGCCGCTGATCCGGTCGATCACCGGCGAGCCGACGTCGTCGACCACCGCCGAGAGGTTCCGGCTCGTCGGCACGAGGGTCCGCACGGTCGGATCGAGGTCCTTCATCAGCGGGCGTAGGTCGGAGACGACAGGTCGGATGGTGTCGATGTCGGACCGGCCATCGCGCAGCAGCGTCGTCAAGGCGCGCACGCTCGGACGCGCAGACTCACCGACCTGCGTCGTCTTGTCGAGGATCGCGCTGAGCTCCGTCAGGCCCTCGCGTGCGTTGCGGAGCGTGACCGGCGCATTGGCGACGGTGGTGCTGATCGCCCGCTTCTGGCGGCTCAAGGTGGCAGCGAACGTGTCGACCCCGTCGAGGTCGTCACCGAGCGCGCTCTCGTTGCGGGTGAGCTGGCGTGAGATGGACTCCAGGCCGGTGATGACGTCGGTGAGGTCCGTATCCGGCTTGGTGCCCGCCAGAGCGGTCAGCAGCTCCGACGAGCTCTGGAGCGCCGGCGGTACCGTCTTCGCAAGGTTCCGGAGCGCTGGAGTGGACGGGCCGTTGAAGGTCGTGTCCAGTGCCTTGACGTCGCGCCGGATCGCCTCTCGAGCCGAACCGGGCAGCATCTCGACCGCCGAGTCGAGCTCGACGGGGACCGTGGTGCGGTCGACCGGGATGGCCTTCGTGGTGGGGACGCCTCGATCACCACCGGGCACCAGGTCCACGTAGTAGTTGCCGCCCAGGATCGTCGTGGGTCGGATGGCGGCCGACGGCGCGCTGCCGAGGGTCTCCTTGATGCCGTCGTCGACCTTGAGCTCGACGAGCGACCCCGTGCCGTCCGGCGACGGCTTCACATCGGTGACCACACCGATCGGGACGCCGGCGACCTTCACGCGCGTGACAGCGGGCCGAATCTTGTAGTCCCGGCTGAACTGCACCATCACCGTCTCACCCGGCCGGACCTTCGCAGCGAGCGTGGTCTTCATGAAGAGCACACCGCCGACCATCAAGGAGACGACGACCAGGATCAGGCCGGTCTGGGCCGTGGACAACCGCCATCGCGGGATGCGGTTCGCCATGTCAGTTCCCTCCCTCGTGGTAGGCCTCGTACGGGCTCGGGTAGGGGTTGCGGGTGGTGAGGGGCGCGCGGATCGGGAGGGTGCCCGACACCGCCGTCAGGCCTGTCACCAGGTCGAGCCGCAGGTAGTGGTTGCCGTTCGGCAGCTTCTGCGACAGGGCATCTGCGAACCAGTCGAAGAACAGGCCGGCGTTGTTGCCGTAGCTGCTGATGGCCTGGAGGGGCTGCTGAGCCCGCACCACAGCCGTCGAGAACTGGGGAGCCAAGGGACGCAGGTCGGATGCGGTATCGGCGAGGCTGCTCACGGCCGGCTCCGCCAGACGCGCGACCGACGGCACCTGACGCAACGTCTTCGTGCCCGAGTTGAGCGTCCGCCGGAGATCTGGCGTCTGTCGCGCCAGGTCCTTGATGCCGGGTCGGAGCACCCGAACGGCGTCGGTCGTGGCGCCGATCGGCTCCTGGAGCTCCGCGAGGGCGGAACGAGCATCCGCCAACGTTCCGGGCGCCCTCAGCAGGACGTTGCGCAACGGCACTCCCTTGTCGACCGCCAAGGAACCCAACACCTCCCCGCTGGAGGTGACCAGCCGGGCGAGTTCATCGCTGCTGCTGCTGATGTGGCGCGACAGCGTGGCAGCGGCATCCAGCGTGGCCGGAAGGTCCGTCTGATCCGAGGCGAGCGTCTCGGAGACCCGGCCGAGGTCGGTCAGCGTGTCCGGCGCGTTCGCGAGGAACTGCGAGAGATCGTCACCATGACCGGAGGCGCCGACTCCGGCGCTCCGCGCGGCCTGCGAGGCGCGCGCCCGCGTCTGCTTGTCGAAGACGTCGAGGAGAGTGTCGAGCTGCTCCTGGCTGCGGGTCCGGCTCAGTGCGAGCGTCTCGGTACCGATGTCTCCGGCGTCCGGCGAGCCGGGCTGCAGGTCGACGTAGGCCTGGCCGAGCGCCGATCGGGCGCGGATCGTGGCGGTCGCATCCTGGTAGACCTTCGCGTCCCCCGGGAGTTGCAGGCGGACGACGGCTCGGGAGTCACCGACCGTGATCTTGTTGACCTGGCCCTCGCGGACACTGTGCACGCGCACGTCGTCACCCACACGGAGCGAGCCGGCGTCGGCGAACTCGACGTTCACGTAGCTGTAGTGCTTGAAGGGCACGCCCTTCTGCACGGTGAACGCGACCAGCAACGCGACGACGAAGGCGATCAGCAAGCCTCCGCCGGAGAGGACGTTCTTCTGGAGCCAGGGGCTGCGTGAGTTCTTCACGACGTCCCTCCCATCAACATGCCGAGCAGGCTGGATTCCTGCTGGAGAGAAAGTCCGGTGGCGCTGTCCTGCTGATCTGCACGAGCGCGCTGTTCCTTGCGACCGAGGAGTCCACCCAGGAGGTTGCCGACCAACGGCAGGTTCCCGGCGACGTCCGGCAGCCCCAGATCGGGGAGACCGAGGTTCGGCAGGTTCGGGACGTTCGGCAGCTGCGGCAGATTCGGCACCTGCGGCGCGAGTGACGTCACGGTGTCCTGATCGACGATGACCTGCACCCGGAAGTAGTGCGACAAGCCGTCCTTGCCGTTGGTCGTCAACGACCAGTAGGTGATGAAGTCGAGGATCCCGCCGAGGTGGTCGGACAGGTCGTTGAGGAACCGCGACCCGTTCTTCGCATCAGCCGCCATCGCGTCGCTACTGCTGTTCAGCTGTGCGACGAGCGGAGCCGCCTCCTTGATGAGCTCGCGTCCCTTCGCCAGCACCGGCTTCAGCGTGGCGATGGCGGGTGCCGCCGCGTCGGAGAAATCGATGGCCTCGCCGGCGATCTGCTGGAGATCGTCGGTGAACGGGCGGGCGGAGCGCAGCGCCGGCGTCGCCTGGTCGGCCAGGCCGGAGAGCCGGGCCAACGTCCGCTGGGCCGTGACGAGGGTGGTCGGGAGCTGGTCGAGGGTGTCGCGGAGCTCGGCCTGCTGGTCCGCCGTGGCCGATAGGAGCTCACCGGCCGAGTCGACCAGCGAGTCCACCGAGGACCCGTTGTTCGTCCCGACCGCGGCGGCGACCGGCTCGAGGGCATCGATGAGCTGGTTCAGGGTGTCGGTCTGTCCGCCGAGGACCGAAACGAGCTCATTGGCCTGCTGCATCGTGGGGGCGAGCTTGTCGACGGCAGCTGCCGCGTTGTCGCCGTTGCCCTGCAGGCCCTCGCCCAGTGTCTGCAGGAGGGCGGAGAGGGCCGTCCCCGTCGGTGCGTCGACGGTGTCGAGCACCTCGTCGAGATCGACGGCACGGGAGACCTGGGAGGCCGGGAAGGTGAACCCGTCCTCAGCGAGTGGAGCCTTCGCCGAACCGGGGTCGAGCTCCAGATAGCGCTCACCCAGCAAGGACACGGGCCGGACCCGCAGGGTGGCATCGGTGTGGATCGGCGTCTCCGGCGACGTCAGGTCGAGGGTCAGTCGGGCGGTGTCGTTGCGCACGACCTCGAGCTTCTTGACCACGCCGATCTTCACACCGAACATCCGCACGTCGTTGCCCTGGATGAGCGCACCTGCGTCGGCGGATTCCGCGTAGAGGGTCAACGCGTCGCCCGATCGACCCATGTCGCTCGCGGAGGTCGTGGTGATCGTCGCGATCAGCACGATGAGCGCGACGGCGATGACACCCGCGGCCGAGCCGCGACGCTTGGCGAAGAATCGACGTCCGGACTTCATGGACTCCCTCATCGGATCTGCTCCCCGGTCGCGTCGGTCCAGGTCTGACCGACATTGCTGCCCGGCAGCGGGCGGTCATTGCGGACGACCCCGGGAGGCGGGCTGTTGAGGACGCCGATCGGTGTCGTCGTTCCTTCTTGGGCCTTGATGCGGGCCACGTGGTACTGCCCGAGGTACTGCTGACCTGCGGATGCCCAGTTGGTGAAGAAGCCGGTGATCTCGGGGGTGTAGGGCCTCAGATAGGACAGAGCAGGGAGCAGCCGCCCCGTGACCGAGTCGATCCGCGGGAGCAATTGGGTGGACGACATCAACAGCTCCGGGGTGATCCCGAGAAGCGTCGACAGGTGGTCCACCGTCGTGCGGGTGCGGCGCAGTGTCGGGTTGAGGTCGCTCAGCAGGGGAGAGACCGACCGGGTGAAGGCCGGGAGCTCCCGTGACGCCGAGGTGAGCTCGGTGAGCAGAGGGTGGGCGACCTCCACCGTCGAGGGCACCTTGCCGAGAGCCTCCTGGGCCCGGTCGAGGGTCGAGGGCAACTCGGCGAGAGCCTGGGAGATCGCGGTGTCGTTGCGAGCGAGATCCGACTGCTGGGCGTCGAGGTTCGAGATCGCCGCCCGGATATCCGAACCGTGCGCATCGAGGATCTGCATCAACCGCGTCGTGCGGGTGACGACGTCCTTGATGGCAGGACCATCGGCTCCGATGCCGCCGAGCACGGCGGACAACGCCTTGACCGCTGGACCGAGCTGCTCGAGCGTGGAGTTGTAGTCGTCGCCCCGGTCCTTGACCGCGCTGTCCAGTGCGATGAGGGTCGATGCCAGCCGGGCCCTGGTCTTGGTGTCGAGGGCAGCCAGGACCTGGTCGATCTCGACCCGGTCCTGCCCCCGGACCATGGCACCGTCCGGCAGCGCCTTCGCATCGGCCGGACCGGGGTCGAGCTGGATAATGCGCTCTCCCAGGGTCGCCTTCCACTCGATACGCGCCGTCGTCCCCTCAGGGACGTCTGCGTAGTCGTCGTTGAGGGAAACCGTGATGACGGCCTGGCCGTCCCTCGCCTCGAGGTCGGTCACCTTGCCGGCGTCGAACCCGTCGACCTGGACCTTGAGGCCCTTCACGATGCCCGGAGCAGCGGGAAAGACCAGCTTGAGCTCGTGTCCACCGCTATCGGAGCCACGCAGGGTCATCGCTGCGAGGAGGACGACGACGAGCGCGGTGATTCCGAGGATGAGTGGGTGACGCGGAGAACGAGCGGAGTGCAGCGAAGCCATCAGTCCATCCCGAGCGGGCCGGCGGAGTCGCCGGCGAGGAACTGGCGCACGAACGGGTCGTCGCTGCTGAAAGCCTCTTCGGTCGGTCCGTAGTGGATCCGCTTGCCCTGCCACACCAGCGCGACGTAGTCACTCACCGAGCGGGCGGTCGGAATGTTGTGGGTCACCAGGACGTAGGTGCCCCCGTGTTCGGCGTGCACCTGGAGGATCAGGTCGTTCAGCAGGGAGGTGCGCACAGGATCAAGACCGGAATCGGGCTCGTCGAAGAGGACCACGTCGGGGTTCAGGACGAGCGCCCGGGCGAACCCGGCGCGCTTGCGCATGCCGCCGGACACCTCGTTCGGGAACTTGCCGAGGGCGGAGTCGAGGCCGACCTCGCCCAGCCGCTGGAGGACGATGTCGCGGATCTCGTCCTCGCTCTTGTCGGTGTGCTTGCGCAGGGGGAACGCGACGTTGTCGAACATGTTCATCGAGCCGAAGAGTGCGCCGTCCTGGAACAGGACGCCGTAGCGCTGACGCATGGCGTACTTCTCCGTCCGCGACATCCGGGAGAGGGGCGTCCCGAAGAAGACGATCTCGCCGGCGTCGGGCTCGAGGAGACCGACCATGTGCTTGAGCAGCACCGACTTGCCGGTGCCCGAGGGGCCGAGCACGGTGGTGATCGACCCCTGCTTGAAGTCGAGGTCCAGGCCCTGGAGGACCTTGAAGCTACCGAAGGCCTTCTCGACTCCTCGCACTTCGACGGCGTTTCCGGAAGCTGGCTGCCTCTCCGAGAGAGGGTTGTGCACAACCGCAGTCACAGGTGTGATCCTTCTAATTCGCGATGGGGGCATTGGGCGACAGGCCCCAGAACAGCTGGGTCCCGAGCAGGCCGATGAGGTGCACGAGCACCATGTTGATGATCATCGAGCGCGCGGTGGCGCGGCCGACGCCCACGGGCCCGCCGCTGGCCGTGTAGCCGAAGTAGCAGCCGACGAAGATGATGACCGTGCCCATCGCCATGATCTTGATGAGCGAGAACAGCAGGTCGCCTGGTGATTGATAGAGCCAGAAGATGAAGGAGTAGCCGCCTGGCGAGACGCTCGCGAGTTGGTCGACCACCACGAGCTTCTCGGCGAGGAACATCAGCGCGAGACCGACGATGTAGAGGAACGGCATGGCGATCCAGCCGCCCACCACGCGGGTGGCGACGAGGTAGGTCATCGAGTCGACGCCCATGACCTCGACGGCGTCGATCTCCTCCGAGATGCGCATGGATCCGAGTTCCGCCACCAGACCGCATCCGACCTTCGCGGCCAGGATGTAGCCCCACATGTAGGGGCCCATCTCGCGAAGACCGCACCAGGCGGTGAAGATGCCCGAGTAGAGGGGAGCACCGATCTGCTTGAGGGTGTAGGCGCCTTCGATGCCGCATTGGGCGCCGATGACGAACTCCATCAGGAAGATGACGAGCCCGCTGGAGACCACCAGGATCGCTGCCTGTCGGATCACCTCGGTGGGGTAGAGCCGCAGGCCTGGCATGGCGCGGAACGTGGCCATCGAGAACTTGAAGATCTCGCCGAAGGTCTCGAACAGCCCCCACGCCTGCTGGCGGATGCTGCCGATTGTGATGTCGACGCCATCGGACTGGTAGTGGGCGTTGGAGCCCTGTGAGGAGCTCGTGCCGGGAGCCGGCTGGTGCTCGACGCTCGGTCGGTCTGCGACGGTCATCGGCCCATCACCTCGCGACCTGGATGCCGGGGTAGAGCCCGAGCAGCGTGGCGGTGAAGACGTAGTTGAAGATCCAGATCACGGCGAAGCTGATGACGACGGCCTGGTTCACGGCCCGGCCCACGCCGATCGCCCCGCCCTTCGCGTTGAGACCCTTGTAGCAGCAGATGATCCCGACGAAGAACCCGAAGAGCGTGGTCTTGATCAGGCTGCCGAGCAGGTCCTGCGTCGAGGCGTTCGAGAAGAAGTTCGCGATGAAGGCGCCGGGCGTGGCGTCCAGGATCGGCACCGCGGCGATGAAGCCGCCGATCACGCCGCAGCAGAGGGCGAAGATGTCGAGGAGGCCGGTCATCAGCGTGACGGCGATGACGCGAGGGACGACCAGGGTGCGGATCGGATCGATACCGAGCACCTCGAGTGCGTCGAGCTCCTCACGGATGCGCCGCGCGCCGAGGTCGGCGGTGAACGCGGTCCCGACAACGCCGGCGACGATCATCGCGTTGATCCACGGTGCGAACTCCCGCACGCTCGCCATGATGAAGAAGGAGCCCAGCCGCTCCGGGATTCCGAAGAGGCTGTAGATGTTGCCGCCCTGCAGACCCGGGGCACCCAGGCCGAACGCGATGCACGACACCGCCATGGGGATGACGCACAGGCGGAGGATCGCAAACATCTGATCGCGGACGTCGCCCCAGTAGCCCCGGGGGTGACGGACCGCCGACCCGATGACCACACCGGCCAGCGACATCATCTCGCCGGTCTCGGTGAGCGCAGCGAGGAGCGGGTTGGCCCCCTTGCGCTTCTCCGGACCAGCAGGCTGCGGAGTGCCGGGGGCGACAGTGGGGGCGACGTCCTCTCGGAGTGTGCCGGGTGGTGTTGTGACCGTGGAATCGCTGATCTGTTCAGTCACGATCGACCCCCAATCTCGGGATGTCTCGGTGGGTTAGCTGGGAGGAACCAAGCATGACCTCATGTGACGTCGATCTCTCTGGGCGTTGAGCACAAGGTTGCGACGCAACCTTGTCGGTGTCGCCCAGTCGGTGTCGTCATGCCGTCGCAGGCGACGACACGACACCGTTCGGAGTGCCGCGGCACAGCGCGACCACCCCGCTCAGACGGCTGGCATCAGCCGTGCTGGTGACTCCAGCGACAGATGCTGAGAGCCAACTGGAGGGCGAGGGTGTCGTCTCCGAGATCGCCTCCCACCTGCTCCATCGCCTGGGTGACCCGGTAGTGCACCGTGTTGCGGTGGACGTGGAGACGGCTGGCTGCCACGTGGTAGCTGCGGTTGGACTCGAGATAGACGAGCAGGGTCTCCCTGAGCTCCCGGCATCGAGGGTCGAGGGAGGCGAGATCACCGAGCGTCTCGGCGACGAACGTGCGGACCTCGTCGGCATTCTCGGTCAAGAGCGCCATCGGAGCGACTTCGGCGTGCGTCAGCACCTGGGGCGCCTTCATGCCGGCCCCGACGGCCAGGGACTTGATCTTGCGGGCCGAGTCGGCCGAGCTGCGGAATCCCGCCACGCCGCGTCGTCGGGCGCCGATCGCCAACCGGACGGGGCTGCCCGCCTCCAGCAGATCGGCCTCCAGACGCCGGGGATCGACGGAGAAGGAATCGGGGACCGACAACCAGATGCGGACCTGGGTGGAGTCGGTCGGGACGCTGAGGTACTCACCGCGCAGGTGCGTGGCGGTGCGCAGTATCGCGACGGCGCGATCGAAGTCGCCGAGCATGCCTGCGCCGTCCTGGTCGCCGGGCAGCCATGCCTCGACCGCGACGTGCCAGGCGTCCAGTCGGTAGCGAAGTGCTGCCTCTGCGCGTGCGATGTCGGGGTTGTCTCCGCCCAGCAGTTCTCCCACCCAGTGCTGCCTCTGCGCCGCCTTGCTCCCGACCCACAGCTCGCGTTCGACCTCGTAGGCATTGGCGACCTGGTCGGACATGCGGTCGATGTAGAGGGCGACTGCGCGGACCAGATCGAGGGCGCTGGTGCCGAGGTCGGTCTTCGACTCCCGGGTGAGTTCCAAGATCCCCTCGACGAACCTGGTCTGACCGAGGCGGTAGGCCCGGAGGAGCACGGTGATCGGGACCTCGCGCTGGGCGAGGATGCGCGCGTGTTCGATGCCGGCGGTCGGTGCATCGATCGTGTCGAGCCTGGAACCCAGCGCGATCGCGTGCATGCATGCAGAGACGTTCTCGGTGGCCGCTGCCGCCAGGAGCGACCTCAGCCGTGCATCGTTGGCGAACTCCGGGATCGACTCCAAGATGGCATTCACCACGTCGTTGGTGAGGGCCTCTCGGTGCGGGAGGATCTCGCGCACCAGGTACTTCAGCTCGGTCATCTGGCCCGGGCCACCTTTCTACCGCCCAGGACGGCGGCTCCGCCGGAGGCGACGAGCACTGTAACGCCGTCGCCCGCCTCCCCTAGCCGTCGTCTCGCGCGACTCGGTAGGTCGGACAGGGTTCGTGCGCCCAAGACCAGGGACCAGCTTTGTGCTCGGCGCCAGAGGGCGGGCCGTGGTTCTCGGGATAGAACTGACGCCCCAGCACCAGGATGTACGCGAAAGGCGGCGCGATGGTTTCCGGAGCGCCGTTCGACCAGTGGGTCCCCGGCTACGTCGCCAGCGAACTCAGACCGACGGCCATGGCCACGTGGGTCGACCGCACCCGACGTGCCATCGACTCCGAGCTGCCGGACCTGACGACGAAACACTCGTTGAACGAGGTCCTCACGTCCGCAGTGCACGACCACTGGGTCGCGTTCCTGACAGCGTTGTCGAGACCCGATCTGGAGTTCTCGCTGGTCCCGTCCGCTCGCACGCTGGCCGAACAGGTCGCCGCGCGACAACTGCCGGTGGAGACGCTCCTGACGATCTACCGCGCCGCACGCAACGAGACCTGGAAGTACGCCGTGGAGACGGCGCATCGTCCTACCGACTCGACGCTGGGGACGGCAGACCTCCTCATCCAGCTGTGGGACCGCGCCAGCCAGTGGATCGATCTCAGCCTCAGTGCGTCGATCGAGGTCTACCACGGGGCGCGAGCACAACTGCGCCGCAACGCCAGCGCGCGACTCTTCGACGTCGTGAGGAACATCCTCCACGACGGCAGCGCCGTGGACGTCCGCATCGCCTCCCAGGAACTCGGTGGCTACCCCCTGAGCTCGATCAACACAGCGCTCGTCCTCAGCACGTCGCGACCGGGCCCTCAGTCGAACATCCGGGACGCCGCGGCGGCGATCGCATCGTGTCTCAAGGGCTCGAGCCTGGTCGTCGAACCCGGCGGCACGGAGCTCTGGGTGTGGGTGGCGACTCGCGGTCGTCCGGACCACGGCGCACTCGAGAGCCTCACGAAGACCTTGCATGCCGGTGCGATCCACGCCGCCGTCGGAACGGCCTCGGCGGGCATCGGGGGGTTCGCGTTGTCGCATCGGGAGGCCCTCCGTGCACAGGAGATCGCGCAGCGCCAGGAGCCGCCGCCCGCTCTCACGAGGTTCGAGCACGTCGCGTTGATGTCCCTCCTCGGGTGTACTCCCGATCTCGACCGGTTCGTCCAGCGCACCATCGGCCCGTTAGCGGCTGCCGGCGCCCCGACGGCACGGATGCGTGAAACGCTCGCCGCCGTCCTCGAGGCCGGTTCGACCGAGGTCGCGGCTCAGCGTCTGCGGGTGCATCGCAACACGGTGCGCTATCGGATGGACCAGATCGAGGCCCTGCTGCCACCCGGCGCAGACGACCAGCGCGCCGAGACCGCGATCGCGCTCCGCCACGTCCGGCTGTTCCATCCGGCCGGCCTCACCACGCCGTCGGACCTGGCGCCGTGATCTCGTTCCGCTCGAAGCGCCTCTGACGACGGGCTAGTGCACCAAGCACGACGGCCGGCTCGGCCGTCGCGCGGCGACAGACCGAGGTGCGACCGCGGCATGAGGTCGGACAGGCCTCCGCCACGTGACTTGGAGCACAAGCCCGCTCGTCGTTTCTAGGCAACACGCACTAGCGACAGGAGGCGGCTCGCTCACAGTCTTGGGGGACGCCGACGACGCGGTCCAGTGCCGCCGATCGTCGAGCTGGCGCTACCGCAGCCACCGCGCACCGTCACCCCACGACAGTGCGCGCGCGGTCGGAGCTGGTCCTCGGTCCTAGGAAGGAACACCCATGGCAACTGTCACTTTCGTCGAGAGCGACGGCACCTCGCACGAGGCGGATCTCGTCGAGGGCGAGTCGCTCATGCAGATCGCGACCGGGAGTGCGATCCCCGGCATCGACGGTGACTGCGGCGGTGAGGCCGCGTGCGGAACCTGCCACGTCATCGTGTCGGACGAATGGGTCACCACCACCGGGAAGGCGACCCCCGTGGAGACCCAGATGCTCGATATGTCGCCCGAGTGCTCACCGAACTCCCGCCTGGCCTGCCAGATCGTCGCCGCGAAGGCCATGGACGGTCTCACGCTGCGCCTCCCCGAATTCCAGATGTAGCTCGCCACCATCCCCACTCCCATCAAGACAGGCACGGAACATTCCATGGACACCAAGGACAGCGTTCTCGAACGCGCGAAGAGCAAGGTGCAGACCACCATCCAGGGATCGGTCCCTGTGGAGAAGCAGGTCCAGGCCGCGCACCTCCTGGAGAAGGCCAAGCGACTCGTCGGTAGGAACGAGCCTCTGGTGTTCACCGAGCAGGCCCTCCCCGACGCGGCGGACGTCCCGCTGACCGAGATCGACGTCAGCAACCCGTTCCTGTTCCGGCAGGGCAAGTGGCACTCGTACTTCAAGCGTCTTCGGGACGAGGCTCCGGTGCACTACCTCGCCGACAGCCCCTTCGGCCCGTTCTGGTCGGTCACGCGTTACGCCGACATCCGCTCGATCGACAACAACGCCGACGACTTCTCCGCCTCGCCCGACATCATCGTCGGCGACGTGCCGCTCGACATCGAGATGTTCATCGCGATGGACCCGCCGAAGCACGACCAGCAGCGCAAGGCGGTGCAGGGCGTCGTCGCTCCGAAGAACCTCAAGGAGATGGAGGCGCTCATCCGCAGCCGGATCGCGGAGGTGCTCGACAACCTCCCGACCGACCGGCCCTTCGACTGGGTCGACCGCGTCTCCATCGAGATCACCGGCCGCATGCTCGCGACGCTGCTCGACTTCCCCTACGAGGAGCGACGCAAGCTCACCTACTGGTCCGACACGATCAGCGGCATCGCCGAGGCGACCGGTGGGTCCACCCACCAGGACGAGTTCTTCGAGGCGACCCGCCAGCTGGCCGTGAGCTTCATGTCGCTGTGGCACGACAAGGCGGCGCGGCTCGAGCGGGGCGAGGAGCCCGGCTTCGACCTGATCACCCTGATGCAGACCTCCGAGGACACCAAGGACATCATCAAGCGGCCCCTGGAGTTCCTCGGCAACCTGACCCTGCTGATCGTCGGCGGGAACGACACCACCCGCAACTCGATGTCGGGCGGCGTCCTGGCCCTGCACCAGAACCCGGACCAGTTCGAGAAGCTCAAGGCCAACCCCTCGGTGATCCCCAACATGGTCTCGGAGATCATCCGGTGGCAGACACCGCTGGCCTACATGCGCCGCGTCGCGACCCGCGACCTCCACTTCGGCGGACAGTTCATCCGCAAGGGCGACAAGGTCCTCATGTGGTACGCCTCCGGCAACCGGGACGAGCGCCAGTTCGACAACCCCGACGAGTTCATCATCGATCGTGCGAACGCTCGCAACCACATGTCCTTCGGGTTCGGCGTGCACCGGTGCATGGGCAACCGCCTGGCCGAGATGCAGCTGCGCATCCTGTGGGAGGAGCTGCTCGAGCGCTTCGACCGCATCGAGGTCGTCGGTGAGCCGGAGTACGTGCAGTCCAACTTCGTCAGGGGCTACTCCAAGATGATGGTCAAGCTCACGCCCGTGTCGCACCTCGCCTGAGGGGCCGACCGTGGACGCGATCGAGACGGACGACCAGATCGGCGGGCGGGTCGTCATCGTCGGCGCCGGCCACGCCAGCGCCCAGCTGTGCGCCAGCCTGCGCCAGGAGGGCTGGACGGGAGGGATCGAGCTCATCGGCAGCGAGCCCTCGCTCCCGTACCAGCGCCCGCCCCTGTCGAAGGCCTACCTCGCAGGCAAGGCCGACCTCGACGAGCTGTTGATCCGTCGACCCGACTTCTACGCCAAGCAGGGGGTGACGTTCCGCAACGCCCACGTCACCGCGATCTCGCCGGACCGGCACGAGGTCACGACCGATGACGGGACCCGCATCGGCTACGACAAGCTCGTCCTCTGCACCGGAGCGCGCCCCCGCAGGCTGGACCTGCCGGGGGCGGGCCTGGCCGGCGTCCACTACCTGCGCGAGGTCGCCGACGTGGAGGCCATCCGCGAGAGTGCCCGCGATGCTCACCATGCCGTGATCATCGGCGCCGGCTACATCGGCCTGGAGACAGCAGCGTCCCTGCGCGCCCTCGGCATCGGCGTCACGGTGCTCGAGGCGGCCGGCCGCGTGCTCGAGCGGGTCACCGCACCCGAGGTGTCGGACTTCTACGAGCGCGTCCACCGCGAGGAGGGCGTCGACCTCCGCGTCGGCGTCGGCGTCGCGGAGATCGAGGGTCGGGAGAGGGTCGACGGCGTCCGCCTCACCGACGGCGTCCGTATCGACGCCGACCTCGTCATCCTCGGCATCGGAGTGGTTCCCAACGTGGAACTCGCCGAGGAGGCGGGCCTGGCGGTGGGCGACGGGATCGTCATCGACCCGCACGGTCGGACGAGCGATCCCGACATCCTCGCGGCCGGCGACTGCGCCACCTACGTCGATGCGCGCTACGAGCGCCGTCTGCGCATCGAGTCCGTACCCAACGCGGTGGAGCAGGCCAAGTCCGTCGCCGCGAGCATCTGCGGCAACGACCGCCCCATCTCGGCACTGCCGTGGTTCTGGTCGGATCAGTACGACCTCAAGCTGCAGATCGCCGGCCTCAACATCGGGTACGACGAGGTGATCCTGCGCGGCGATCCGACCCGGGACCGCGCCTTCGCCTGCTTCTACCTCGCGCAGGGCCGCCTCATCGCCGCCGACTGCGTCAACCGACCGCAGGAGTTCGCATTCAGCAAGAGGGCCATCGCGGAGGGCCTCGCGCCCGACCGCCGGGCGTTGGCCGATCCCGAGGCCTCGCTGAAGGCACTGCTGGACCCCGCGCCTGCGCACAGCGCGCGCTGACCCGCCAGGCGAGGCCCGGAGCACCGGTCGCGGAGATCCCTCCGCGACCGGTGCCCTTCCCCCATGTTCGAGTGAGACGAAAAGGTGACATGAAGCGCGAGATCTACGACGAGGACCACGAGGCGTTCCGCAGCAGTGTGCGGGAGTTCCTGGAGCGGTCGGTCATCCCCCACGTCGAGGAGTACGCCACCGACAAGGCGATCCCGCGTGAGTTCTGGCTCGAGGCCGGCAAGCAGGGCTTCCTCGGCCTGGAGATCCCCGAGGAGTACGGCGGCGCCGGCGCCGGCGACTACCGCTTCAACGCGGTCGCCGCCGAGGAGATGAACAAGGTAAACGCCGCCCTCGGCTCGTGCTGGGGCATCCACGCCGACATCACCGCCCCGTACATCGTGGCGCTGGGCACCGAGGAGCAGAAGCAGCGCTGGCTCCCCGGCGTCGCGGCCGGCGAGATCCTGCTGGCCATCGGCATGACCGAGCCCTCCGGCGGCTCCGACCTCGCCGCCTTGAAGACCACCGCCGTCAAGGACGGCGACGACTGGGTGATCAACGGGTCGAAGACCTTCATCACCAACGGCTACTCCGCCGACATCGTCGTCACCGCCGTGCGCACCAGCCCGGAGAAGAAGGCGCGCGGCATCACGCTGTTCGCGATCCCCTCCGACGCCCCGGGCTTCAGCCGTGGCCGCAAGCTCGACAAGGTCGGCCAGGACGAGTCCGACACCGCCGAGCTGTTCTTCGAGAACGTGCGCCTGGGTGACGACCACATCATCGGCGAGCTCGACGGCGGCTTCATCCACATGATGCAGAAGCTCCCGCAGGAGCGTCTGGGCTGCGCGATCTCCAACATCGCCCACGCCAAGCAGATCCTCATCGAGACCCTGCAGTACACCAAGGACCGCCAGGCCTTCGGCGTCCCGATCGGCACCTTCCAGCACTCGAAGTTCCTGCTGGCCGAGCTGTTCACCCAGATCGAGGTCTCCGAGGCCTACCTCGACCAGTGCGTCGTCGCCCACGACAAGGGCGAGCTCACCCCGGTCGACGCCGCCAAGGCCAAGTGGTGGACCAGCCAGATCCAGAACGACGTGCTCGACCACTGCGTGCAGCTGCACGGCGGCTACGGGTTCATGAACGAGTACCGCGTCGCCCGCGCCTGGCGCGACGCCCGCGTCTCCAAGATCTGGGCCGGCTCCAACGAGATCATGAAGGAGCTCATCGGCCGCGACCTCGGCCTCTGAGCCTCGCCACGCCAGGGGATCCGGGGCTGGACGATGTGCCCGATGCACAACCGGAGCAAGCGGCGTGTGGCCGGCTGCATGAGCGCTCGCGGATACGGCGCCGACACAATCCAGACTGCAGTCGAGCGGACGAGGAGGAGCAAGTGGTGAACGCACCGGACCACGTCGATCCCGAGCCGAGCCCCGCCCTCGAGCACAGTCTCGCTCTGGATGTGATGCTCATCCGTGCCGCCGTCGGCGCCGGACGATCCGTCCCCGCCCCGGAGATCCTCTCGTGGGGCGGGCAGCTGGTGCGTCGGCCCCGAGCGACCGGTCGCCGACTCGCGGACCTGGCCCGCGATGCCGGACGCATCGGGCTCGGGACGGCGCCGCCGGCACCGGCGGACCGCCGGTTCTCCGATCGGGCGTGGTCGTCGAACGGCGCCTACCGTCGGTGGGTGCAGCTGCACCACGCGACGCACCGGACGGCGCACCGTCTCCTCGAGGATGCGGCCCTCGACGACCGCGCGACCGAGAAGCTGAGCCTCCTCGTCGACAACGTCGCCAGCGCGTTGGCGCCGTCCAACAGCCCGCTCAATCCCGCCGCGATCAAAGAGGCGCTCGACACCGGCGGCGCCTCGATCCTGCGCGGGCTGCGCAACTTCGTCGAGGACATGTCCAGCGCACCGCGCATCCCGATGATGGTCGACCGGTCCGCGTTCGAGGTCGGACGCAACCTGGCCGTCACGCCCGGCCACGTGGTGCGCCGCACCGAGCTCTACGAGCTGATCCAGTACGGCGCCTCGACCGAGCGGGTGTACGCGACGCCGCTCCTGATGGTGCCGCCCACCATCAACAAGTACTACGCACTCGACCTCGCTCCCGGTCGCAGCGTGATCGAGTACCTCGTCGCGGCCGGCTTCCAGGTCTTCGCCGTCTCGTGGCGCAACCCGACGTCGCGCCACGCCGCCCTGGGTCTGGACGCCTACGTCGAGGCGGTCATCGACGCCCTCGGCACGACCCGAGCTATCAGCGGGTCATCCAGCACCTCCGCCTGGGGCACCTGCTCCGGTGGGATCATCACGGCCGTCGCGGCCGCCTACCTCGCAGCCAAGGGTCGTGGCGGCGAGGTCGAGACCCTGACCCTGCCGGTGACCCTGTTGGACCAGCAGGTCGAAGGATCCTCGCGGGTCCTCCTCGACGCGGACCTGGCCGGCCTGGCCACGACGCGCTCGGCCAGGAAGGGCTACCTCGACGGCGCAGCCCTCTCCGAGGTGTTCGCTTGGCTCCGCCCCGACGACCTCGTCTGGCGCTACTGGGTGAACAACTACCTCATGGGGCGCAGGCCGCCTGCCTTCGACCTCCTGTACTGGAACGCAGACTCCACCCGGATGCCAGCGGCGCTGCACCGGGACTTCATCGACCTGGCACTCCACAACAGACTCGTCGAGGCTGGCTCACTGCGCTGCCAGGGAACACCCATCGACCTCGGCCAGGTCACCGTCGACGCCTTCGTCATCGGCGCGGCAGCCGATCACATCACGCCCTGGCAGTCCTGCTACCGCTCGACGCAGCTCCTCGGCGGCAAGACGGAGTTCGTGCTGTCGAACAGCGGCCATGTCGCCGCCCTGGTGAACCCGCCCGACAACCCCAAGGCGCAGTACGAACGCGCCGTGGACACCCCCGCCGATCCCGACGCCTTCCGCGCTTCCGCTGAGCACCACACCGGCTCGTGGTGGCCCGCGTACTCGGCATGGCTGACCGCCCGCAGCGGCGACCTCGTGCCCGCACCGCAGCAGGCCGGAGACCCGGATCACCCGCCGCTGTGCGCAGCGCCCGGCACGTACGTGCACGAGAAGTGATGACACCTTCCACATCTGAGGACGGAACCGTGGCTGCCGCCCACGTCGATCCGGAGACGACCACGAGGACGGTCTTCGGGCACCGTGTACGAGTCAGCCATCGACCGGGCGTGCAGAGCGATCAGGTCCCGCTGGTGTTGCTCAATGGGATCGGCGCCCGCCTCGAACTCCTGACGCCGTTCGTCGATCAGCTCGATGCGCGCATCCCGGTCATCCGTTTCGACGTCCCCGGGGTAGGCGGATCGGCACCGCCGAAGACCCTCTACCGCTTCTCCGGCATGGCGACGCTCGTGCGCAGGCTCGTGCGGCAGATCGGCTACGAACGGGCCGATGTGCTCGGCATCTCCTGGGGCGGAGGCTTGGCCCAGCAGCTCGCCTGGCAACACCCACGGTTCTGCCGGCGCCTCGTCCTCTGCGCGACCGCCACCGGATCGCTGATGATCCCCGCGGGCCCGGAGGTGCTCTCGAAGATGGTCACACCTCATCGCTATCGGGACCCCGGATATGCCGCACAGATCGCTCCTCAGATCTACGGCGGCGCGATGCGTGACCGGCCGGAACTCGCGGCTCGCATCCTCGGCGCCGAGCCCGGCGTCGGCAGTCGATGGGGATACGCGAGCCAACTGCTCGCCGGCGCCGGCTGGACGAGCCTCCCCCTCCTGCCGTTCATCCGGCAGCGGACGTTGCTGCTGGCCGGCGATGACGACCCGATCATCCCCCTGATGAACGCTCGCCTGATGGGCACCCTGCTCCCCCGGTCCGAGACCCACGTCTATCCGGACGGACACCTCGGACTCGTCACGAGCGCGGCCGAGCTCGGCCCCCTCGTCTCCGAGTTCCTCCTTCGTCCCTGACGACCGTTTCCCCCGCCCCGGGGACTTCTCACGACACTCCCCGAACCACTCACACAGGAGCCACCACCCGTGACCGACTACAACCTCGCGAGCCTCCTCGAGGAGACCGCCGCCGCCCACCCCGAGCGCGACGCGATCGTCTTCGGAGACACCCGACTGACCTATGCCGCGGTCAACGCCGCCGCGAACAAGGTGGCCAACCTGCTGGCCGCCCGCGGCATCGAGCACGGCGACAAGGTCGCGCTCTCCTGCGTCAACATCCCGTGGTTCACGGTCGTGTACTACGGCATCCTCAAGGCCGGAGCGACGGTCGTCCCGCTCAACGTGCTGCTGAAGGGTCGCGAGGTGGCCTACCACCTGGACGACTCCGACGCGAAGGCCTACTTCTGCTTCCAGGGCACCCCCGAGCTGACCATCGGCGCCGAGGGCTTCGCCGGCTTCAACGAGGCCGAGAAGTGCGAGCACTTCTTCGTCATCACCGCCGACCCCGCCGCGCCGTCCCCGATCGAGGGCGCCGAGACCATGGGCGCCGCGCTCGCAGATCAGGCGCCGGTCTTCGAGACCGTCGACACCGACGAGGACGACACCGCAGTCATCCTCTACACCTCCGGCACCACCGGGCAGCCCAAGGGCGCCGAACTGCGGCACCGCAACATGCGCGACAACGCCGCTCTGGGCGCCAGCCTCTTCGGCGCGAAGATCGAGGAACCCGACACCCTGCTCTGCGTCCTGCCGCTGTTCCACTCCTTCGGTCAGACCGTCATCCAGAACGGTGGCTTCCTCTACGGCGGAACCGTGGTGATGCTGCCGCGCTTCGAGGCCGGGCCCGCTCTGCAACTGATGGCGAAGGAGAAGGTCACCTTCTTCGCCGGCGTCCCGACGATGTACTGGGGCCTGCTCAGTGCTCTCGACGGCGCCGGCATCGACGTCGAAGCCGTGGCAGCCACGGTGCGGGTCGCGGTCGCCGGCGGCTCCGCGCTTCCCATGGAGGTGCACAGGGCCTTCGAGAAGCGCTTCGGTGTCACGATCCTCGAAGGCTATGGCCTCTCGGAGACCTCCCCGGTCGCATCCTTCTCCCGGCTCGGCGCCCCGATCCGGGTCGGTTCGATCGGCACGCCGGTGCCGGGAGTCGAGATGAAACTGCTCCGGCCCGACACCTGGGACGAGGCTCAGCCGGCTGAAGGCCAGTCGGCTGACGAGGTCGTCGGCGAGATCGCGATCAAGGGCCACAACATCATGAAGGGCTACTACGGCCGACCCGAGGCCACCGCAGACGCGATCAAGGACGGATGGTTCCGCTCCGGCGACCTCGCCCGCCGCGACTCCGACGGCTGGTACTACATTGTCGACCGCTCCAAGGACATGATCATCCGCGGCGGCTTCAACGTGTACCCGCGGGAGATCGAGGAAGTGCTCCTCACCCACCCGGCGGTCTCGCTCGCGGCGGTCATCGGCGTCCCCCACGAGAGCCACGGCGAGGAGGTCAAGGCGGTCGTCATCCTCGAACCCGGGGCGGACGTGACGGCCGAGGAGATCGTCGCCTGGGGCAAGGAGCAGATGGCTGCCTACAAGTACCCGCGCGTCGTGCAGATCGTCGAGGAATTGCCGATGACGGCGACCGGCAAGATCCTCAAGCGCAAGCTGTCCTGACCTCTTCTGAGCAGACGCTGATGCAGACGCAGACCCTCGGGGTCAGCCGAGTGGAGCCACTCGATCAGGCCGACGGATCAATGGACGGAGCGTCGCCGTCACGCGAACGCATCTACGGCTGTCCGGATCTTCAGACGGCCTTCACAGCGGCGACGGTGCTGCGTCGCCTGGGCCTGATCGCCGAAGCCGACATCGGCGTGGCCGGTTGGCCCTCGGCGGTGCGGGTCTGGGTCGAACCGGGCACCACCGATGCCGCGATAGTCCGACGGTTCACGGCGACGACCTGGTCGCAGTTGCATCGGGCGCCCATCAACAAGCACGCGCGCGTATCGGTGCAGGTACTCGCTCCTCGATCGGCCCGCGGCA